>JBEVLC010000403.1:0-28538 GCA_040509415.1 Baekduia sp. | reverse complement strand
GCCACCCCGCAGCCGCGCGGCCGAGAACCACACGACCTACGAAGCATGGAGGTGGCGTGATGTCGAAGATGATGGTGGTGGCGCTGCTGGTGGCGGCGATGGCGGGCGTCGTCGTGGTCCGCACGTCCGGCGGTAGCGGGGACGGTGCGGCGTCCGGGGCACCACCGACGACCTCATGGGATCTCTTGCAGCGCGAGGCGGGAACGGCACCGCCCGGTGCGGCCCGCGCAGCGCTGCGCCAGGCCATCGGCGCCGCGCGCGGAACGCCGGGGCGGGTGCCGCAGGCGCTGCAGAAGAAGGTCCTGGCATCGCTCGGTGCCCCGGCTGACGTGGCATTCGAGGACGCGCACCGGATCGAGACGTCCCACGGCGCGGTGTGGCTGACCCACCTGCGCCGCGCCACCTGCATGATCCGGGCACACGACGGGTCGCTGGCCTGCGACGCCACGCCACGCGTCACGCGAAAAGGGCTGCTGCTTGGCGTCTACGCGGTCTCGCGCGGACGCCCGCACGACTTCATCCTGCTGGGAATCGCCCCGGACTGGGCGCGACGCGCACGGCTCCGCATCGACAAGCGGACCCGCGAGGTCGCCGTACACGACAACACATATGCCATGGCCGCGGCGCGCCCGATCCAGCTCGATCGCTTACTGCGCTGATCAGCAGCGACCAGCTACTCCCGCGGGAGCCTCGCCACCGCCGCGGCCAGCTTCGCCGCCGCGTCCTGCACGACCGGCCCGTGCCCGAACCCGACGATCTTCGGCTCCAACTCGGCGATACGGCGCATCGAGCGGCGATTGAGCGCGGGGTCGGACGTCGGCGCCTTGAGCGGCTGGCGGAGCCCCGGGACCGTGGTCAGCGGGTTCATGTTGAAGAACACGTCGCCGGCGATCAGCAGCCGATCGGACTCGCGCCAGAACGCGATGTGCCCCGGCGAGTGGCCGGGGACGTCGAGCACGACGAAGCCCGGCCCGATGAGATCGCCTTCGCGCAGCTCGCGCGCGACCGGCGAGGCCGGGAAGCGCCCGATCAAGCGCGCGATGCCCTGCAGCGGCCCCGCCACGTGCGGCGGCGGCTCGCTGCCACCATCGCGGACGGCCGGCGCATCGAGCGCGCCGACGGCCAGCCCGTCGAGCCCCAGCTCGCGGATGACCCGCGGCGAGCCGCCCGCGTGGTCGAGATGCGCGTGCGTCAGCGCGTGCGAGGTCACCCCGCGCGCCCGCGCCGCGGCGACCGCCTTCCCACCCATCACCTTGTGGCCCGCGTCGATCAAGACATCGCCCAAGATGTAGGCGTTGACCGAGTTGCGCGGTGCTAGTGGGACGTGCCAGACGTCGTCGGCGATCTGTTGCATGGCGGCATCTTCCAGCATGTGCAGGACGGGCGTGAGCGCGGGCACCTCGCGGCGAGAGGTTGGCATCGATTGCACGAATCTGCGTTTAGTCGTATATTCGCTTAATGCTGTTCGCGACACCCAACCTGTCGGCGGCTTCAACGCGCAAGCTCGGAGAGCTGGATGAGCTACGCCAACGCCTCGGCCACGAAGCGGGCCAACCGGTCCGCTGGATGGGCTCTCTGCGCCGGAGCTTTCGCGCCGCCGATGTCGGCAGCTCGACGGCGATCGAGGGGTATTCGGTCTCCGCAGCGGAAGCCCTGACCCTCATCGACGGTCACGAGCCGGTCGACCCGAGCGACAGCAACATGATGGCGGTGTCGTGCTACGCCCGTGCGATGGACCACGTGGTGGTCATGGCTGACGACCCGACGTTTCACTGGTGCGACCGGACGATCAAGGACCTGCACTTCGACGCGTCCTTCTTCGACTGGTCGGCCGAGCCGGGACGCTGGCGCGGCAAAGGCATCTCCGTCACCGGGGGCAACGGCACCATCGCCTACCGCGCCCCGGGTCCGGAGGAGGTCGCACCGCTCATGGAGGAGGTCGTCGCCTGGCTTCGCGACGGGGACCGCGACGCCCACGTGGTCGTGCGGGCGGCGATGGCGCACCTCCATGTGGTCTCGGTCCATCCGTTCACGGATGGCAACGGGCGGGTGTCGCGGATCGTCCAGTCGCTCGTCCTCGCGCGCGAAGGCCTCCTCGCTCCCGACCTGGCCAGCATCGAGCAGTACCTGGGAGATCACACCAGCGACTACTACAACGCGCTGCGGGCCGTGCAAGGCGGCAGCTACCAGCCAGAGCGCGACGCGAGCTCCTGGGTACGCTTCTGCATCGACGCGCACCTCGCCCAGGCCCACCAACGCCTGGCGTTGATCGAAGACGCGGGTCGTCGCTGGGGCCGGCTCGAGGCGCTGGTCGTGCAGCGGGGCTGGCCCGATCGGTTGACGATCGCCCTGGAGCAAGCACTGTTCGGACGCACGGATCGCACGGCCTATGGCCGAGAGGCGGATGTCTCACCGGCCACCGCCACCGGCGACCTCCGCCGTCTGGCAGACGCCGGGCTGCTCGTGCAGGAAGGGCGCAGCCGAAATGTGCACTACCGAGCGACCGACGTCCTGCGCGATGCGGCCGGGGCGTGAGCCGACGGCGCCGGTGACAGCGACACGCCGCGCTCCCTGCGCGTCGGGGCGTTAGACACTCCGCGCGCGGCTTGACGCAAGCAGCGAGCGCTGGGCGGCCTCGCGGCTGTCGCCCAGCCCGACCATCAGGTTGATCACGAGTTGGGCGATGACCTCGATGCCCTGGCCTTCGTGGCCGAAGGACCCCGCGATCTCGAGCAGGACATAGCCGTGGGTGGCGCTGAGGAACTGACCGGCAACGACGACGGACTCGACCGGCCGGATCCGCCCCGCGTCCTTGACGCGCTCCAGCGCCTGAACGAGGACCTCGGTCGCAGCCCGGCCCTCCGGGAACGTGGGCGGCGTGCCGGTCCTGGTCAGCTCGAACCCGGTTTGTGGGCGCGGACGCCCGCCGGTCAAGCCGAACATGAGGCGGTAGTGGTGCGGGTGGGTCAGCGCCCACTCGCAGTAGGACATGCCCTTGCTGAAGAAGTCGGCGACGGGATCGTCGGTCTCGACCACAGCGTCGACGTGCTGAGCGAAGCGGGCGAAGCCATCTTCGGCGAGCGCGTGTAAGAGCCCCGGCATGCCGCCGAAGTGCGTGTAGAGCGCCTGCGTGGACATACCGACCTCGGCGGTGAGGCTGCGCGCCTGCAGCGCCTCGGGCCCGGATTCCTCGAGCGTGCGACGCGCGGCATCCAGGAGCCGGGCGCGGAGGTCGCTTGTAACTGGTGCTGCTTGACGAGGCAAGAACAGCATTATAACGTCGTTATGAGTGGCCGCGCACTTCGACGTCATCATCGTGGGCGGCCGCTGTGCCGGCGCACCGCTCGCGACGCTCCTCGCCCGATCCGGCATGAAGGTCTGCGTCGTAGATCGTGCACGATTCCCCAGCGATACGCCATCGACGCACGGCGTGCAGCCCACCGGCGTGAAGATCCTCGACCGCCTCGGCGTCCTCGACCAGGTGCTGGATGTCGCTCCGGCGATCGAGCACGGGACCATGCAGCTCGACGGCGAGCGCATCGAGCTCAACGGGATCAGCCAGATGGTGGGCGCGCCGATGGTCAACGTGCGCCGGGTCACGCTCGACGCGATCCTGCTCGACGCGGCAGCCGCTGCAGGCGCCGACGTGCGCACGCAGACCGCGGTGTCGGGGCTGATCCAGACCGGTGGCCGCGTCGTCGGGGTGCACACGACCAAGGGCGAGCTGCGAGCGCCGCTGACCGTCGGCGCCGACGGCGCTCGCTCGACCATCGCCGACCTCGTTGGCGCCCGCAAGTACCACGAGACGCCGCCGGGCCGCATGTTCGTCTGGACCTACCTCGAGGGTGTCGCATCCGCGACCGACCACGTGCGGCTGGGCAAGATCGGCGACCACGTCTTCCTGGCCAGCCCCACGGACTCCGACCTCTTCATGGTCGCCCTTGGCATCTCGATGAGCCGCCGCGACGAGGTACGCCGCGACCGCGAGGGGGCATGGGCGAAGGGTGTGGCTGGCTGGCCCGAACTCCAGGCGACGCTCGCCGGCGCGCGCCGCGTCGGGCCGGTCCAGATGATGTCGCGCTGGCACGGCTTCTTCCGCGAGTCGGCCGGGCCGGGATGGGTGCTGCTCGGCGACGCCGGCCACTTCAAGGACCCCACGCCCGGCCAGGGCATCTCCGACGCGCTGCGGCAATCTACGATGCTGGCCGCCGCCGTCCAGACGGCGGCATCGCAGGACGCGGACACCGCCGACCGCATCCTCAGCGAATGGTGGTCCTGGCGCGACGAGGACGCCTGGGAGATGTACTGGTACGCCAACGACGCGGGCGCGGCGGGCACGACACCGCTGGTCATCGGCGAGATCCAGCGCCGCATCGCCGCCAGCCCTCAACTGACCCACGCGCTGCTCTCCGTCCTCAACCACGACCTCGCCCCCTCCAAGGCCTTCACCACCGGCCTCGGGCTCGCGGCGATCTCCACGGCGTTGCGCGCCAATCCGGGTCAGCGCAAGGCCGTGCTCCGCGAAGCTCGCGATCTCGTAGTCACCGACACGCGGCGGCGCTTGGCGACCCGACGACCGGGACGCCAGTCTCACGGCTGGTCAAGAGTCCTGACCAACCTGGGGCTCAGCTACGACTTCGCCGGTAACGACCGCGCGTAGGCAACAGCGCGTGAGACCCAGGGCTCGAGCTGGCGACGGGTCTTGACGCCTTCGGCGGCGACGCGCAGCCAGCCGTCGATCGGGCGGTCGCGCATGATGAAGGGCTCGGCGTATGGCTGGTGGCGATCGAGGAGCGTGTCGGTCTCCTCGGGTGGGACGCGGACCATGAGGCCGCCTGAGCCGCTGGCGCCTACCGACATCTTGCCGTCGACCAGGAACGCCAGGCCGCCGAACATGCGCTTCTCGACGATGCCGGGCTCGGACGCGACGAGCTCCCTGATTCGTGCGGCCAAGGACTCGTCGTAGGGCATGGGCGGATCGTCGCCCATCGTGGCGCCGGCGGCAACCCGAGACGAGACGAGGCGGGCGGCGGCCACCGTGGCCACCGCCCGCTCTGTCGTTGCCCTACTTGGTGGCCTTGCGCGCCTTGGCCGGGCCGGCCGGGTCGAAGGAGACCGTGACCTTGCCGGGCTTGCCCTTGGTCCGCTTGGCGGTGATCGTCGCGACCGTGGACTTGGTAATGGTCTTGGTCGTCTTCCTGATGCCCTTGCCGGTCACCGTCACCTTGCCGGCGCCGAGGCCGCCGACCTTCAGCGTCACCGACGTCTTGCCGACCTTCTTGGACAAGACCTTCGTCGGGCACGACGGGGTCTGGATGTAGACGTCGGCGTCGGCCTGCTTGTTGTTCTGGCCGTCGACCTGCTGATTGGCGATCTGCGTCGCCTTGCAGATGTCGGCGCCCGAGACGGTCAGGATGCCGCCCTTGCCACCGATGATGTTCAGCTTGAAGCTGCTCACCGGAGCGTCGGGGATGTTGTCGAACGTCGTCACCAGGTGATCGTCCTCGACGTCGCTCGTGCCCGTAAGGGTGAGCTTGACGCCGTTCTGCCCCACCAGCGGCAGCACGAGCTTGGGCAGCGTCTTGATGTCACGCCCTGACTTGGGGTCCTTGCGGATGTTCTTGACGAAGTACACCGGCCCACTCACCGGCTCGTCGAGGATCGGCGAAATCGCCGTCGCGGTCCCGATGATGCTGTTCTTCGGGCACGTCGGCGTCGCCTTGGAGCCATCGGCGAACTCGCAGAGACCGTTGGCGTTGTCGGGATCGAGCGCCAGCGCCAGCGGCAGCGCCACGCGCACCTTCTTGAGGTTCGCCTGACCCGCCTTCTGCGTCAGGCTCGCCGTCACCGCCGGATGCTTGCCGTCCGTCGTCTGGCCCTTGCCGGACAAGGTGAGGTCGAGCTTCGGCTCGAGCTCCAGGTCGGCGCAGTCGGTGGCCTGGAAGCGGTTGGTGATCGGCACCGACTGGCCCGCCACCGAGCTCAGCGTGGCGGTGATCGTCTTGGCCGCACATGAGGTCGGGTTGATGATGAACCCGGCCTTGTCGATGTTGACGTCCAGGCGCTGCAACCGCACCGGCACGCCCTTGACGATCGTCGGCAGCGGATCGCTGACCACCGTCACCTGCGCGGTGATCGGATCGACGTAGATCTTCTGGCGCACCACGACGTCGCCGAGGTCGAACGGCCCGGCCTTCGCCGGCACCACCACCCGCAGCGAGAACGGCGCGTCCCCGTACTGACCCTCCAGGTACACCTGGCCGGGCAGCGCATAGGGGCTGGACCCCGGGCCGGCGAACGCGGTGACCGTGCCGACCTGCGTGTTGAGGTTGCCCTTCAGCTTGGCCAGCAGACCCGTGGGGAGATCCATGCGCAGCCCATTCACCGCGGCGTTGCCGTCGGGCTTGGTGATGTTCACGCTCAGCGGCGAGAACGCCCCGGCGGTGGGACTGACCGTTCCAGCCTTGAGGCCGGGAGCGAAGCCTCCAAGGCCCGAGGTGCAGTCGACGCCGAAGTCGTTGGTGAGATCGACGTTCTGCCCCGCCCAAGAGACCAGGTTGGCGGCGATGGACTTCGAACCGCACTCCGCCGGGGTCACAAGCGGGCCCCGCGCACCGGACTTGAAGTCCAGCGCGATGTCCTCGACCGGGAGCTGGGGATTGTCCTTGAACGAAGCGGTGATCCTGCCGGTGCTTTCGCTGACGCGCAGCGCGCCCGGCAGCTTGACCAGCACGCCGCGGTCGTCGTTCTTGAGGACCAGGGCAATGCGGAACATCTCACCGGACTCCGGGTTGTCGGAGGCTTGTGAGCGCAGATAGATGTTGCCTTCGATGGGCTCCTCCAGCACGGGAGATCTCGCGGTGACGGTGCCCAGCTTCGAAGCCTCCGGACAGTCCGCAGCCCCGTTGCCACCGAGGCCGAGCTGCTGGTCCGAGCACGCCTGCAGCCCGTTTGCCGAGCCCGGATTGATGGTCAGCCCTTCCGGCATCTGCACGGTCACGTCGCGCAGCTGGGCGTTGGCGAGCCCGTCCGGGTTGCCGACGTTCTGAGGGTTGTGGATCTTGACCCGGAGCCCGGTGGGTGCGTCGGGGGTCCGACTGTCAGGCGTGATCTGGACGGTCGGCGTGAAGGCAAGCCGCCCACAGCCCTCCGTGCGGATCGGGAAGCCCTCGAAGTCGTGGTCAAACGACGCGGTTTGAACGCTGTTCGGCTCTTCCCAGGCGGTGGCGATGAGCGTTGTGCTCAACGCCTGCGCGGGGCAGGAGGTGGGCGCAAGGATCAACGCGGCACGCTGGGCGTTGCTTGGCGTCGAGGAGCCCGGCCCGGGGACGTTTCCGAAGAGCCCGGCGCCAACACGCTGGTCGTCGTTGCTGGGGTCCGCCGGCACCCCCCACAGCACCACGTCGATCTCGCTCAGGGGGATCGAGATGGCTGTGTCGATGGACGAGATGACGACGCGGTACTGACCATCCGATCCGACGCGGACCTTGGCATCAAGAGCGACGATGACCCCGTTGAAGTTGGTGGCGAACTGCGCCACCGAGCCGAGCGGGGTCGGCCTGCGATAGATCGCAAGCGTCACCGGGTTGATACTCGGGTTTCGAAGGGTCAGCACCCCGACCTGACTCTCAGCTGAGCACATGACGGATTCGTTGTAGAACTCGTCGTTCTCGCACACGTCGGTCTTGGTGGGGTCGCCGGTCAAGCCGGGGGGCAATTCGACGTCGGCGTTGCGCAAGGAACCGTCGGTGCGCTCGCCACCGTTCTCGTTGCGTGTGCTCAACGTGAATCGCGTTCGAACGTCCGGGTGTGCGCCCGCTTGGCTGCTCCGATCACCTGCCGGATCGGTCGCTGACCCTCCGAACGAGGTGATGTGGAACGCCGCCTGCGCAGAGGCTGAGACGACGAACAGGAACACAATGGAAAGGACGACGCTGCGCCCGATGGTGCGGACAGCGGTAATCACTTGGACTCCTTGTGCTTCGCGGGGACGGTGGCCAGGACGGACGCACGCTTGGCGCGCTTCGCGGCCCTCAGGGTCAGCGACTGGGAACGCGCTTGCGCAAGCCCGAACCGCAGCGTCAAAGACACGCTCAGTCTCCGATCTTTGCGCAGCGCTGCGCTTGCGGCCTTGCTCAGCCGGAGCGACAGGGACACGGTCCCGGCTCGCTGCGCCTGTGCAGAGGTGGCGGCGATCTGCCGCGTCTTGCCGCCGAGCCTTGCGGTAGCCCGCAGGGTCACGGTGCCGGCACGGTTGACCTTCACCTTCAGGCGCACTGTGCCTCCGGCAGCCAGCAGGCGGGCCTGGGCCGCGGACAGCCTTCCACCCTGCAGGGCGGGCCGGGGCGCCACCTGGGCGTTCCCGGGACCGACGCCCTCGGAGGCTACGTTCGTAGGTGCAGGCGTGACGGTCGGCGGTCCCTGGCACTGGTCGCCGGCACACGTCGTGACCCCGGCGGCCGCTGACTGCGAGGGCAGGCCGCCTCCGGCCCGCGCGACGTACAGATCGGGAATGTCGTCACGATCCTGGCCGACAAGGCGCTGATCGGTGTCGAAGAACACGCTGCGGCCGTCGGGCGTCACCGTGAACAGACGCGCGTTTGAGTCGGCGGTTCCAGGGGTGATGAGCCGGTTGCGGTGCGTATCGGGGTCCCACTCATAGACGTCCGATCGCCCGTTGGTGTCGGCGGGGGCGAGAGCCTCCTCACTCGTGTAGAAGACGCGTCCGTCGTCGAGCACGGTCTGCTCGCGCTGGGTGAAGATCCTGTCTGGTGAAGGAAAGCGCGAAGGGCGATTGCCACCGGGGGAATCGGCCTGACAGCTGACACACGACAGCTGGTCATCAATACGGTCGTACTCCCAGGCGTCACCGTTGGTGGGGAAGCTGAGGTAGCGGCCGTTGGGGCTGGTGTGGAAGGCGGGCGGAAGACTGTCGTCAGGCAGCCCGATGTAGCGGGTGCCTGCTTCGTCCGCAACGAACAGACTGGTGACAATCGCGTTGTAAGGATTGGGATCGCCGGGCAGTACGCCGGTCGGAAAGCCGAAGTAGACAACTCCGTCATCGGTGACGTCGTACACCCGACCGGTGGGGTAAACGGTGCCCGGTGTCGGGCTAGGGGCGCCGGCGGTCAGGTCGGTGAGCTGGTCATGTTCGACGTCATAGCGGTAGAGCCCATATACGCCGGTAGGCGAATCATCGGTCAGCGGGTCTTCGCTTTTGAAGAACACCTGGCTTCCGTCGCGGTTCGCGCCGACGAAGCCAACGCGCTTGACCACGCCCACCTCGCCCGCTCGCTGGGACACGGAGATGGGCACGGTGCGAACACCGTCCTCGCGCATCCAGAGCTTTCCCTGGGCGGAGTTCTCCTCCGTGTAGAAGAAGAGCCGGCGCCCATCGACTGACATCCGGTTGGCGAGTGCATTGTTGCCGTTACCTTCGAGCGAGCTGCCGCCGGCGGGCGCGGACCCGTCCACTTCCCCGGCGAGCGCAAATGCCCCGCCTCGATACTCGAATGCATTCTGCGCGAAGGGCGCGCCGCCCGGGGCAATGGCCTTGTTGGTCATCAACGCAAAGGTGCTCAGATCGCTGGACGCGAAGACCGGCTGCGCGAAGTACGAGAGAAAGTCATTCACGAACGACTTGTCCGCATAGGTCGCCGCCAGCGACACGTCACCTGTGAGCGTGTCCTTGTAGTAGACGTTCGACCCGCCCTCGATGGCGCCCGGGGTCAACGCGCGCTCACTGAGGGTCAGCACCCGCCGAAGATCAGACGAGAATCCCTTGACCAGCTTGCCCCGGATCCCACCGTCTGGGGCAGTCTGCGCGACCTCAGCGGACTTCGAATCCCATGAGTCCCCACGCCGAGCGACAGCCCAGGCGAAGATCGTGCTGGTCGGGCTGTTGGGCAGAGCGCCGGGGATGGAGTAGGCGACCGCGTCACCCGAAGGGGTGGTCAGTACCGGTCGGCGGATGTCCGGGGACACGCCGTTTCGGTTGACCGGCGTCACCTCCTCGTAGACACGCCCGTTGCCTGGCTGCTCACCGGCTGAGCCCGGCGTCTTCGTGGTGAAGGTTTGGTCTGGACCGTCGGTCGTACCACCGGCATTGGTGGCCACCACCCGGTAGTGGTAGGTCGTGCCGGGCTCGAGCCCACCGATGGTTCGGGCCACCGTGACCGGGTTCGCGCCGGCGGGAATGCTCGCCGGGGGGAGCGGGAAGCGCTTTCCGTAGGCAGCGGTTTCGCCGTATTCGAACTGGTAGGTGGCTGCCACCCGGTTGGGGTTGATGCTCGCGCTGAGATGAGCGCCGATCTCGCTTGGATTGACGGAGGTCGATGCGACGATCGGCGCCTGCACCTGGAAGACCTCGTAGGTCTGCACGCTGGTCAGGCCGACACCGAAGCCATTGGCGTCGGGACCGGTCGAGGCGTAGAGGCGCTGGTTGGCGCCGGCGGAGACCGCCAAGCCGCCGAGGGCGCCGTCGAAGCTGCCGTCGCCCGGGCGGTAGGTATCGACGTAGGCGTCGCCGGTGTAGCGGTAGATGGCCGCTTCGAAGAGGAAGCCGTTGTGACCGACCAGCACCTCGCCGGTGCCGGGGACGGCGGTGACCGTGTCCGGGGTAGCCGGTGTCCCGGTGAGGGCCGCGGTGTGGGTGCCGTCGTCAGCGAACCGCTCAACCCGCTCGCCATCGACCACCAGCACATCGCCGTCGTCATCGACGGCCAGGTCCTTGACCTGGGTGAAGGCCGTGCCGGAGTCGGCGCCGTTGAAGGCGGTTGCGTAGGCGTCAGGGGTGCCGTCCGCCTCGAAGCGGCGGATGTCGTTGTCGGCTGTGTCGCCGACCAGCAGACGGTTGGTGTCCTGATCGAAGGCCAGCGGCGACGCGAACGAGCCGACCTCGCCGGCCCCTGCTCCTTGGGCTGGACTGGTGAAGCCGCCGTCAGCCGTGTAGGTGGGGGTGGCGGCGCCGTCGGTGGTGAACTTGACGATCCGGTTGTTGGCGGCGCTGGACACGAACACGTCGCCGTTGTCCTGGTCGATGGCGATGCCGTACGGCTGGTCCAGCTGCCCGGCGCCGAACTGCGTCAGAAAGGCGGCGCCTCCCGAAGCGTCGGGCGCGAACACCTGGACTCGATCGTTGTTCTGATCGACCACCAGCACGTTGCCGGTAGCGCTGTCCACCGCTACCCGCTTCGGAGCGTCCAACTCTCCATCGCCGGCTCCGGGCCCGGAGGCGAAGCTGCCCAGATGCTCATAGGCGGTGGCCGCTTGCGCCTGGCCGGCCACGGCGAAAAGCGCACCGAGCACGGCGACCGTGGCGATCAACAGGCGCACGACGGACATCCCCGGCCACGCGGACGCAGTGGTCGCGGGAGGCTGGGCGGCAAGGTGGCTCATCGAATGGGTCCTCCGTTGGTGGTCAGGCGCAGTTGAAAGTTGGTGGGTCATCACGAGCCCTTCTGCAGCGCGTGCGCCGCCTCGTGACCCCGCGCCGTCAGCCGCCAGGCGTTGCTACGCCCTTCCTTGCGGCGCACGACGATCCCCGCGGACTCCAGCCGTCCGAGATGACGGCTGATCTGGCTCTCGTGCCGCACGTCGACGGCCCGGGCGACCTCGATGTTGGTCGCGCCTGGGTGCTCGGCGAGGTACGTCAGCGTCTGACGCGTCAGCTCGGTCAGCATCAGGCCGTTGCCGTTGGCCTCGGGGACGCTGGGCGTCCAGCGGGTGACGAAGGTCACGGCGTCGGCGGGCGCTTGGGCGCGCGTCGCGGCGCGCCGGCGGCCGACGAAGGGCGCGAGCAGCGCGTTGATCGCCGCGGTCGTCACCTGCTCCTCGGCGACGTCGTCGGTGAGGAAGTGGCGCAGCAGCTCCCAGACGCCGCCGAGCGCCGCGGCCAGGACGAGGTCGGCGGGCACGTCGACCTGCGGAGGCGTGCCGAGCAGCTCGGCGATCTCGTCCATCGCCGCGGCCCGGAGCGCCAGCGCGTCCTGGCCGCCGGCGAGCGGCGCGACGACGCAGAGGTGGCCGAGAATCCGGTCGGCGCAGAGCGCGGCCACCAGCGTGCGGGTCGCGGCGACCACGCGGTCCTCCCACTCCGGCCCCGCGGTGGCGACCGCCGCGGCGACGTGCGCGACCAGCCGGCGCTGCGCCTCGCCGACCGCGTCGAGGAAGCAGGCGTCGCGGTCGCTGTAGATCTCATAGAAGGTGCGGCGCGAGACGCCCGCCCGCTGGCAGACGTGGTGGACGCCGACAGTGGATGGACCGACCTCGGCGGCCAGCTCCCCCATCGCCGCGACCAGCCGGTCGCGCTGGGTCGGCAGCCCGTAGGCGTGACCGCAGCGCCGGCTCTTGGCACCGGCGGCGACCTCGGGCTCAGCCTCCATCACGGCAGGGGCCATCGAGGCCCTGCGAACAGGTCCAGCGGACACGTCGTCTCCTCCAGCAGTTGCTTCTTGACCCGGTGGCCGCTCTCCCGCGACCGCCCGTTCGGCTCACCGCCCGCCCCGTGAGGACGTGGTGACCCGATGTGGTCGAGACCGTAAACGGGCCGATGTCCGAAGTCAAGCTTTTACGTCACGAATCCTTCAGACGAAGGAGGGAGAAGAGATGACTTCGGCGCTCCTCGCGCCGAGCTTCAGCTGCGACTTGCCGCCCGCATCGCAGCGACGCCGACGGCGGTCAGGCCCCAGGCGTTTGCGCGCCCACGACCCGGCTCACGCACCACCACCCCGTGGCCCTCCAACCGCTGCAGCGAGCGATTCACCTGTGACAGATGCGCCACCGCCAGGCCACGACGGATCTGCTCGCCGCTGCTGCCCGGATGGGCGGCGACGTAGCGCAGGTAGAGCATGTCGGTCTCCGAGATCCCGGCCGGCGTCGCGCTTCCCGGCTCGGCGATCGGCAGCCCGAAGAACCACGCGTCCTCCAGCGCGTCGAGCGCCTCGGCGACCAAGTCCTCCTCGAACGCGGACCCGTCGCCGGCCGCCCGCCGCCGTTGCAGCCGCACGACCGCCTGCCACAGCGTCGGCCCGTCCCGCCGCGCGATCGCCGCGCGCACCAGCAGGTCGAGCTCCACCCGCCCCGCCGGGCCGGCCTCGACCAGCGCGTCGATCTCCCCGGCGTCGGGCGGTTCGCTGACCGCCGCCACGTCGGTCGACACCGCCGGCGTGCCCTCGACAAACGGCGCCAGCGCGAAGCTCGCAAGCTCCTGACGCCTTTCCCACAAAGGCTGTTCGGGCCGATGGCGTAGGCCATCGACGGCGATCGCGTCCAGCGCGGTGACGACCGTGCCGACGCCCACGCCGGCGGTCGCCTCGCTCGCGATCCGCTCCTGCAAGGCCGCCAGCAACGGCGCCCGCACGGCATCGCGCGCGGTCCGCACGCGCTCGCCGGCTGCCGGCACCTCACGCAGGCACGCCAGCGCCCAGGCGTGGTCGCAGTCAAGGATCGCGAGGTAGGTCGCGAGTGCGGCGGCGGTCCCCCGCTCCCAGTCGCGCTCGGCGCGCAGCGCGTGCAGGATCTGCGGCATGGCGTAGGCCGCGGCGGCGTCGTAGGCCCAGATCAGCGCGTCGTCCTTGCTCGAGAAGGTGGTGTAGAACGCGCGCCGCGAGACACCGGCCCGCTCGGCGATCGCCGCGACGGTCGCCTGGCCATAGCCGTGCTCGGCCATCTCACGCACCGTGGCGTCGACGATCCGCGCGCGACGGCGGAAGTCCTGGGCCTGCTGAGGCAGCGCCGCGAGGTCGGTCGCGTCCCTTGGAGCAACACGCGCGTTTCTCGACACAGCGGCGGATGCTAGACCACAGTGCAAGTCTTTTGAAACACATTTCCTTCGGTCGAAGGTCTTGGACACCTTGTGCGAAGTGTTGCGTCACGTATCCTTCAGCCAGACATGGCCCCCGCCCGTCGACCCTCGTCGCCACGGTTGCCGCGTGGCCGCCACGCGCTGGATGCCGACGCCGCGGCGGCCCGCTACCGCACGCTCCTGCACACCGCCGCGGTGGAGGTCGTCGGCGAGCAGGGCTACGGCGCCACGACCGTCGACGCGCTGGCCGCGACCGCCGGGGTCTCGACCGCCACGCTGTACGAGCTCTTCTCGGGCAAGGAGGAACTGGTCCTCGACGCCGGCGACGCGATCGCGCGCGACATCGGCAGCCGGCTGCGCGCGCGGCCGGTGCCCGAGGGCGACCTGCGCCGCGCGCTCGCCGACGTCCTCTCGGCCGTGGTCGACGCCGTGCTCCAGCAGCCCGACGCCGCACGACTGGCGCTCGTCGACGTCGTCACCGTCGGCCCGCCGGGGCTGGAGCGCCGGCGGCAGCTGACCACCGAGCTGCAGGAGTTGCTGCGCCGCGCCGCCACGCCCGATCGGCGCCCGACGATCTCTGAGCCGGCGCTCGCCGTCCTCGCAGGTGGCACGGTCGCGGTCCTCGAGCGCCACCTGCGCACAGGCAAGCTGCGGCCGCTGCGCGCCGCCGCGCTCGACCTCGCCGCCTGGGGAGCGCTGTATGAGACCGACGCGCCGCGTGCGACGCCCGGGCCGCAACCGGGCACGGCCACGACGCCCGACGACACCGCGTCGCCCTTCTCCCTCCCCCTCCCGCGCGGCCGCCACGGCCTGCCCCCAGCCTTCGTCAAGCGCCATCAGCGCATGCGGATCCTCGAGGCGGTGCTGGCGGTCTCGGCCGAGCACGGCTTCGAGGCGACCTCGGTGCGCGACCTGATCGCCGCCGCCGGCCTCTCGCACCAGACCTTCTACCAGCACTTCGCGTCCAAGGAGGACGCCTGGTCGGCCGCATTCGACCAGGCCTTCGTGGAGCTGTTCGCCGCCGCCTGGTACGCCGCGGCCCCACAGCGCAGCGGCGCCGACAAGGTCACCGCCGCCGTCAGCGCCTGTCTCAACCACCTGGCC
The DNA here is from genome assembly GCA_040509415.1 of Baekduia sp. Taxonomy (GTDB): domain Bacteria; phylum Actinomycetota; class Thermoleophilia; order Solirubrobacterales; family Solirubrobacteraceae; genus Baekduia. The sequence continues at coordinate 13,630 of JBEVLC010000403.1, read as the reverse complement.
GCCGAGCCGCAGCGGGCACGCCTCCTGCTGGTCGACGCGCCGTCGGCCGGGCGCGCCGCGACGCCGGCGATCGATGACGCGATGGAGGCCTTCACGCGGATGGTCGCCCGCGCCGCGGGCGATCGTGGCAAGCAGTCGGCGATCGTGCCGTTCGCGCTGGTCGGCGGGATCGTCAGCTTGGTCGCGGGCTGGGTCATCGACGGTCGTGCGAGCGAACTGCCGGACCTGACGCCGGCGCTGGTGGAGATCGTCTTCGTCCCGCTCTTCGGCTCGACCGCGGCGCGTGAGGCCGCCACCGGGCTCGGCGCGCCCGACCCGGACACGACGGCCGACGCGCGGCGGGTGTTGATGGACGCCTTTGCCGAGACCGTCGCCCGCGACGGCTTCGCTGCCACCAGCCTCTCCGACGTCGCGCAGCGCGCCGGGATCGAGCTGGACGTCGCGAGCGCGCTCTTTACCGACGAGCTCGACTGCGCGACCCAGGTGCTGGACGCGTGGGCGGGGCAGCTCGTCGTCATCGCCGCCGGCGCGTTTTTGGCCGCCGCCAACGACCCACCGCTGGCCGCCCACCGTGCGCTGGAGGCGGCGGTCGGCCACCTCGCGCGGACCCCGGCCGTCTCCTCCATGGTCGTCACCGACGGCCCGGAACTCGTGCCGGTGATCGCGGCGTTGCGCGACCGCTACATCTCGCTCTTCTTCCAGCTGATCGCCGGCCAGGTCGCCGCCATCGACCAGCGTGCGCCGCAGCCGCTGGCCGCGCTGAGCGTGGTGCTCGACGGTATCTTCGCCGTGCTGCGCCGCTTCGCCCGCGAAGGCCGCATCACCGAGCTGCCGGCCGAGCTGCGGGCGCTGAGCCTGCAGACGCTGACGCCGTTCTTCGGCGCCGCCGAGGCACGGCGCGTCGCCGAGCTGGCCGCCGCCGGCTCCCCGCCGCGCTGAGGCACCGCGGCCCGGAGCACACACAGAGGGCCGGTTAACCTCGTCCACTTCGGGAGACATCAAAGTCTCCCGAACAGCCCTGGATTTTTGGTGGAAGCCAAGCGTATGGTGACCGTCATGGGCCTTGGTGGTCTACCGTTGTCAAGTTTCTCGCCGCAAGATGAGCGCGAGGAACTGATGGCGGTCTTCGCCGCAGCGGTCTACGAGCGCGGGCTCGCGGCGACCTGCCTGGCTCAGGTCGCCCGCCGCGCCGACGTGCGCCTGGCAGACGTGCACGCCCACTGGCCGACGCCCGTCGACTGCCTGCTGGACGCCGTCGCCGCCGGCACGCGACAACTCTTCAGCCGCGTCGCCACCGCGTTCATGGAGGCCAACGGCGACGGCCCGCTGGCCGTGCACCGAGCGCTCGGCGCGCTGTTATATGACTTGGCCGATGCACCCGAGATGACGTACTTGTCGGTCATCGAGCTGCCGCGGCTCGGGCCGCTGGTCTACGAGCGCCAAGACCGGATGCTCGACCTCTTCTGCGAGCTGCTCGCGTCCGGCTTCGCCGCGCTCGACGAGCCACCGCCCAGCCGCGAGATCGTCACGCTCTGCATCGGCGGCGGCCTCTGGGAATCGATTTACCGGCACGCCGCGCAGCGCACGCTGCACGAGCTGCCCGACACACTCGCGGCCATCAGCTACGTGTGCGTGTCGACCTTCTTCGGCACCGACGAGGCCCTACGCGTCAGCGCGCTGCCGGTGGCGCGCAGCAGAGAGGGCGCCCACTAGGACGCCTCTCACGGCCCTAGCCGCGCTGCGCCGTGCCCTGCACGATCGCCCCGTACCAGCCGAGCCCCTCGTAGGTCTCATAGCCCGGCGTGTGAGCGAAGCCGACAACCGTCTCGCCGTCGGCGTAGTAGCCGCTCTCGCGGCCGTCGGTGCGCAGGGCCAGCCGCTCGGTCAGCAGGCCGCGCCGGTCGGAGGCGGCGATGACGCGCCCGTCGGCGTCAAGCAGCAGCGCCCGGGTACGGGCGCGCTCGTCGTCGGAGAGGCGCAGGCCATCGACGATCGCCTGGGCTTGCGGACCCCAGTCGAAGAAGATCCCCAGCGCGCCGAGCACCGCGCCCTGGCGGTCGCCGCCGGCGCGGATCGCGGTCGAGTAGATGGCCACCGGCGCGCCGTCGAGGCGGTGCTCGGTGGTGATGTCGTCGACGGCAAAGTCGCCGCCGTCACGCGTGGTCATCGCGCGTTGGAACCAGGGCTCGCCGGCGACGCTCGCGCCCATCACCTGGCGGTAGCGCTCCGGACGGCCGGTGGCCAGGACGCGCCCGTCGCGGTCGGCGATCCACAGGTCGAGGTAGACGGTGTAGCTGTCGAGGATCACGCCGAGCCGGTGCGACGCGAACGCGGCGCGCTCCGCCGACTCCGGCTCGGTACACGCTTCCACGAGCGCCGAGTCGGTCGCCCACCAGCGGACGTCGCAGGTGCGCTCATAGAGGTTGCGGTCGATCAGCTCGACGGCGTTCAGCGCGAGGTCGGCCAGCCGCCGCCCGCGGATCTGGGCCACCAGCTCGCCGCCAAGGACGTTGAGCTCCTCGATCCGCGGCGACATCTCCTCGGTCAACCCCTCCGAGAGGACCCGGACCTGCCCGGCGACCTCGCCGACCTCGGCGGCGACAACGCCGAAGCCGCGCCCCTCGTCGCCGGCGCGCGCCGCCTCGATGCGCGCGTTCAGCGCCAGGGTCTTGGTCGAGTCGGCGACCCGTTGGATCTGCCGCAGCTTCTCGGCCGCGAGCTCTGAGATCTCGCTGGCGATGTTGACGACGCGTTCAGGCATATGGGGCTTCCAATGGATGTCGGAGGAGGACGACTGACTGACAGAAGACCCAGACCTGTCCTCGACGTCATAGCCAATGGCTTGAGTGGCCGCTGCTCTCCGTGACCAAGGTCACACTGGCACGATGCCGATGGGTCGTCGCGTCGATCTCGGCAAATACGTCGGCGGCTCCACCGTTCCGCCGACCCCTTCGGTAAGATCCCGCAGCGACATAATTAACATTGCGCCCCCGCGACCGCTAGCACGGCCCGGGGGCATGACCCAAGGAGCATGAACTCCCATGAGTACCCCGCAGGGTAACCACGCCTGCCGTATCAGCGTCGACCCCTCGACGGCCGACGTGTTGCGTATCGAGGCCAAGAAGGTCTTGATGTTCAACCACGACCCCTTCGAGGACTTCCTCGACTACATCCCAGCCAAGCAACTCGCGCTGGCCGACGTCTACCGCGACGCGACCGCGGTGATCGACGCGCTGGGCTGGGATCCCGAGATGGCCCCGCACACCGATGACTTCGAGGTGCCGCTGACTCGCGGCCACGTCGAGCAGTTGCACGAGCGCCGCTGCGACCTGTTGGCCACCAACCTCGACCTGCTGACCGACATCGGCGCCGACACCACCACCAACGCCGCGGTGATGAGCGACATCTACGCCAACCGCCACAGCGTCGAAGCCCTCAACAAGGTCTTTAACGCCTACAGCGACACCATCACCACATAGCCCGTCGCACTTCCGTTGCGGGGTCTGGCCCCGCAACGGAACCGCGGGCCAAGCGATGAGTCCTTGCGCCTGAGGTCGTCTGAGGACCATGCCCCTGGAATCGTTCGAGGCCCTCATCGGCACATGGGAGACCGAGGCCACCCACCCCATGGTCGACCAGGTCGTCGCCGGCCGGGTCACCTTCGAGTGGTTGGAGGGTCGGGCCTTCGTCATCCAGCGCTCCGCCAACGAGCATCCGAAGTTCCCCGACGGGATCGTGGTCATCGGCCCACCCGAGCACGGCGACGGCCTCGTCGCCGAGTACTTCGACGAGCGCGGCGTCCGCCGCACCTACGGCATCGAATTGCAGGACGGCGTGCTGCGCCAATGGCGCGACGATCCCGAGTTCGCCCAACGCGCCACAGCAACGCTCCGTCCCGACGAGTTCCTCCTCCAGTGGCAACTCGCTCGCACGCCCGACGACTGGCAGGACGACCTGCGGGTCGTCTACCGCCGCAAGCGCTAGGTCGGGCATGTCACCGAGCGCGCACATTTGACCCTCAGCCAGGCAAATGTAACCGTACGCGCACATTTGCCCTCGGGTGCTATTCCATCGACCGTTCATACCCCCGCGCGCTTCGGTGCCGCGTTGCGCGAGCGACGCCGCGCTCTGAACATCACGCAAGCGCAACTCGCCGGCGTGACCGGCATGAGCCGCAAGGCGGTCATCGAGATCGAGAACGGCAAGCCGACAGCCCAGTGGCAGAACGTGCTGCTACTGGCACAGGCGCTCGGCCTTGACGTGCACCTGCAGCCGCGATGAAAGGTCGTGGGCACGCTGGCCCGCCTGCGAGCAGCACGGCTTGTGCAACGGACATACGAACCAGAGCACCTGCTCACGACATATCAGCACTCCTGACTGGTAACCCGCAGCCAGGAGATCTAGGGTGAGCCGGTGCCGCTCGATCCCCTGTGCTTCGTCGTCATGCCGTTCGGCACCAAGCCAGACGCGAACCGGCGGGTCGTGGACTTCGACGCGGTGTACACGCAGTTGCTCGCACCCGCCATCAAAGCGGCCGGGATGGTGCCGCTGCGGGCCGACGAGGAGCTGGTGGGCGGGTTGATCCACAAGCCGATGTACGAGCGGTTGGTCCTGGCCGACTACGCCGTAGTCGACCTCACGACCGCCAACGCCAACGTCTTCTACGAACTGGGCGTCCGGCACGCGGTCCGGCCGTACTCGACCGTGCTCGTCAACGCGGACATCAAGAGCATCCCGTTCGACCTGGCTCCTGACCGGGTGCTGGCCTACGAGCTCGATCGGCGGGGGCGGCCGGCGAACGTCGACAAGGACCTCGCCACGCTGGTCGCCGCGCTGACGACCGCGCGCGAGACGTCGGCCAAGGCGATGCCCGACAGCCCGGTGTTCCAGCTGGTCGAGGGATTGGCCCAGCCGGACATCGACCGGCTCAAGACCGACGTGTTTCGCGACGCGGCCGAGTACTCCTCGACGGTCAAGCAGCGCCTGGCCACCGCGCGCCGCACCGACGAGCAGGATGATCCGCCGACGGCCGTGCGCGCGGTCGAAGACGACCTCGGCCCGCTCGGCGACGTCGAGGCCGGCGTGCTGGTCGACCTCCTGCTCTCCTACCGCGCGACCAAGGCGTGGGACGACATGGTCCGAGTCGCCGAGGCGATGCCCGAGCCCGTCCGGCGCACCCGGCTGGTGCGCGAGCAGTATGGGTTCGCGCTCAACCGAGCCGGCCGCTCGGAGGACGCAGAGCAGACGCTGCAGGCGGTCATCGCGGACTTCGGCCCCAGCAGCGAGACCTATGGGTTGCTCGGCCGCGTCTACAAGGACCGCTGGGAGCGCCTGCGCAAAGGCTCGCCTCTACGCGCCGAGGGCGAGCTCGACCAGGCGATCAAGGCCTACCGGACGGGCTTCGAGACCGACTGGCGCGACGCCTATCCCGGGGTCAATGCCGTGACGCTGATGGAGATCCGCCAGCCGGGTGCCGATGCCCAGCAGGCGCTCATCCCCGTGGTGCGCTACGCCAACCGGCGCCGGATCGACGGCGACGCCGCCGACTACTGGGATCACGCGACGCGGCTGGAGCTGGGGGTCATCGCGCGCGACGAGGCGGAAGCGAAGGCCGGCGCGCGCGACGCGCTGGCCACCGTCCGGGAGTCCTGGGAGCCGGAGAGCACGGCCTACAACTTGTCGCTCGTGCGCGACTCGCGCGCCGAGCAGGGGGAGCGGATCGACTGGGCCGACGCCATCGTCGGCGAGCTCGAGGACGCGGCCAAGTCCGCGGCCAGGAAGGCATGAGGGCAGGACATGGATCCCGAGGAGCTCGAGCGCACAGCACAAGAGCTGGCGAGGGCGGTTCCGCCGCCACCGGCGTCCGAGGTGCGCGCGGTCGCCGACGGCCTGCGCGACGCGAAGCGAACCGGCGTGGTCGCCACGATGCTGCGGACGCTCGCGCGCCGCGCGCTCACCGAGGAGTGGACCGCCGACCAACGGGCCGAGCTCGCCATCAAGGGCCTCCGCGACCATCAGCAGTTCGGCTACGCGCGGCGCCTGCTGGCGCGCGTGCGCGCCGATCCCGCCAACGACAGCGAGCAACGCCGCCAGCAGCACGCGCTTTGCACCTACAGGGATCTTGATCTGTCCGCCGAGCTGCGGCTGGACCGGGCGCTCGCGATCCTCACCGACGGCGCGCCACCACTGGAGGACTGCACCGACGCCGAGACGCTGGGCATCGCTGGGGCGATCTACAAGCGCCGCTGGGAGGTCGGAGCGCGCCGGAGCGACCTCGAGAACGCGCTCTTCTGCTACCGGCGCGGGTACGAGCAGCACCAAGACGAACAGCGCTGGTACGCGGGCGTCAACGCCGCCTACGTGGCCGACCGGCTCGCCGCCCTGGAGGAGCAAACGCTCGGTGGCGCACAGCGTGCAGTCGACCTGCGCGACGAGGCACGGGCCTTGCGGACCGACATCGCGCAAGGACCGCCGCCAGACGGTGGCGGCTGGAACGACGCGACGATCGGCGAAGCGCTGTTCGGCCTTGGCCGCTTTGCGGAGGCCGAGCAAGCGCTGACCGCGGTCGGCGCCCACACCAAGGACCTTTGGCGCCAGGAGACCACCGCGATGCAGCTCGCGGCGATCGCCCGGATGCACGGCACCGACGAGAACCCCGACGCGGAGGCGGCGCTCGCCGCGCTCGTCGGCGGCCATGCCGGCGCCGTGCGCCGTGCCCAGGACGGCAAGGTAGGGCTGGCACTGTCGGGCGGCGGGTTCCGGGCCTCGCTCTTTCACCTCGGCGTGCTCGCGCGGCTGGCGGAGTGCGACGTGCTGCGCCACGTCGAGGTCCTCTCGTGCGTGTCGGGCGGCTCGATCGTCGGCGCCTCCTACTACCTCGAGCTGCGCGAGCTGCTGCAGAGCAAGCCCGATCAGGACATCACGGCCGGCGACTACGTCGCGCTGGTCGAACGCGTGGCGATCGGGTTCCTGGACGGCGTGCGCCAGGACCTCCGCGGGCAGCTCGCCAACGCACCGCTGGATGACGTGCGCATGGTGTTCACCCACTACACGCGGACCGACCGGGTGGCCGATCTGCTCGACAAGCTGTTCTACCGGCGTCCGCGCTCGGAGCAGGAAGCAGCGCAGCCGCCGTGGCGCATGCCCGAGCTGCTCGTCACGCCCGCCGGCGGCGCCGGCTTCTCGTTGCGCTATGACAACTGGTTGCGGTCGGCCAAGGTGCCGATGTTGGTGCTCAACGCCACGGCGCTGAACACCGGCCACAACTGGCAGTTCACCGCGTCGTGGATGGGCTCGCCGGTGATCGCCACCGACGAGCACGTCGATGCGAGCCGCCGCCTGCGACGGGTCTACTACGAGGACACGCCCGACGATCCCCAGCTGCGCGCACCACGACTCGCGACTGCGGTCTCGGCCTCGGCGTGCGTGCCCGGCCTGTTCCCACCGGTGCGCATCAGCGGGCTCTACGACGGCCTCGACGTCGAGCTGGCCGACGGCGGCGTCCACGACAACCAAGGCATCGCGAGCCTGGTGGAGCAGGACTGCACCGTGATCCTGGTCAGCGACGCCAGCGGCCAGCCCGCTGACGAGGACGACCCCAAGCGCTGGGCGTGGTCGGTGCTCCGGCGTTCCAACAGCGTGTTGATGAAGCGCGTGCGCGGGGCGCAGTACGGCGAGCTGGCCCGCCGTCGCCGAGCTCAGACGTTGTTGGGGTTCATGGCCATCCACCTCACCAAAGGGTTGCCGGCGGCGCCGCGCAACTGGATCGGATGCCCGGAGCCGTGGGAGCCGGACGACGACGGGCTGCCGTCGGCCGCACCACGGCCCTACGGCCTGGACGCCGACGCCCAGCTGGCGATGGCTCGCCTGCGGACCGACCTCGACGCGTTCAGCGACGACGAGGCCTACACCTTGATGGCCGCGGGGTACCGGATGACCGAGCTCGATCTCGAGGACGCGATCACCTGCCGGCCGGTCGCGACCGGCACGTGGCCGTTCACCGCCACGCTGACGACGCTCCGAACGGGCAATGCGCAGGCACGGGCGCGGCTGACCGACGCGCTCGGCCCCGGCGCGACGCTGTTCTTCCGCAAGCTGCGCTGGCGCCTGAAGCGGCGGGGCTAGCCGAAGCGGCAGCGCCTGAACCCTTGTCCGTGCCTAGGCACTGTTATTTAACGCTGGCAATTCCCTAGCGGTCGGGCTAGGTTCCGGCCATGGCCCAGGTCAACGAGGCGTTCCTTTCCAGCATCACAGCGGCGACGGCCCGCTACGAGGAACGGGCCGACGAGCGCGCGGCGACCGCGGCGGCGCTCTCCACAGGCGGGATCCTCGCCGCCGACGACGCCACCCACATCGCCAAGCGGCTCGCCCGGCTGAACGCCGGATGGTCGCTGGCCGAGGCGATCGACCGCTCGACCCCGGGGCCCACCACCGGCCGGAGCCTCGCCGAGACCGTGCCGCCCGAGCTATTCGACACCAACGTGCTGGGGCTCGAGCGGCTGATGGGCCGCAACGACCTGATCGACGTGATGTTCCTCCAGCGCGGGGCCATGGCGGCGCGCTCGGTCGGGCGCATCAGCGTCCGCAGCCCGCGCGGGTCCGGCTACGGCACCGGGTTCCTCGTGTCGCCGCGGCTGCTGCTGACCAACCACCACGTCCTGGGCGACGCCGGCGAGGCTGCTGCCTCCTACGTCGAGTTCGACTACCAGTCCGGGCTCGACGGGCTGCCGCTCAGCCCCAAGGCCTTCACCTTCGACCCCGGCGCGTTCTTCCTGTCCTCACCGGCCGACCAGCTGGACTTCACGCTCGTCGCCGTCGCCCCCACCGGCACCCACGGCGAGCCGCTCGGCGCCTTCGGCTTCCTGGAGCTCATCGAGCAGGACGGCAAGGTCGTCCTCGGCGAGCTCGTGGACGTGATCCAGCATCCCAACGGCGAGCCCAAGCAGCTCGCGCTGCGCCAGAACAAGGTCGTCGACCGGCTCGAGCGGTTCCTGCACTACGAGACCGACACGGCGCCGGGGTCGTCGGGCTCGCCGGTGTTCAACGACCAATGGGAGCTGGTGGCGCTGCATCACTCCGGCGTGCCGAAGGTCGACGCCAAGGGAGACTTCGTCGCAGTCGACGGGACGCCGTGGACGCCCGACATGGGCGAGGAACAACTGGCGTGGGTCGCCAACGAGGGCGTGCGGATCAGCCGCATCATCAAGGCAGTGCGCGATGTGGTGCTCACCGGCGAGGCGGCGCAGTTGCGCGCCGAGCTGTTCGCGCCCGCGGCATCGGGTGCCATCGCCGCACCGGAGTCCGGGGGCCCGCCGGCGGGCTCATCGGTGGTCGCCGGCGCCGCAGCCCCGTCTCCGTCTGGTCCCAGCACGCGGTTCAGCGTGCCGCTCGTGCTCGACGTCGCGGTGACGCTGGGGCCGACCGGCGTGTCAGCCGCCTCGGCAACGCCACCCGCTCCCGCGGCGCCCGGGCCACCGCCCCCGCCCGCCGCGCCGCCGGTCGACACGCCGGCGCTGCGCGAGGCACTCGTGACGCTGGAGGCCAACCGCGACGCGCCGTACTACTCGGCGACCGCCGACGCCGCTGCCGCCAAGCAGTACTACGCGGGCATCGACGACCAAGCCGCGCCCGAAGATCTCTTCGACGCGCTCACCGAGCTGCTGGAGCGCACGCACCAGCCGCGCCCGAAGTACAAGCCCCTGGTCCAGGTCTACCCCTGGGTCGACCTGCGCGCCGACCGCAAGCTGCGCTCCATCTACTCGGGCAAGACGTTCGAGCCGGAGGAGATCATGCGCGAAGACGCGCGGGTGGAGGCGCTGCGCACCGAGCGCCTGCAGGAGCTCGCGGCGGCGCAGGAGGCGCTGGGGCCGCAGACGTTCGCCGAGGAGTTCATGGCGCTCGAAGCGTCATTGCCCTACAACTGCGAGCACGTCGTCCCGCAGTCCTCCTTCGGCGCGCGGGAGCCGATGCGCGGCGACCTGCATCACCTGTTCACCTGCGAGTCGGGCTGCAACAGCTTCCGCAGCAACACGCCGTACTTCGACTTCCAGGACGCCGAGGAGGTCGTCCGGGACGCGTGCGGGCGCCGGGAGGGCGACCGCTTCGAGCCCAGCGCCGGCAAGGGCGCGGTCGCGCGCGCGACCCTGTACTTCCTGCTGCGCTACCCGGGCCTCATCGGCGACGACGCGCGCGAGCTGCAGGCCGAGCGCCTGCCGACGCTGCTCGGCTGGCACCACGCCGAGCCCGTCGGCGAGTGGGAGCGCCACCGCAACATGGCCATCGCGGCCGCACAAGGCAACCGCAACCCGCTTATCGACCATCCCGAGTGGGCCGACGTGCTCCCGTTCGAGGCCGGCTTCGGCCACTGAGGAGCCATAACCGCCGAGAGGGACCGGCGGACCTACCTCCTCGCCACCTGCTCCGCGCTCGCCAGCCGCGTCAGCGTCAGCGCACCGAGCAGCAGGCCGAAGTCGCGCAGCGCGATGTCGCATCCGGTTGGCGTCACGTGGCGCCAACCTCTTACCTACCGCACTGGTGCAGCACCGAAATTCAGGTGCTACACTTGACCGATGCCAACCGCGCGCCCGCGCCACTCCATCACCGAGACGGAGGAGATCTCTCGCGCGCTGGATGCCGCCGCTCAGCGCTGGCCCGACGATCGCGAGCGGCCGGGGAAGCTCCTGCTCGACCTGGTCCGCGAAGGACACCGCGCCATCACCACCGGCGCTGAACGAGCAGGTGAGGACCGACGTGCCGCGATCGTCGGCACAAGCGGAGCTCTTACCGGGGCTTACCCCGACGGCTACCTCGAGCAGCTCCGGGGCGATTGGCCCGAGTGATCGTCCTCGACGCGAGCGTGCTGATCGCCCACCTCGACCGACACGACGCTCTTCACACGCGCGCAACCGAGCACCTGCTCGATGCCGCAGACCAGCGGTTCGGGGCCAGCTCGATCACGCTGGCAGAGATTCTCGTCGGACCCACACGCACGGGCCACCTCTCGGTCGCGCAAGCAGCGCTGCGAGCCCTCGACGTCACCGAGCTGCCGTTGCCACCGAGCGCCGCAACCCGGCTTGCGGCGCTGCGGGTCGAGACCGCGCTCAAGCTCCCTGACTGCTGTGTCCTGCTCGCAGCGCAAGACGCCGATGGAGTGGTACTCACGTTTGACGACCGCCTCGCTCGTGAGGCAGCTCGACTGGGTCTCACCCCGTAACTCACCTCGCCCCATCGCCGCCGGCGTCGCCGTGCGCGCGGATCGCGAGCGCGAGCTGGACCTGCGCGGGCGTCATGTCGTGCTCGCGCGCGCGTTGCCTCCGCCTCGACGGCTTCGGGATCCTGCGACGTCCGCATGGCCGCAAGCGTCGCAGGTCGGTCCCGTGTCGCGCCGGGCGTAACGTTGGGTGGCCGGTTCGACAGAAGTGGGTGACGGCCCGATCGCGGGCCTTGGACCGGAAGGCCCGCCACGACCGTGACGACCACGACCACCCATGCACGCGCCACACCAGTGGCCGCGACCGCCGAGAGCCCGCGGCCGGCAGCCGGACGCATCGCCGACGAGGAGCGGTTTCGCGCGTCCTATGCGCGCCACCGCACCGCCATCTGGCGGTTCCTCGGCAGGCGACTAGGCGACGACGACCTCGCAGAAGATCTCACCAGCGAGGTGTTCGTCGTCGCGTGGCGCCGGCGCCACGACGCTCCGGCCGACGAGCTGCCATGGCTCTACGGCGTCGCGCGGCGCGTGCTCTCCAATGACCGCCGTGCCGCGCGCGTCGAGGCCGAGCGTCAGCGCGCGCTCGCCCACCAGCTCACCGTCGAGCCGTCCAGTCGGCCCAGCCCGCTCGACGCGCCCTCTACCAGCGACGCCGTCGCCACGGCGCTCGCCGCGCTGAGCGAGCGCGACCGCGAGGTGCTGTTGCTGGCGGCATGGGAAGAGCTGACCCCGCGCGAGCTCGCCACCGCGCTGGGCTGCCGGCCCAACACCGCCCGCGTCCGGCTGCATCGCGCGCGCAAGCACTTCATCGCCCTGCTCGACGACCACCACCCCACCCTCACCGAAGGACCCCACGCATGACCACCCAAGACACCCTTGACCTGCTCCGCACCGCCGACCCGTACGCGCAGGCCGCACCCGACCCAGACCGCGCTGTCCGCATGGACGCCGCGCTGGAGCGGCTGCTCGTCGCCGAGCCTCCCCGCACGACGATCCCGTCCGGATCGCGCACCGCGCCCCGCCATCGCGCTCGCACCCTCGGCGTGGTGCTGACGACCGCCGCAGCCTGCGGCGCCGGCCTCATCGCCGCGCTGCCGGGCGACGGCGGCAACGCTCCCGGCGTCCAGGCCGCCAGCGCGGCGACCGTCCTGAGCAACGCCCGCGCGGCGGTCCTCGAAGCCGATCAGCCCGGGCCCTGGACCGCCATGACCATCCGCAGCTGGCGCAACGAGCCCTTCAAGCTGGCCGACGGCAAGTGGGGCGTCGCGCTTGTCTCCTACACCAGCGAGCAGTGGAGCTCGGACGGTGGCGAGCAGCTGCTGCGCAACACGCGCGGCACCGACGTCCAGTTCCCGCGCGCATCGGACAAGGCCGCCTACGATCCCGCCAAGGAGCGACCGACCACACCTCGCGGCCTGCCCGATCTCGACGGCAAGCTGGTCCGGCTCGACGCACAGAACAGCGGCAACTGGACCGTGGCCGACATCCACGCCCTGCCGACCGATCCCGACGCGCTGGCCGCAGCGCTCAGCAAGGGCGTGAACGCCGACCCGGGCTCCAAGTTCAAGCCCGACGTCGTGTTGCAGGCGACGGCTCTGTTGCTGTCCCCGCTGCCGACCGCCGAGCAGCGCGCTGCGCTGTACACGGTCTTGCTGCGCACGCCCGGCGCGCAGCTGATCCCGAAGCTGACCGACCCCGACGGCCGGACCGGCGAGGGCGTCCGCTTCGTCAAGCCCAACCCGCCCACCACCGAAGCGCCGGGCGGCTACGACCAGACGCTGCTCTTCGACCCTCAGACCCACACGCTGCTCGGCCTGCGCCAGGACGGCGATGAGACCAGCACGATCGGCCGCAAGCTCACCAGCTGGTCGCTGGTCCTCGACGCCCATCGCGCCGAGACCGCGCCCAAGCCGGAGCTCGAGCAGCGCTACCCCGCCGGCTCGGAGGGCAGCCGGCCGCCCGAGTTCCTCCCGGTCGGCTGAGCAGCGATCGGGTATTCCGAACCGGCAGGCGCCTATCGCTCAAATATTCCGTAGCGTCCCTTCACTTTGGCAAATGCCGGCGTGTATAAGTCCGGAATGCCCAGCTCGCCTCAGCGTCTGCCACGTGGACGGCATGGGCTCTCGCCGTCCTACGTGGCCGACAACCAGCGGGCGCGGATCCTCGTTGGTGTGACGGAGGTCGTCGCCGACAAGGGCTACACGGCGATGTCGGTGGAGGACATCGTCCGCCGCTCCGGCGTCTCGCGGCGCACGTTCTACGACCAGTTCCGTGACAAGCGCTCGGCGTTCTTCGCCTCCTTCGACGCGATCAACGAGCAGGTCCTGACCGCGACGACTCGGGCGTTCGCGTCGACCGACGACTGGCCCGAGCAGGTGCGGCGAGGGCTCGCCACCCTGCTCGGGCTCCTGGCCACCGAGC
>JBEVLC010000402.1:0-15591 GCA_040509415.1 Baekduia sp. | reverse complement strand
GCCGCGGACGAGGTAGGGCAGCACGGCCGCGGCGACGGCCCAGACGCCCAGCAGCGCGATCGCAGGCGACGTGGCGACCGTCGCGATCGCATCGGTGCCGCCGCCGTGCGCGGCGTCGGCCGGGGCGCCGAGCAGCAGGTGGCGGCCCGTCGCGGCCTCGGCGAGCAGCAGCCACCAGGCGCCCAGCGCGCCGGCGGCAGCGCGCCGCGGCAGGCTCCCGGCGCGGGCAGCAACCGCGGGGAAGGCGCCGGCGACGGTTCCCAGCGCCAGCAGCGGCGCTGTCCCAGGCAGCGACCATGTGGCGGGCGCCGCGCGGCGCAGGAGCAGCGGGACGGGCAGCGCAGCGGCGAGGACGAGCCAGGCGCGGTCCGGAACCTCGGTGAAGAGCCAGGTGATGGTCGCCCCCGCGAACGCCAGCCACGCCAGGCGCGGGAGCAGCAGCGTGGCGAGCCCAACGGCCAGCGCCCCCGTCAGCGGCGCGATCGGTGGGGCCGCTGCCGCGCCACCTACGGCATCCCCCGCGGCCGTCGTGCCGCCCCCGCCCGTCAACCCCCAGCGCAGGGCCGCGCCCGCCAGGCCCGCGGCCAGCGCGGCGGCCAGCGCGCGCTGGATCAGCGGCGTGTGCCGCGGCGGTGCCACCGGTGCCAGCGGCTCCAGCGGCCCACCGGCGATCGTGCCGGGCTCGTCGTCGACGGCGTCCAGCGCGGCCGTCAGCGTGCCACGCAACTCGGCCAGCGTCCCGCGCTCCTCAGGATGCGGCCAGACCGCGACGTCTAGCGCTTCGCAGAGGTCCAGCGGCAGGTCGCGACGCAGCCGGCCCAGCGGCGGTAGGCGCTGCCCGACGCGGCGCGCGGTGGCGCCGGCGCCACGCCCGCGGACCGGATTGACACCCGACAGGCCCTCGTAGAGGCAGAGGCCCAGCGCGTAGAGGTCGGCAACCTCGGTCACCTCGGCGCCCTCGGCCTGCTCGGGCGCCATGTAGGCCAGCGTCCCGACGACATCGCCGGTCCGCGTCAGCGCGTCGTCGCCCGCGATCCGCGCGACGCCGAAGTCCGTCAGCTTGGCCGGCGCACCACCGTCGGCGACCGTGTCGGGCACGAGGATGTTCAGCGGCTTGACGTCGCGGTGGATGATCCCGCGCTTGTGCGCGTGAGCCAGCGCGTCGCAGAGCGCGACGCCGATCTCCACCACGTCGCGGTCCGACAGCGCCCCCTCCTCCAGCAACCGCGCGAAGGTCGCCCCGCGGACATATTCGGAGACGAGGTAGACGTTCTCCTCGTCGGATCCGGCTTCGTGCAGCGCGACGATCGCCGGGTGCGCCAGCCGCGCCGCGGCTACTCCCTCCCGCTGCGCGCGCTTGGCCGTGTCGGCGTCCGGCGCCGGGATCCGCTTGACGGCGACCGTCCGATCGAGCTTGAGGTCATGGGCCAGCCAGACCACGCCGAAGCCGCCGCCGCCGAGCCGGCGCACCAGCCGGTAGCGGTCCAGGACGACCTCCGAGCCGGCCGTCGTGGCCGTCGTCGTGGGATGCTCCGCGGTCTCCACCGCCTCCGGACTTCCGCGCGAGAAGAAGGGGCCCTGCGCGCGACGGCGAAGTTGCAGCGGGCCACCCGCCCGACCCACCGGTAATACTGGCCTATTCGCCCCCGCCAGGAGCGCGGACGTTACGTGTCCTTCTTCGACGACGAGCCCGACGAACCCACGCGAGTCACCCGTCCCGCCCGGCCCCGCCGCGCGGCGACCGCTGGCGGCCCGCCCGGCGGCCCACCTCCGGCCGACATCGCCCGCCGGCGCCAGTTCGTGCTCTTCGGCGGCCTGGCCCTCGTCGCGCTCCTGCTGCTGCTGTTCGTCAAGAGCTGCTCGGACACGCGCCACAAGAACGCGCTGAAGGACTACAACCGCGAGGTCACCTCGATCGTCCAGAGCTCGGACCGCACAGTCTCCAAACAGCTCTTCGACGTGCTCTCCAAGGGCGGCGCGTCCCAGGACGTGACCGTCGCGGTCAACCAGGTGCGGCTCGTCGCCGAGCAGGACGCCAAGCGCGCCCGCGACCTCAACGCACCCGACGATGTCGCCGCGGCCCAGCACGACCTCGAGATGGTCATGAACTTCCGCGCCGAGGGCGTCAAGAACATCGGCGACCTGCTCACCAAGGCGCTCAGCAACCAGCCGTCCGCGGTCGCCGCGATCCGCGGCATCGCCGGCCAGATGCAGATGTTCCTGGCCTCCGACGTCGTCTACTCCCAGCGCGTGGCTCCGCTGATCCTCGACGCGATCAACGACAACGACATCAAGCAGGACGTCGCCGCCTCGCAGTTCCTGCCGAACGTCGGCTGGCTCGACGCAGCGAAGGTGGGCACCAAGCTCAACCCGGACGCGGGCGCCGACTCGTCCTCGGCCACCGGCGAGGTCAAGCCAGGCACGCACGGCCACGGCATCATCAGCGTCAAGGCCGGCGACGTCGCGCTGAGCCCGACGGGCTCGGGCATCAACCGCGTCCCGGCCAAGGCGCCGCTCGCGGTCGAGGTCACCTACGCCAACCAGGGCGAGAACGACGAGTCCAACGTCACGATCTCGGTCAAGGTCACCGGCGGGCCGAAGACGATCTCGACCACCAAGCGCCTGAACCAGACCAAGGCCGGGACCCAAGCCGCGGTGCCGATCCAGCTGACGTCCGTGCCACCGCAGGGCTCGTCGACGACGATGACGGTCACCGTCAAGCCCGTCCCGGGTGAGAAGAAGACCGACAACAACACGTCGACCTACACGATCCTGTTCACCTAGTAGCGTCGGCGACGTGGACAGCTCGACCGCCGGGATCGTGGCGCTTGCCGCGTGCGCCGTCGCGCTGGCGGCCCTGGTTGTGGCCGCCACGGCGCTGGTGCGCCTGCGCCGCCTGCGCGCCGACCAGCGCGTCCTGCTCGGCGCGAGCCCGGCCGATGACCTGATCGCCCATGCCGCACGCCTCGAGCAGGAGTTCCGCTCCCTGCACGCCTACGTCGGCGACGTCGCCGCGCGCCTCGACGGGCGTCTCGGCACCGCCGAGGGCCGCCTGGACGGCACGATCGCCTTCCGCGGGCTCGTGCGCTTCGACGCCTACAACGAGATGTCGGGCCAGCAGTCGGTGGCGATCGCGCTCCTGGACGCCGAGCAGTCGGGGATCGTGATGTCGAGCATCCACCACCGCGACCAGGCGCGGCTCTACGTCAAGCACGTCGTCCGCGGCGATCCTGAGTACCCGCTGTCACCGGAGGAGATCGAGGCCGTGCGCGTCGCGCTGGCCGGCGAGCCGCCGCCCGAGCCGCCGCGGCTGCCATGAGGCTCGGCTACTTCGGGCCCGCGGGCACCTTCACCCATGCCGCGTTGCTGGCCTCCACGCGCGCCGCGGGCGGCGCCGAGGTCGAGGCCGTCCCGTTTCCCACCGAGCGCGAGACGATTTTGGCCGCCAGCGCGGGCACGGTCGACGCAGCGCTCGTCCCGATCGAGAACTCGCTGGAGGGCGGCGTCAACGCGACGCTCGACACGCTGGCGCTCGATGACGCGGGTGCGGCCGTGCGCATCGTCGGCGAGGAGATCCTCCCGATCTCGCTCGCGCTGATCGTGCGCCCGGGCGTCGCGCTGAACGACATCGACGCGGTCTTCTCCCATCCCCAGCCGCTCGGCCAGTGCCGCCGCTACCTGGCGCAGGAGCTGCCGGGCCGGCGGGCGGTCGCGGCAACCTCGACCGTCGAGGCGGTGCGCACGGTGGCCGAGGGGACCGACGCCCCCCATGCCGCGATCGGGCCCGCCGCGGCCGCCGGGCTCTACGGCTGTGAGGTGTTGGCGGAAGGCGTCGAGGACGAGCACGGCAACGCGACCCGTTTCCTCTGGGTCGCGCCGAAAGGGTCAGACCCCTTTGGCACGGCCCACGCCGGCGGTGGTGCATCGAAGACCTCGATCGTCTTCCACGGCACCGGCGACGCGACGCCCGGATGGCTCGTGGACTGCCTGTCGGAGATCGCCTCACGCGGCATCAACCTCACGCGGATCGAGTCGCGGCCGCTCAAGCGCCGGCTCGGCCACTACCTGTTCCTCGCCGATCTGGAGGGTCACGTGGACGCACCGCAGGTGGCCGAGGCAATCGAGCGCCTGCACGTCCACTGCGAGGTCGTGCGCGTGCTCGGCTCCTATCCATCCGCAGCCTAAGCGCCGCGCGCTACCCTGCTTCCAGGTTCGAACCCGGCGATTTCCGTTGCCGCGGATGCTACGGTTCCGCCTGGAACACGCGCATGAGCAAGCTCGCTACACCACCACACACGATGCGGTCCACGTTGCCCGGCGAGCACCGGCGACGTGGACGTGAAGGTGGCCGGGTGCTCGTCCTCAACGCGTCTTACGAGCCGATCAACGTCTGCACCGTGCGCCGCGCCGTCGTGCTCCTGCTCAAGGCGAAGGCCGAAGTCGTCGACCACGCGACGTGGGAACTGCGCTCCGAGCGCGCCTCGATGTCGCGCCCGGTCGTCATCAGGTTGATGACCTACATCGTCATCCCACGCGACACTCACCGCCGCAAGATCACCCGCCGCGCCGTCTTCGCCCGCGACAACTGGACCTGCCAGTACTGCGGCTCGCGCTCCAACCTCACCGTCGACCACGTGATCCCCCGCTCCAAGGGCGGCTCCTCCACGTGGGAGAACATCGTCGCCTCCTGCGCCCCCTGCAACCGCCGCAAGGCCGACCACCTTCCCGAGAAGGCCGGCATGCACCCCCGGCGCACGCCCTCCATGCCCCAGCCCCACGTCTTCATCCACGTCGCCACTCCCACCATCCCCGCGGCATGGCGTCAGTGGCTCCCTGAAGCGGCCTAGCCGCAGCTACGGAGCACCACAACACCTCACCGCCGTCCTGGCCTCGCGCGGCGTAGCCGAACCCCGGCCGCTCCCCGGCGAAGCGGGGATGCGTGACGTCGTCATCCGGCGTCGAGCGCAAAGCGCGAATTCGATGCCAACCCCGCCTCGCACCACCCCCACAGTCCGAACCTACGGACCACGCCCCGCACCCCACCGACTTGAGCGCGGGCGAAGGCGCCGGTGGCGATGTCACGTCAGCCCCGCCGACCACCCACGCAACGCACCACGACCCGAACGACAGCGACCCCCACAAACGCCAAAGGACGCCGCGGCAAGCAACCGCGACGCCCTTTGAGCACCACTGGACTGGACAACCCGCTCCGCGACGTTTCTGAGCGGCCGGAGGGACGACTTCCGGCATCGCGCAACGGGGGTGGCCCGGCGTGGATTCGCTGGATCGTTACTCCAGCCCGACCGATCTAGCGGCCGGCCACCTCCAGGGTCCCGCAAGTACTAGAACTAGATATTCGGACCACCTCCTTTCTCTGGTAGGCGCAATGTAGCACCACCGTCCGACAACTTTGCGCAGTACCTGCTAGCGACGGTCAACGGACGGACGGGAGGTGGTCCGAATGGCTTACTCCTCGTCGTCCTCCGGGCCCTCGACGGCGGCGTCCTCGGCCGCGAGGTCGTCCTCGGCGTCCTCGGTCTCCGGCGGCAATGGCGCAGCTACATCGCCCGGCTCGGCTGCCACGTTGAGCTCCTCGCCCTCGACGTCCAGCGTCGGCTCGCCGCTCTCGTCCTCGGACTCCGCGATCAGCGCGACCGCGCTCACCTGGTCGTCCTCGCGCGGGTTCATCACGCGGACGCCCGTGGCCGAGCGACCCTGCTGCGAGATGCCCTTGACCCCCGTGCGCTGGATCATCCCGTTCTGCGAGATGAAGACCAGCTCCTGGTGGGGCCGGACGACCAGCGCGCCGGCGAGGCCGCCCTTGGCCTCGGTCAGCTTGATGGTCAACACGCCCTTGGCGCCGCGCGACGTCTTGCGGTACTGGTCGATCTTGGTGCGCTTGCCGTAGCCGGCCTCGGTGACGACCAGCATGTCCATGTCGTCGCGCGCGACGTCCATGGCGATGACCTCGCCCTTCTCCCCCACGTCCATCCCGCGGACGCCGCCGGTGTCGCGGCCCATGTCGCGGGCCTGGCCTTCCTCGAAGCGCACCGCGAGACCGGCCTTGGACACCATCATGATCTCGTCGCCCGCGTCGACGCGGCGCACGGCGATCAGCTCGTCGTCGTCGCGGATCTTGATCGCGATGATGCCGTCGGCCTTGATCGGCGTGTTGTAGGCCTGGAACTTGGTCTTCTTGATGACGCCCTTGCGCGTGGCGAACGCGAGGAACGGTGACTCCGAGAAGTCCCGCGTCGAGAGCACCGACTGCACGCGCTCGTTCTCGCGCAGCGGCAGGATGTTGACCAGCGCGCGACCCTTGGACTGGCGCGCGCCCTCCGGCAACTCATACACCTTGGACCGGTAGACCTTGCCCCGGTTGGTGAAGAAGAGCAGGAAGTCGTGCGTCGAGCAGACGAAGAGGTGCTCGATGTAGTCACCGTCCTTGAGGTCCATGCCGGTGATGCCGACGCCGCCGCGACGCTGCTGGCGGTAGGTCGTCAGCGGCACCCGCTTGATGTACCCCGACTTGGTCATGGTGATGACCATCTGCTGGTCGGCGATGAGGTCCTCGATGTCGAGCTCGTCCTCAGACGGCGCGATTTCGGTCCGGCGCGGCTCGGTGAAGCGCTCGGAGATCTCCAGCAGCTCCTCCTTGATCAGCGCGCGCACGTTGGCCTCGTCGCCGAGCAGCTCCCGCAGCTCGCGGATGCGCTCCATGACGTCGGCGTGCTCCTGCTTGATCGCGTCGCTCTCCAGCGCGGTCAGCTGCGACAAACGCAGGTCGAGGATCGCCGACGCCTGGATCTGCGACAGCGAGAACTGCGATACCAGTTCCTCGCGCGCGGCCTCGCGGTTCGAGGACTTGCGGATGACGTCGATGACGGCATCCAGGTTGTCCAGCGCGATGAGCAGTCCCTCGAGGACATGCGCGCGCGCCTCCTTCTGGGCCAGCTCGAACTTCGCCCGCCGCACGACGACCTCGCGCTGGTGGGCGACGTAGGCGTGCAGCACCTCGATCAGCGAGAGCGTGCGCGGCACGCCGTCGACCAAGGCCACCATGTTGACGCCGAACGTGGACTGCATCGGCGTGTGCTTGTAGAGCTTGTTCAACACCACCTTGGGGTTGACCGCGCGCTTGAGCTCGATGACCAGGCGCATGCCACGCCGGTCGGTCTCGTCACGCAGGTCGGAGATCTCGGGGATCTTCTTCTCGCGTACGAGCTCGGCGATCTTGGTGATGAGGCCGTTGTCGCCACCCTTCTTGACCGCGTAGGGCAGCTCGGTGACGATCAGCGCCTCCTTGCCCTGGTGGATCTCCTCGATGTGGGCCTTGGCGCGGACCTTGACCTTGCCGCGGCCGGTCTCGTAGGCGTCGCGGATGCCCGAGCGGCCCATGATGATGCCGGCGGTCGGGAAGTCGGGGCCCTGGATGTGGGTCAGCAGCTCGTCGAGCGAGATCGCCGGGTTGTCCAGGAAAGCCACCGTCGCGCTGATGACCTCTTCGAGGTTGTGCGGCGGGATGTTGGTGGCCATGCCGACGGCAATGCCCGTGCCGCCGTTGACCAGCAGGTTCGGGAAGCGTGACGGCAACACCGTCGGCTCCTGCTTGGACCCGTCGTAGTTGGGGACGAAGTCCACCGTGTCCATGTCGATGTCACGGACCATCTCCATGGCGATGCGCGTCAGCCGCGCCTCGGTGTAGCGCATGGCCGCCGCGTCGTCGTCGTCGATCGAGCCGAAGTTGCCCTGACCGTCGACGAGCATGTGGCGCATCGAGAAGTCCTGCGCCAGCCGCACGAGCGTGTCGTAGATCGACGCGTCGCCGTGCGGGTGGTAGTTGCCCATCACGTCGCCGACGATGCGCGCCGACTTGACGTAGGGCCGCGTCGGCCCGAGGCCGGCCTCGTTCATGGCGAAGAGCACGCGGCGATGGACGGGCTTGAGGCCATCGCGGACGTCGGGCAGCGCGCGCCCGACGATGACCGACATGGCGTAGTCGAGGTACGCGTTGCGCATCTCGTCTTCGAGCGCGCGCGGCTCGATGTTGCCGCCGCTAATGACGTCGGTTGCCATGCGTCCTCACCTCCTTGATGGGATTGCGGTTGCGCGCCGCTCGGTCACGGCGCATCAGACGTCGAGGTTCACGACGGCGCGAGCGTTCTGCTCGATGAACTCCCGCCGGGGCTCGACCACGTCGCCCATGAGCATGGTGAAGAGGCGATCGGCCTCCGCGGCGTCATCGACGCTCACCTGCTGCAAGGTCCGGGTCGTCGGGTCCATCGT
The DNA here is from genome assembly GCA_040509415.1 of Baekduia sp. Lineage (GTDB taxonomy): Bacteria > Actinomycetota > Thermoleophilia > Solirubrobacterales > Solirubrobacteraceae > Baekduia. The sequence continues at coordinate 7,305 of JBEVLC010000402.1, read as the reverse complement.
GGTCTCGCGGAGCTGGTCGGGGTTCATCTCGCCCAGCCCCTTGAAGCGCGACACGTTGACGCCGCGCCGAGCGACCTCGAGCACCGCGGTGCGCAGCGACTCGAACGAGTAGGCCTCGTCAGAGCGCTCGCCCAGCGCGACGCTGAACGGCGGGGCGCCCGCGAGCTCGACCAGCTGCGCGTTGACCTTGACGTACTGGCGGTAGTCGTTGGAGTCAAACAGCGCCCGGGCCAGACGGTGCGTCTGCGCGAGGCCGCTCTTGCGCTCGACCGCCTTGACGACGAGGACCTCGTCGGTGGTCTCGACGATCTGCGTCACGTGCGGACGAGACTCGTCGTTCTTCTCCAGCGACGCGAGCGCCGACTGCAGGTCGGCGGACTGGTCGTCGAGCAAGCCGGCCTCCCCCAGGAACCGGACGGCCTCGTGGCCGTGCTCGGCGCGCAGCGAGCTGCCCCAGCCCTCGAACTGCTTGAGCAGCCGGCTGTAGCGCTGCCAGCGCGCCTCGGTCAGCTTGAACTCGGCGCCGGTGCGGTCGTGCACGCGGATCTTCTCGAGCTTGTCGGAGAGCAGCAGCTCCTCGAGCTGAGCGTCCTTCTCCAGGTAGCGCTCGGTCTTGCCGTGCTTGACCTTGTAGAGCGGCGGCTTGGCGATGTAGACGTAGCCGGCCTCGATCAGCTCCGGCATCTCGCGGAACAGCAGCGTCAGCACGAGCGTGCGGATGTGCGCGCCGTCGACGTCTGCGTCGGTCATCAGCACGACCTTGTGGTAGCGCGCCTTCTCGATGTCGAACTCGTCGCGGATGCCGGTGCCCAACGCCGTGATCAGCGCCTGGACCTCGTTGTTCTTCAGCACGCGGTCGATGCGCGCCTTCTCCACGTTGAGGATCTTGCCGCGCAACGGCAAGACGGCCTGGGTGTGGCGATCACGGCCCTGCTTGGCCGAGCCGCCCGCGGAGTTGCCCTCGACGATGAAGATCTCGGCCAAGGACGGGTCCTTGACCGAGCAGTCGGCGAGCTTGCCCGGCAGCGGCGAGTTCTCCAGCGCGCTCTTGCGGCGCGTGAGGTCGCGCGCCTTGCGCGCGGCGGACCGCGCCTGCGCGGCCTGGACGGCCTTGCGGATGATCGCCCGCGCCTCGCCCGGGTTCTCCTCCAAGAACTCCGCGAGCTTGGAGTTGACGACGTTGGCGACAAAGCCCTCCATGCCCGGGTTACCGAGCTTGGTCTTCGTCTGGCCCTCGAACTGCGGGTCGGCGAGCTTGGCGGAGATGACCGCGGTCAGCCCCTCGCGCACGTCCTCGCCGGAGAGGTTGTCGTCCTTCTCCTTGAGCTCGCCCTTCTCCCGCGCGTAGCGGTTGATCGTGCGCGTCAGCGCCGAGCGGAAGCCCGAGAGGTGCGAGCCGCCCTCGTGCGTGTTGATGTTGTTGGCAAACGAGAAGACCGACTCCTGGTAGGAGCCGTTCCACTGCATGGCGATCTCGACGTAGCCCTCGTCGGACTCGCCCTCGAAGAAGATGACCTTCTTGCCGAGCGGCTCCTTGTTCTCGTTGAGGTAGGAGACGAAGTCCTCGATGCCGCCCTCGAAGTGGAACTCGGCCCGCTGGCCGCCGGCGCGCTCGTCGGTCAGCGTGATGCGCAGGCCGCGCGTCAGGTAGGCGGTCTCGCGCAGGCGCTGCTCGAGCACGTTGAAGTCGTGCTCGATCGTCTCGAAGATGTCGGCGTCCGGAAGCCAGGTGACCGAGGTGCCGGTGCTCTGGCCCTTGGCCATCTTGTCGCCCTTGACCAGGTCGTAGCGCGGAACGCCCCGGTCGAACTCCTGGTGGTGGAGGTGGCCCTCGACGGCGACCTCAACCCGCAAGCTCTCCGACAGCGCGTTGACCACCGAGATGCCCACCCCGTGCAGGCCGCCGGAGACCTTGTAGCCCCCGCCGTCGCCGAACTTGCCGCCGGCGTGCAGGACCGTCAGCACGACCTCGACGGCCGGGCGCCCTTCCTTCTCGACGATCCCGACCGGGATGCCGCGACCCTCGTCGCGCACGGTGACGCTGTTGTCGGGATGGATCGTGACCTCGACCAGCCCACCGAAGCCGGCGAGGGCCTCGTCGACCGAGTTGTCGACCGCTTCGTAGACCAGATGGTGGAGGCCGCGGATGCCCGTCGACCCGATGTACATGCCCGGACGCTTGCGGACCGCCTCGAGGCCCTCGAGGACGGTGATGTCCTGGGCGTCGTAGGCGGCAGAGCCCTGGCGCGCATTCTTCTGCTTGCCGTTCTCGTTCGCCATAAGAGTGCTGCGTTCCTGACGCAGAACGCCCCGATCCCGGGCTCGGTCGAGCCCGACCGGGGCGTGAAAAGAAGTTGTCCACAGGATAGCACAGCGACCCCGTAGAACGCCCGTTCAGAGCGTCACAAAATACCTGCAAAAACGCACAAAAGCGTCACGGTTCGCGCGCAGCCCACGCCCGCGGTGGCGATGCCACGCATCGCAGGGCCGTGATGCGCCCTTCACCGAGCTGCGCGTTGAGCCGCTCGACGAGCTCCGGCGCCATCAGATCGAGCTCTTGCGCCCACACCGAAGACCGGCACGAGATCGTCAGTGCTCCACCACGCTCCGTGGTCGGCGTGGCCTCTTTGGCGACGACCGCGCCGACCACCGCCGGCCACACGCGCTGCACCTCGCCGAGCAACGTCTTGGGCGCAAGTTGGTCGGCGAGACCGGCGATCGCCGACGACAGCGGCCGTGGCGCACGACGGCGCACTACGCGGCCTCGGTGGACGCGGCATCCTGCAGGACCGTCCCGGGCGCGACCTTCAAGCGCACAACTGCCGGGGCCTGGGCGCCCGGCACGTGGCCGAGGTCGGTCGTCGTCACCACGGCCTGGCCGCCGTCGTCCAACCGCGCGATCAGCATCCCGCGACGGTCGGCGTCGAGTTCGCTCATCACGTCATCGAGCAGCATCAGCGGGGGAGCCCCGCGCTCCTCGGTCAACACGGCGCGCTCGGCCAGCAGCAGCGCCAACAGCGCCAGCCGCTGCTCGCCTTGAGATCCGAAGGACTTCAGCTCGCGCCCGTCGCGCAGCAGCAGCAGCTCGTCGCGGTGCGGCCCGTGCTGGGTGAAGCCGCGCTCGACGTCGGAGGCGCGGCGCTCCAGCAGCTCCGCCGCCAACTCCGCCGGCTCGGTTGCCTTGGTCCGCGGCCGGTACCGCACCTCCGCGGCGCCGGCCAGGCCCAGCTCGCCGGCCAGCTGGGGGAAGCCCTCGGCCACACGCGCGACGGCCGCGGCGCGATCGTCGCGCAGCGCGATGCCCCAGCGCGACAGCTCCGCATCCCAAGCATCGAGCGCCGACTCGCCGACTCGCCCGGCACGCACGCGGCCCAACAGCGCGTTGCGCTGCGCCATCGCCCGCGAGTACTGCGCGCGGTTGCCGGCGCGCGCGGGCCACAGCGCGGCGACGAGCTGGTCGAGATGGGCACGGCGCAACGACGGCGCGCCCTTGACCAGCTCCAGCCGGTCGGGGAGGAAGACGCTCACCAGCGGCCGCGCCGGGCTGTCGGTCAGCCGCTCCACCGGCGCGCCGTCGACCTTGATCCGCTTCGGCTCGCCGGGCTGGAAGCCGACGCTGAGCGTATGCGCACCATCCCGGTCTGACGTGTCAACTTCGACACGTGCAGCTGGAGCGTCGAAGCGCACCATGTCGCGCTCGTTGGCCGTCCGGCACGAACGCGCGGTGCAGCCGAAGTACAGCGCCTCGAGCAGGTTCGTCTTGCCCGCACCGTTGGGCCCATGCACGACCGTCAGCCCCGGACCCACCGCGACATCGGCCGTCGCGTAGGTCCGGAAGTCGCGCAGGCGCAGGCGCTCGACGCGCATGGCGCGGGCGTCGCCCTCAGACGTTCAGGCGGATCGGCATGATCAGGTAGAGGACGCCGCTCTCGTCGGCGCCCTCGATCAGGCCGGGCCGTAGGGGGCTGATGAGCTTGAGGATCAGGTCGTCGGACCCGACGCTGTCCAGGCCGTCGCGCAGGAACTCCGGGTTGAAGCCGATCTCGAACGGCTCGCCAGCGAACGGCACCGGCACCGGCTCCGAGGCCTCGCCGACGTCCGGCGTCTGGGCCGAGACGGTCAGCTCACCCTCGGCGAAGCTCAGCCGCAGCGGGGCGTTCTTCTGCGCCATCAGGCTGATGCGCTTGACGACGTCGCCGAGCTCCTCGCCGCTGATGCGCAGCTGATGCTCATAGCCGTCGGGAATCAGCTGGCGGTAGTTGGGGAACTGGCCGTCGATGAGCCGCGAGGACAGGACGGCGCCGCCGACCTCGAAAACCACCTGGTTGGAGCGCACGCCGATCCGGATCAGGTCGGCGCCGGTGGTGCCCACGACCGAGCGCAGCTCGTCCAGCGCCCGTGCCGGCACGTTGGCCTCGAAGCCCGGGTCCAGCGAGACGCCGAGCGCGGTCTCCTTGACGCTGAGGCGATAGGAATCGGTGGCGACCATCCGCAGCTCCGAGCCCGACGCCGACACCAGGATGCCGGTGAGGATCGGGCGCGTCTCATCCCGCGACGCCGACTTGGACACCATCTCGATCGTGTCCACGAACGCCTGGGCGGGGACCTCGACGACCGTGTCGTCGGCGTCGGTGCCGCCAACGCCCGGCAGCGGTGGGAAGTCCTCGGCCCGCAGCGTGCGCAGGTGGAACTTCGCCGAGCCGGCGATGACCTCGACGTCCTGCTGCTCGGGGCGCAACTCGAGCTCGACGCGCTCGGCGCCCTTAGGCAGCGAGCGCGCCACATCGAGCAGCAGCCGAGCGGGGAGGACGACGGTGCCCTCACGCGCCACTTCGGCCGTCAACGGCACGCGCAGCGCGATCTCCATGTCGGTGGCGCGGAGCTCCACACCGTCACTTGTGGCGGCGAGTTGCACGCCCGAAAGCGCCTGCACCGCGCTGCGCGTGGACGCAACACGGGAGACGGACTGCAGCTGAGCGAGCAGATCCGCGCTCGCGGTCGAAAGCTTCACGATGAAGACCTCAAGAGATATTCAGGAGTCATAGGGGCTGTTGACGTGTGGACAGCCGCCAAGATGACCGGACGATGCGGGGTGTTCGCGCACAAGAGCCCACCGAGTCTGTCAACAGCACCGGTCAAACCGTCGTCCCGCCTGCAGCGTCGGTCAGCCGCGCGGTGATCGTGGCAACCGCGTCGTAGGCCTCGGGATCGGTTCCGATGCGACTTGCCGCACGCTTGCAGGCGTGCAGGACGGTGGAGTGATCGCGCCCACCGAAGTGCGCGCCGATCGCCGGCAGTGTCTCGTGCGTGTGCTCGCGGGCGAGGTACATGGCGACCTGACGCGGCCAGGCGACGCGGGCCGTGCGGGTGGGGGACAGGAGCTCGTCTCGGGTGAGGCCGAAGACCTCGGCAACGATGTCCTGGATGCGCTGCACGCTGGGTGGGCCGGTGGCAGCGCGACCCGCCGACGTGCGGCCGTAGAGCTGGGTGAGCACCTCGTCGGCCAGCGATCGATCGATCGGGGCGTTGGTCAGCGACGCGTAGGCCACGACGCGGATCAGCGCGGCCTCGAGGCTGCGCAGGTTGTCGGTGACGCGCTCGGCGATCAGCTCCAGGACGCCGTCGCCGCCGACGTCGATCCCGTCGTGGTGGGCGCGCTTGCGCAGCACCGTGAGTCGCGTGGCGGTGTCGGGCGAGCGGATGTCGACCAGCAGCCCGGACTCGAAGCGCTGGCGCAGGCGGTCCTCGAGCTTGGCCATGTCGCGCGGCGGGCGGTCGGAGGTCAGCACCAGCTGGCTGCCCGTCTCGTGCAGCGCGTTGAAGGTGTGGAAGAACTCCTCCTCGGTCTTCACCTTGCGCTCGAGGAACTGCACGTCGTCGATGAGCAGGACGTCGTTGCGCCGGTAGCGGTGCTTGAAGGCGTCGACGTCGCGGGCCTTCAACGCCTCGAGGAACTCGTTGGTGAAGCGCTCGACCGTTGTGTAGCGGACGGTCAAGCCGCCACCGTAGGCGCGCACGTAGTTGCCGATGCTGTGCAGCAGATGGGTTTTGCCGACGCCGGGCGGGCCGACGATGAAGAGGGGGTTGTAGGCCTGGCCGGGCAGCTCGGCGACCGCGAGCGCCGCGGCGTGGGCGAAGCGGTTGGCGTCGCCGATGACGAACTGCTCGAAGGTGAACTTGGGGTTCAGGCGGGAGGCCTCGCCCTCAGCGAAGAGGGCGGCGCGTGGGTCGTCGGCGACGGCTGGCGCAGCGGGCAGGCCGTCGTCCGCCGGTGTCGTCGTCCCGTCGTCGTCGCGGAGTTCCACGCGCGCGACGCTGCCGTCACCGAGGACCGTCCGAGCCGCGTCGTCGAGGATCGCTGCGTAGCGCTGCTGCACCCACGCTCGCACCTCGGAGGGGGCGAGCAGGACGATCCGATCGCCGTCGATCCCGCCCCAGCGCAGCGGCGCGAGCCAGATGTCGTACGCGGACTCCGGCACCCGGTGTCGCACCTCCGCCTGCAGGCGGGTCCAGATGGGGGCGAGGTCCGGCGTCACGGCAGGGAGGAGCAGCTCCTTGAGAAGCAGACTGGCGAGGCTGGGCGAGGAGCCGTCGGCGGCGGTGAGCGGAGACCCACCCAGCCACCGCGCCGGCGGGGCTGAAACGTAGCAGGTGACTTCGGGCGGTCGAGCGCCCTCAGCAGACCCGCGCGCGAGACGCCGCAAATGCCGTCAAAATCCCGGTCGGCCGCCCTATGGATCGGTGTTAGCAAGTGGGGAGGACGGTGTGGACGGGCTGCGACGCGGGGGTCCGGTACACTGGCCCGCCGGTCGTACGACCTCCCCGACGGAGCACGAATCCTCATGAAGCGCACCTATCAGCCCAAGCGACGCAAGCGCGCCCGCGCGCACGGCTTTCGCAACCGTATGGCCACCAAGGCCGGTCGCGTCGTGCTCAAGCGCCGTCGCGACAAGGGCCGCAAGCGGCTGACCGTCTGACCGTGGACGCGCCCTCGCGCGCCGGCGGCAGCCTCAAGCGACCCAAGAAGGGTCGGCTGTCCCGCAGCGCCGAGTTCGAGCGCGTCTATCGCCAGGGCCGGTCCATCGGGAACCGGCACCTCGTCCTCTACGTGTTCCCGCGCGGCGCGGCATCGGCCGCGCCCCAGGAGCTCTCCGCCGGCCCCCGGCTCGGCCTCTCGGTGTCGCGCAAGGTCGGCGGCGCTGTCGACCGCAACCGCGTCAAGCGGCTGCTGCGTGAGGCGTTCGCGATCGAGGGTCAGCGCCTTGCGCCCGACAGCGATGCGGTTGTCGTAGCGCGCCCCGAGGC
>JBEVLC010000401.1:0-5455 GCA_040509415.1 Baekduia sp. | reverse complement strand
CGACGCGGTGGCCGACGCCGCGAGCAACGGCGCGGACGCCACGAGCAAGATCCAGGGCGCCGTCGGCACCTTCGCCCGCCGCGCCCTGCAGGGCCGGCGCCTGGCGTGGGCGCTCCTGGCCGAGCCCGTCGACCCCGCGGTCGAGGCCGAGCGCCTGCAGTTCCGCCGCGCCTACGCCGACGCCTTCGCCTCCACCATCGCCGACGGCGTCGCGCGCGGCGAGCTGCCGCCCCAGGATCCCGCCTTCACCGCCACCGCCCTGGTCGGCGCGATCGGCGAGGCGCTCGTCGGGCCGCTCTCCCCCACCCACGCCGACACCGACGTCGACGCGCTCGTCGCCAACCTCATCACCTTCTGCCTGCGATCCACCACCGATCAGGAGCTCTCTGAAGATGTCCACCGTCGCGCGGCCTGAGGCCGAGACGTACGCCACCCACGAGGTCCGCAACCAGGTCCCGCCGCTGGAGGGCCGCAACCTCTTCCTCGACCACGCAGCCCTTGTTGAAGGACTCGCGCGCGAGGGCGGCGGCTGGGCGCACGACCGCGCCGTCGAGGTCGGCGCGTTCTGGGGCGGCGAGCCGCTGTCATGGGGCGAGCAGGCCAACGGCAATCCGCCGGTGCTGCACACCCACGACCGCTTCGGCAACCGCCTCGACGCGGTGGAGTTCCACCCCGCCTGGCACCAGTTGATGGCCCGTGGCGTCCACGACGAGATGCACGCGCTGCCGTGGAACGACCCGCAGCCGGGAGCGCAGGTCGCGCGTGCCGCGATCTACATGTCCGGCACGCAGGCCGATGCCGGCTTCGGCTGCCCGATCACCATGACGTTCGCCGCGGTGCCGGCGCTGAAGGCCACCCAGTCGATCGCCGACGAGTGGATCCCGCGCCTGACCGCCCGCGGCTACGACGGCGCGCTGAAGCCCGCCTCCGAGAAGCCGGGCGCGATCTGCGGCATGGCGATGACCGAGAAGCAGGGCGGCTCCGACGTCCGCGCCAACACGACCGTGGCCACCCCGCTCAACGGTGGCGGCGAGGGCGCCGAGTACCAACTCGTCGGCCACAAGTGGTTCTGCAGCGCGCCGATGAGCGACCTCTTCCTGGTCCTCGCCCAGACCGACGAGGGCCTCTCGTGCTTCGCGGTCCCGCGCTTCCTGCCCGACGGCACCAAGAACGAGGGCTTCCAGCTCCAGCGGCTCAAGGACAAGCTGGGCAACAAGTCCAACGCGTCCTCCGAGGTCGAGTTCAAGGGTGCGTGGGGCCAGATGCTCGGCGAGCCCGGCCGCGGCGTCCCGACGATCATCGAGATGGTCGGCCACACGCGGCTGGACTGCGTGATGGGCGGCGCCGGCGGCATGCGCACCGCGGTCTCGCTCGCCACCTGGCATGCGATGCACCGCGCGGCGTTCGGCAAGACGCTGATCGACCAGCCGCTGATGCGCAACGTGCTCGCCGACCTCGCCGTCGAGAGCGAGGCCGCCACAGCGCTGACGCTGCGGCTCTGCCGCGCCTACGACGAGGCCGCCGCCGGCGACGAGCGCGCCGATCTGTTCAAGCGCCTGGCCACCGCGGTCGCCAAGTACCACGTCTGCAAGCGCGTCCCCAACCACGCCTTCGAGGCGCTGGAGTGCCTCGGCGGCAACGGCTACGTCGAGGCGTCGGGCATGCCGCGCCTCTACCGCGAGGCGCCGCTGTGCTCGATCTGGGAGGGCTCGGGCAACGTGATGGCCTTGGACGTGCTGCGCGCGCTGTCGCGCTCGCCCGAGTCGCTCGACGTCTTCCTGGAGGAGCTCGACGCCGCCACCGGCCAGGACGCGCGCTACGACACATACGTGCAGAGCGTGCGCGATGAGTTCTCCCGACCGGCCGAGCTGGAGCACCGGGCGCGGCTCGTCGTGGAGCGGATGGCGATCGCCCTGCAGGCCTCGCAGCTGCTGCGCCACGCGCCCGCCGCGGTCGCCGACGCGTTCGTCGCCACGCGGTTGGCGGGCGACGGCGGAGTGCACTACGGGACGCTGCCGCCCGGCACCGACGTGGACGCGATCATCGACCGCCACGCGCCGGTGATGGCATGAGCGCCCCGCAGCGGTTCCGCGCGGCGGTCGAGGCGGGAGATCTCGAGGCCGCGCTGGCGACGCTGGCGCCGGACATCACCTTCCACAGCCCGGCGGTCTTCCAGGAGTACCGCGGGGTCGAGACCGTCAGCGGCCTCCTTCGCTGCGTCTTTGAGACCTTCGAGGACTTCCGCTACACCGACGAGCTCGCCGGCAGCGGCGACGACCCGGTCCACGCGCTGATCTTCCGCGCACGCGTCGGCGATCGCACGCTGGAGGGCATGGACCTCCTGCGCATCGGCCCCGACGGGCTGATCGCGGACTTCACCGTGATGATCCGGCCGCTGTCGGGCCTGATCGCGCTGGCCCAGGCGATGGGGCCGAAGGTCGAGGCCGCGGGGCTGAAGGCGGGCTAGCGATCCGGACGAGGAGCGAGCGCGACGCGCAGGCGCTCCTCGTACTCCGCCCGCGGGATCTGGACCGCGCCGAGCCGCAGCGTGTGCGGCGTCGCGGTCTGGATGTCGCACAGCTCCGCTCCCCCGCCGGCCAGCGCGTCGAGCGTCCGCGACACCAGGACGTTGCCCGCGTGCGGGACGCAATGCCACATCGACTCGAGCATCGCCGCGCGCCCGATCGTCACCGCGATCAGGCCGGCCGCGAGCTGGTCGCCGACCCAGATCTCGAAGGTGTGCGCGTGGCCGTCGGCGTGCAGCAGGCGGTAGAGGTGGCGCATGCGCGGCGTCAGCCAGACGCCGTCGCCGGGGCCACGGGGCTGGGCGCAGTGCTCGATGACGGCGTCAAAGGCGGTGGAGATCCGCAGCTGCCAGTCGTCGCGCGCCCGCAGCGAGCGGCGCACCCGGCGGCGCACCGCGGCGAGCGCGTCCTCGTCGAGCTCGAAGACGGTGCGCGGATCGGCCACCCACCACGGCAGCTGTTCTGGAGCATCCCGCCCACCCGCACCCGGCTCGTCCATCGGGAAGAGCCCCTGGGCGTAGAGACCGAGGATCGTGGCCCGTTCCACACGCCACAGGGTGGCGTAGATCGCTCCGCCATGCCGTACGCGTCACACTGTGCTCGATGTTCGGCGGTGGTGGATCGATGCAGCTCGCGCGGGTGTTCGGCATCCGCATCGGGGCCAGCCCTGGCTGGTTCATCTTCCTGTTCTTGATGATCTGGTGGCTGTCGGATCTGTTCGCCTCCGCGCTGCCCGACGCGTCCAACACCACCACCTACGTGACGGCGGTCACCGGCGCCCTGCTGTTCTTCTTGTCGATCGCCCTGCACGAGCTCGGCCATGCCGTGGTCGCGCGTCGCAACGGCGTCGGGGTGCTCGGCATCGACCTGTGGGTCTTCGGCGGGCTGGCCAAGCTCTCGCGTGACTCGCAGTCGCCCGGGGAGGAGTTCCGGATCGCCGCCGCCGGCCCAGCGGTGACGCTGCTGATCACGGTGCTCGCGGCCGTCGGCGTCGCGCTGCTCTCGCATCCCGACTGGAGCGTGAGCCTGTTCGCCGACGCTGCCAACACGACGCCCGTGCTGGCGCTGCTGAGCTGGCTCGCGGTGGTCAATGGCGGGCTGTTGGTGTTCAACCTCGTGCCCGGCTACCCGCTCGACGGCGGCCGGATCGCACGGGCGATCGCGTGGAGGGTGACGGGCGACCGCCATCGCGCGACGCGCTTCGCCGGCCGCCTCGGCCAGACCTTCGCCTACATCTTGATCGGCATCGGCCTGTTCCTGCTCGCCTCGGGGGACGCGGTCGACGGGATCTGGCTCGCGATCCTCGGCTGGTTTTTGAGCCAGGGAGCGCGCGGCGCGGTCGTCTCGTCGCAGTTCGCCGAGCGCATCGAGGGCGTCACCGCGGCTGATCTGATGGACGACGAGCCGGTCGCGGTCCCACGCGACACGACCGCGCTCACGGCCCAGGACGAGTTCTTCCTGCGCTACCAGCTGCCGTGGTTCCCGGTGATCGACACAACCTCAGGGCGGCTGATCGGCCTGCTGCGCCAGGAGCGCGTCGACGTCGCGGTCGCCGGTGGCCAGCCCACGCTGACTGCCGGCGAGCTGCTGGAGGGTGGCGAGGGCGACGAGGCCAGCATCGCCCGCGACACGCCGCTGGAGACGCTGCTGGAATCCGAGCCGCTGCGGCGCTTTGGAGCGCTGGCGGTCGTCGACGGCGACGGCCGGTTGTGCGGGGTGTTGACGCTGGACCGCGTGCGCCGAGCGCTGGCGGCAAACCTCGGCTCAGTCTGAGCGCCGGGCCGGCCCGCCTACGCCGCGCCGTCGACCCACGCGGCGACCGAGGGCGACAGCGGCACGCCAGCACGCAGCAGCGGATCGGGCTCGATCGCGCCTGGCTGCAGGCGCAGCGGCACGGTGCCGGCCCACGCGTCGGAGGCGTAGTCCTCCTGGTCGTCGACCGGGCCACCGGTGCGCACCTTGGCCGAGGACTCCTGGAGGGAGAGCGCGAGCACGCGCGTGCCCTTGAGCTCCTGGCGCGACGGCGGGCGGACCTCGGCCCAGCGGCCCGGCACGAGACGCTCGGTGAACGCCTCCAGCGCGGCCTCGCGCTCCTCGGGGCCCTCGACCAGCCGGGCGCGCCCGAGGACCACCACCGAGCGGTAGTTCATCGAGTGGTGAAACGCCGACCGGGCGAGCACGAGCCCGTCGATCAGCGTGACCGTCAGGCAGGCGGGGATGCCGGCGCCGAGCATCGTGACCATCCGCGAGGCCGCCGAGCCGTGGAGGTAGACCTCGTCGCCACTGCGCGCGTGCAGCGTGGGGATCACGTAGGGCTGGCCGTCGACGGTGAAGCCGAGGTGAGCGACCAGCGCCTCGTCGAGGATCGCGTCGATCGTCGCGCGGTCGTAGTCGGCACGGGCTGGGGCCCGGCGCACACGGGCGCGTTCGGAGGGAGCGGAGGAGGCCATGACGCGCAACGGTATGGGCGATTTGGCCCGCTGACCAGGACCAAATTGGTCTGACATCATGGGGCCAAATGGACCTGCACCTCGACCTCGACGGCGCCTCCGGCCACACGCTGCGCGCCCGCGCCGAGCACGCGCTGCGCGAGGCCGTCCGCAGCGGCCGCCTCGCCCCGGGCTCCCGCCTGCCCGCCACGCGCGCGCTGGCCGCGCAACTCGGGGTCTCGCGCGGCGTGGTCGTCGAGGCCTACTCCCAGCTCGCCGCCGAGGGCTATCTCGACACCCGCCGCGGCGGCGGCACCCGCGTCGCCGAGCACCCAGCGCCGCCGCCGACCTCCACGCCCACCAGCGGCGTCGAGGGACGACTCAACCACGCCCTCGGGGGTTCAGTCGTCCCTCGACGCGCAGTTCGAGGGGTCGCGGGGGCGCCGGGAGTGCCACTCGCACCGCGGCATGACCTGCGCCCGTCGCTCCCAGCCGTCGACG
>JBEVLC010000400.1:0-3596 GCA_040509415.1 Baekduia sp. | reverse complement strand
CTCGACACGGACCGCCCGCCCGGACACAACGGACGACCGGCAGCGCCGCGAAGCGCCGACTCCGCCTCACTCCTTCGCTGCCAACAGCCCACGTTGCGCGCCCAGCCGACGTGCGAGCTGCGCGCCAATCACGCTCGCGCCAGGTGAAGCGATCGGGGCCGGGGCGGGTCTACGGGCCGTCGACGACGACCCGGCGCGGGTGGGCCGGGTCGCGGTGCACGGCGCCGGAGGCGATGAGGCGGACGGCGTCGGGCAGCAGCGCGTGTTCGAGTGGGCGCAACGCGTCAAGGACGCCCGCCGCGTCGGTCGCGTCGGGCAGGTCGATCGCGCGCTGGAGGATGATCGCGCCGGTGTCGACGCCCTCGTCGACGAAGTGGACGGTAACGCCGAAGACCTTGACGCCGTAGTCGAGCGCCTGCTGCACGGAGCCGATGCCGGCGAAGGCGGGCAGCAACGACGGATGCACGTTGATGATGCGGTCGCGGAAGCGGGCGATGAAGGACGCGTCGAGGATCGCCATGTAGCCGGCGAGCACGATGAGCTCGACGCCCTGGGCCTCCAGCCAGTCGCCGATCGCGGCGTCGCGGGCAGGACGGTCCGGGAACGCGTCGCGCGGGAAGGCGGAGGTCGGCACGCCGGCCCCGCGCGCCCGCTCCAGCGCGACCGCCTCGACCTTGTCGGAGGCGACCGCAACGATCTTGGCCTCGAAGCCGTGGACGCCGTCCAGGAGCGCCTGGAGGTTGGTGCCGCCGCCCGAAGCGAGGACGCCGACCCGCAGCTGGCGGCCCACCTCAGGCGGCCTCGACGGCCAGCGCGCCCTGGGACCCGGCCCCAGACGCCGCCGGTGCCGCAGCGGTCGCGCGCAGCACGGGCCGCGGCCCTTCGGTCTTCTCCAGCAGCCCGTCCTCCACCAGCGCGTCGATGCGGTCGACGACGACCTTGGCGCTGAGGTGCGCGTACGTGCCGTACTCCGGCAGCCCGTCCCACGAGTTGCGGATCAGCGCCTTGGCCTGGCCACCGCGTAGCACCTCGGCCACGCGCGTGCGGCCGATCGACGGCCGCGCCGTGCGGACGACCGCAAAGATCGCCTCGTCGATCGAGTCGTGCCGGGCGGTCCCGGCCACGGCGCTGCTCCCGCGGCGCGAGGCGTCGCCGGCGAGCGCGCGTGACGGTGACGCCAGCACCAGCGACGGATCGCACACGTCGCAACACGGAACCTGCGGCGCCGGAGCGGCCGGGTCGCCGAAGTGCTGCAAGATCGTCGCGCGCCGGCAACCGCCCTGTTCGACGAACGCCCACACCGCGCGGTACTGCTTCCAGCGCGCCCGTTGCCCCTCGGCCGCCGACGTGCGCGCCCACGCGCGCGCGGCGCCGTCGAAGGACCCGACCACGCGCCCGCGCACCCGATCCATCGGCGACGGCGCCGGCTGGATCACGCCCGCCCGCGCGAGGTGGCCGACGATCGCGCGCACGCGCTCGGCCTCCTCGTCGAGATAGGACACCGGGACGTCGAAGCGACCGTCGACCGCCACCGACAGCAGTCGCTGAGCGACCTGCTCCAGCAGCGCGTCGGAGACCTCCGCGCGCTGGATGAAGAAGACGTGCAGCGACTTGTCGCGCTTCTCGGCGAACAGGAGCGCGCGCGCCGGTGCGCCGTCGCGCCCCGCGCGGCCGGCCTCCTGGTAGTAGGCCTCGATCGATGGCGGCACGACCTCGTGGGCGACCGTGCGCACGTCGGCCTTGTCGACACCCATGCCGAACGCGTTGGTCGCGACGACGACCTCGACCTCGCCGGCCATGAAGCGCCGCTGCGCGGCCGTGCGCTCGTTGCGGCCCAAGCCCGCGTGGTAGGCGAGCACCTCGATGCCGAGCTCGACCCCCAGCCGCTCGGCCAGCGACTCGCACGACTTGCGCGTGCCCGCATAGACGATCGCGGGCCGCGCGCCCTCGTCACCCAGCGCCGCCGCAATTCGCGCGTGCTTGTCGGCCGTCGTCGCGCACGGCACGACGGCGAAGCTCAGGTTCGGACGGTCGAAGCCCGTCGTGACCAGCGACGGCTCCTTGAGCCCCAGCCGCGCCACGATGTCGCGCGCGACCTGCGGCGTCGCGGTCGCCGTCGAGGCGATCAGCGCCTTGGCGCCCAGCCACCGCGCCGCGTCGGCCAACCGGAAGTAGTCGGGCCGGAAGTCGTGGCCCCATTGCGACACGCAGTGGGCCTCGTCGACGACGAACAGGCCGATCGGCACCTCGCGGATCGCCTGCAGGAAGCCAGGCGAGGAGAACCGCTCCGGGGCGACGTACAGGAGTTTCAGCGTGCCGGCGCGCGCCCGCGCCAAGACCTCGGCGTTGGTCGACGCGTCCTGCTGGGAGTTGATCACCGCGGCCGCTCCAGGTGCCCGGCGCTCCAGCGCCTCGACCTGATCCTGCATCAACGACACGAGCGGCGAGACGACGATCGTCAGGTCCTCGCGCACCAGCGCCGGCAGTTGGTAGCACAGCGACTTGCCCGCGCCCGTGGGCATCACGACCAGCACGTCATGGCCGGCGACGGCCGCGGCCACCGCATCCTCCTGGCCGGGACGGAAGCGGTCGAAGCCGAAGTGCTCGTGAAGGGCGGCGTGGAGATCCATCAGGCGCGCCGGACCTTAGCGACGCCCCCGGAGGCCTCCGCCCGCCGCAGCCACCCCGCAACACTCTCGCCGCAAAGTCTCCGCACCTTGCGGCCCTTCCGTTTTGGGGTCTGGCCCCGCAACGAAGTGGCGATGTTGTTTTGGGGTCTGGCCCCTAGGTGGTGGCGGCGCGCTCCCGCGATGCCGCCTCGCGCGCGGCCACCCGCGCGCGGATCGCCTCGACCACGACCGGGTCGGACTTCTCGACCGAGCCCGCGTCGAACGGCGGCTGCGGGTCGTACTCGATGCCGAGCTGGATCGCCTTGGCGACCTCCTCGCCGGCGATCCGCGCCGCCAGCGTCAGCGCCATGTCGATGCCCGCCGACACACCGGCCGCCGTGACGACCTTGCCCTGCTCGACGACGCGCTGCCCGGTCGGCTCGGCGCCGTACTGGCGCAGCGTCTCCAGCTCCAGCCAGTGCGACGTCGCGCGCAGCCCGTCGAGGATCCCGGCCGCCCCGAGCAGCAGCGAGCCGGTGCAGACCGACGTCGTCCACTGCGACGTTGCATGGACCGCGCGTAGCCAGTCCAGCCAGACCGCGTCGGTGGTCAGCGCGCGCGTGCCCACGCCGCCCGGCACGACGATGACGTCGGGGGCCGGCGCGTCAGCGAACGATGCCTCGGCCATCACGGTCAGCATGCCGTTGTCGGTGCGCACCGGCCCGGCCTCGCGGCCGACGAAGCGCACGCGGCCGCCGATCCGCGACAGCACCTCGTAGGGACCAACCGCATCGAGCGCGGTGAAGTCGTCGTAGATGGGGATCACGATGTCCAAGGCCATGGTGAGGAGCTCCGTTGTTGTTGATGTTCTAGGCCGCAGCCGATTGGAAGCGGTCGCGATAGGCGGCCGGCCCGACGCCGAGCCGCCGATGGAAGACACGGCGCAGGACCTCGGCGCTGGCGAAGCCAGCAGCACGCGCCGCGACG
>JBEVLC010000399.1:0-3111 GCA_040509415.1 Baekduia sp. | reverse complement strand
TCCACCCCGCCCTCGACCCGCTGCGTGATCCCCGCCCGCCCCACCCCGCGCGGGCGCCCGCGCCCCACGGCCGCCGCCGCCCGGCGAGTCAGCCGCACATGGTCGGCAGCCGAAAGCGCGAAGCCGCCGGAGGCGGTGAGGACCGAGGCCATGAACTTGCATTCTACGAACGGTGACGGACCCGCCGAAGCGAGGTCCGTCACAGAACGTCAGCGGCGCCGCGAGGCGCGGTCGCCGCTCAGGTCTCGCCGCGGCCGCGGGAGATCGCGATCTCGCCCGTCCGCATCATCTCGACCATGCCGAACGGGCGCAGCAGCGCCTCGAAGGACTCGATCTTGTCGGTCGTGCCGGTGATCTCGACGATGATCGAGCGGCGCGTGACATCGACGATGCGGCCACGGAAGATCTCCGTGAGCTGCAGGACCTCGGCGCGCTGCACGCCGTCGACCGCGACCTTGAAGAGCGCGAGCTCCCGCGTGACCGTCTCGGACGGCTCGAGGTCGCGGATCTTCAGGACGTTGATCAGCTTGTGCAGCTGCTTGGTGACCTGATCGATCGGGTGCAGCGCACCGTCGACCGTCAGCGTCACGCGTGAGATGTCCTCGTCGTCGGTCGGCCCGACGGTGAGCGTGTCGATGTTGAACCCGCGGCGGGCGAACAGGCCGGCGATGCGCGTCAGCACACCCGGCTTGTTCTCCACCAGGATGGTCAGGACATGCTTGCGCCCCGACCGCATCTGGCCGCTGGCCTCGAGATCCTCGAGGTTCAGCATCTCCTTGATTCCCGGATCACCCATGAGCTCAGCCCACCATCTCGCGCGCGGCGGCGCCGGGCGAGATCATCGGGTACACGTTCTCCTCGCGGGTGACGCGGATGTCCACGACCACCGGGCCCTCCGTCGCGATCGCCGCGCGCAGGTCGTCGACGAGCGTCTCCTTGGCCGTCAGGCGCACGCCGGTGGCCCCGTAGGCCTCGGCGAGCTTGACGAAGTCGGGCGACTGCCCCATGTCGACGTGCGAGTAGCGGTTCTCCCAGAACAGCTCCTGCCACTGGCGGACCATGCCCAGGTAGCCGTTGTTGAGGATGAGCACCTTGACCGGGATGCGGTTGGCGACGCAGGTCGCCAGCTCCTGGCTGTTCATCTGCACCGAGCCATCGCCGGTGATGCAGACGACCGTCTCGTCGGGCATCCCCACGGCGGCGCCCATCGCGGCCGGCAGGCCGAAGCCCATCGTCCCGAGGCCACCGGAGTTGATCCAGCGGCGTGGCTTGGTGAAGGCGTAGTACTGCGCCGCCCACATCTGATGCTGGCCGACGTCGGAGGTCACGATGGCATCGCCGCCCGTGGCCTCGTAGATCGCCTGGATCGCGAGCTGCGGCTTGATCTCCGAGTCGCTGGAGTCGGTGTAGTGCAGCGGATGGCGCTCCTGCCAGCCGCCGATACGCTGCCACCACTCGTCCAGCCGCGACGGATCCGCGCCCAGCGCCCGGTACTCGTTGACGAGCTTGACGAGGATGTTCTTGGCGTCACCGACGATCGGGATGTGAGCCGGGACGTTCTTGGAGATCTCGGCCGGATCGATGTCGATGTGGATGAACTTGGCCCGCGGCGCGAACTCCGACAGCTTGCCGGTGATGCGATCGTCGAAGCGGGCGCCGATCGCGCAGATCAGGTCCGCCTCGTCCATCGCATAGTTGGCCGCGCGCGTGCCGTGCATGCCGAGCATGCCCAGGAACTGGTCATGGGTCCCCGGGAAGCCACCGAGCCCGTTCAACGTGTTGGTGATCGGGAAGCGGTCGCTCAGCGCGAACTCGGTCAGCTCGGCCGCGGCGTCGGACAGGATGACCCCGCCACCGGCGTAGATGACCGGGCGGCGCGACGACGCCAGCGCCTTGGCCGCCTGGCGGATCTGCTTGACGTTGCCCTCCGTCGTGGGCTGGTAGCCCGGGAGGTGGACCTCGGTGACCGGCTCGTACGGGATGTCGGCCTTCGACAGGTCGGTCGGGATGTCGACGACCACCGGGCCGGGACGCCCGCTGCGGGCGACGTGGAAGGCCTCATGCAGCACGCGCGGGATCTCCAGCGGGTGCTGGATCATCCACGAGTGCTTCACCGCGGGCATCGTGATGCCCATGATGTCGGCCTCCTGGAAGCCGTCGGTCCCGAGCAGCTCCGTGCGGACCTGGCCGGTGATGAAGACCACCGGGACCGAGTCCATCATCGCGTCCATGATCGGCGTGACCAGGTTGGTCGCGCCCGGGCCACTCGTGCCCAGCGCGACGCCGACCTTGCCGGTCGCCTTGGCGTAGCCCGTGGCGGCATGGCCGCCCCCGGCCTCGTGACGCACCAGGACGTGGCGGATGCCCGCGTCCACGAACGCGTCGTACGTCGGGAGGTTCGCGCCGCCCGGATACCCGAATACGACGTCCACACCCTCTGCCTTAAGGCACTCCATCACGGCATCGACCGCTCGCATGCGCTTGACCTCCTTTCGTAAAGGTCAGGGTTTTCGTTGGGACAACAGCAACGAGCCGCCCGGCAGGCGGCTCGGTGAATCGCCGAGTCTATCGCGGAATCGCGCTGCCTATGCAGGCGCGACGGGCGGCAGGATCTCCGACTCGTCGGGGAAGTCCAGCTCGGTTCCGCAGCGGGTGCACAGCGCGTCGTGGATCATGCAGACGTGCCCGCACGTCGGACAGTGGCGGCGCGGCTCGTCGGTGTCGAAGCGGTAGAGCACCGCGGCGGCCAGCCCGATGATCGGGAAGGTGGCCGAGATGATGAACCAGAGCAGAAACGAGCTGCCCTTGATCTTGCCGACGATTCCGCCGGCGAAGCCGAAGGAGAGCGCGATGACGATGTAGACCATCGTCGACTCCGACTCAGAGGACCCGCAGCGCCCAGACGACGGCCACGATGCACAGGACGATCACGATGATCGTCGCGAGACCGGCGATCAGGCCGATCACGAACTTCAGCAGGATCCAGGCGGCGAGCGCGAGGACCACGAGCGCGAGGAGCCGCTTCAGGATGGAGGGCTTGGCGGCGGTGTCTTCCATGGCCTACAGGGTAGTCGCCAGCGGCACGTCTCGGGGGCGAATCGGCGGCCGCGA
>JBEVLC010000398.1:0-16849 GCA_040509415.1 Baekduia sp. | reverse complement strand
GGCAGGCGGGAGCCTGCCCGGCACCAATGGTGCTCAGTGCGCCAACACCGGCTCCCCGGCCTGTGACGGCTCGTGCACCCCGCCGCGCAGCAGCGCGGTGCAGACCACGGCGGCCACCGCGAAGATCGCGGCCGACCAGTAGAACGCGGTCGTGTAGCCGTGCACGGCGGCCTGGGCGATGAGGTCGGGCGTCGGTTGCTTGCCCGCTAGGGCGCTCGTCGTCGCGCTGGCGGCCAGCGTGCTCAGCAACGCGGTGCCGATCGAGCCGCCGATCTGCTGCATGGTGTTGACCATCGCCGAGGCGACGCCCGCGTCGCCGGGCTCCACGCCGAGCGTTGCGGTCGCGATCGCCGGGGCGAAGATCAGGCCGAAGCCCGCGCCCATGATCAGCAGTGCGGGGAAGACGTGGGTCCAGTAGCTGGAGTCCGTCCCGATCCCGGTCAGGTAGAGCATGCCCACCATGCCAAGCACGAGCCCGGCGCCGACCAGCGGCCGGGCGCCGACGCGCGGCAGCAGCTTGGTCTGCGACGTCGTCGCGGTCAGCATGATGGCGAACGTCATCGGCAGGAACGCGGCTCCCGAGGCGATCGGCGAGAAGTCGAGGTTCTGCTGCAGGTAGTAGGTCAGGAACAGGAAGACGCCGAAGATCGCGATGCCCGAGAGGCCGACCGCGAGGTAGGAGCCGCCGCGATCACGGTCCAGGACCACGCGCAGCGGCAGCAGTGGGTGGGCGACGCGCCGCTGGATGGCGACGAAGGCGGTCAGCAGGACGGCGCCGCCGACCAGGGCGACGATGGTGGTGGTGTTGCTCCAGCTCGTCTCGGCCGCGTGCGAGAAGCCGTAGACCAGGCCGAAGAGGCCGGCCGACGCGGTGATCGTGCCGGGGACGTCCAGGCGTGGCTTGTCGGGATGCGCGGAGTTGGTCAGCAGCGTGAACGCGCCGAAGGCGGCGATGCCGGCAAAGCCGAGGTTCACATAGAGGCACCAGCGCCAAGAGAGGTACTCGGTCAGGATGCCGCCGAGCAGCAGGCCGACAGCGGCGCCGGAGCCGGCGATCGCGCCGAAGACGCCGAACGCCTTGTTGCGCTCAGACGGCTCGGTGAAGGTCGTGGTCAGCAGCGAGAGCGCGGCGGGGGCGAGCAGCGCGCCGAAGAGGCCCTGGAGCGCGCGGGCGCCGACGAGTAGGCCGAAGCTTTGGGCGGCGCCGCCGAGCGCGGAGGCCACGGCAAAGCCGATCAGGCCGGCGATGAAGACCCATTTGCGGCCGAAGAGGTCGCCGATGCGACCGCCGAGCAGCAGCAGGGAGCCAAAGGCCAGCGCGTAGGCGGTGACGATCCATTGGCGGCTCTCGTCGGAGAAGCCGAGGTCCTGTTGGGCGCTGGGAAGCGCGATGTTCACGATGGTCGCGTCGAGGACGACCATCAGCTGGGCGAGGCCGAGGATGGCGAGGATCAGCCAGCGTCGGGCGTGATGGGGATCGGTGGAAGCGGGGCTCATGTGGGGAGGTGGGGAAGAGGGGTTTGAGAGCAAGTGGAGGACATATCTCCGTTTGCTTGCGAGAGGCTAGCACAGAAGCGGAGAACTGGCCTCCGGTTTCGCTAGACTCGGCCCCGTGAGCCTTGAGACACGCCCATTGCGCAAGGATGCGGAGCTGAACCGCCAGCGCATCCTGGCCGCCGCCGGTGAGCTGTTTGCCGAGGCCGGCCTGCACGTCACGCTCGACGCCGTCGCCGAGCGCGCGGGCGTCGGGGTCGGCACCGTCTACCGGCGCTTCCCCGACAAGGAGGCGCTGATCGACGCGCTCTTCGAGGACCGCATCGACGCGGTGGGGGCGATCGCCGAGCAGGCATGCGCGATGGACGATGCCTGGGCCGCGCTGGTGTTCTTCTTCGACCGCGCGATCTCGCTCCACGGCGAGGACCGCGCACTCAAGGAGCTCGTGTTCAGCACGGCGCACGGCCAAGACCGCGTCGCCCAAGCACGTGGCAAGCTCAAGCCGATCGTCAGCCGGATCGTCGTGCGCGCGCAGGAGGCCGGAGAGCTGCGGCCCGACATCGACATCACCGACGTCCCGCTCATCCAGCTGATGCTGACCGCGGTCATGGAGTACACCCACGACGTCTCGCCGGATGCCTGGCGCCGCTACCTCGCCGTCGTGCTCGACGGTCTGCGGACCGGCGGCGCGCAGACCCCGCTGCCGGCCGCCGCGCTCACCGACGAGCAGCTCGACGGCGCGATGGCGCGCGGGCTGCGGCCGCCGCGGCGCTGACGCGCGCTACGGCGCCAGCAGCGCGTCGATGATCCGGGCTAGCTCGATGCGCAGGTCATCCTCCGCGACGTCCTCGGCGATCGAGCCCGAGAGGACGAAGCTCTGAGCGACGAGCAGCAGCGCCTGGGCGATGACACGCGGGTTGCCCTGCCGGATCGATCCGTCGGCCTGACCGGTCGCAAGATCGCTGGTGACCAGACCGATCGCCGCGCGCTGGGTCTCGCCCATCCGGCCGAGGACGTAGGGCAGCAGCAGCTCGGGCTCGGCCTCGGCGATCTTGTTCATCAACGCGTTGGACCGGAACGCGTCGACGACCTTGAGCACATGGTCGCGGGTGCGGGTGCGGCCATCGCCGCCGCTGAGGTCGCCGACGATCGCGGCCATCGCCGCGCCGAACTCCCGCGTCATCAGGTCGCGCAGGACCGCGTCGACGTCCGGGTAGCGGCGGTAGACCGTCATGCGGCTCACGCCAGCGCGCCGGGCGACGTCGGTCAGCGTGGTGCGCCGGATTCCGAAGTCCAGGACGGACGCCCGGGTGGCGTCGAGGATGGCCTCGGTCGTGGCGTCGCTCACACCGCCGAAGCTTGACGAGCTTCGGCGATGAGCGCCTGGACGACAGGATGGGCTCGCGCGCGATCGTCTGGCACCAGACCGATGCGGGTGCGACGGTCGAGGACGTCGTCGACGTCCAGCGCGCCCTCGGCACGGACGGCGTAGAGGACCTCGACGCCAAGCACGTCGAGCCCGGGCGCGACGGGCGCCAGCAGCTGCGGGTCGCCCGCGGCGAGCGCGAGGACGGCCGGCGCTTCGGTGCCGTGGCGGTCGACCAGCCGCGATGGCGCGGCGACCGCGGTGAGCGCGTCGCGCGCCGCAGCGCCCACCAGTGGGAGATCGCGCGTGCGGCACGGGCCGGCGGCGTCGGCCAGGCCGCCCGCGTCGATCGCGGCGTCGACGGCGTCCTGGGCCATCCGGCGGTAGGTCGTCAGCTTGCCGCCGACGATGCTCACCAGCCCGCCACCGCCGCGGATGACCGCATGGTGGCGCGAGAGGTCGGCGGTCTTGTCGCCGTCGTCGCGGTCGACGAGCGGCCGCAGGCCGGCGTAGGTACCGACGACGTCGTCTTGGGTCAGCGGGTCCGCGAGCGCGGTCGAGAGCGTCTTCAGCAGGAAGTCGATGTCGGCCTGCGGTGCCTGCGGGACGTCGGGGATCGGGCCGGGCGCGGGCTCGTCGGTGATGCCGACGTAGGCCAGGCCGCTGCGCTGCGCGATCGCGAAGACCCAGCGATTGCGCTCGCCCGGCACAGGGACGTTGAGCGTTCCGGCCAACCCGCCGAGGCGCTCCAGCGGGATCACGAGGTGCGTGCCGAGGCTGGGGCGCAGTCGCAGTTCGTCGACCAGTTCGCCGGCCCAGACGCCGGTGGCGTTGACCACGGCGCGAGCGCGCACGTCGAAGGCCTCGCCGGTCAGCTCGTCGCGCAGCCGCGCGCCGTCGCCCGAGAGCTCGATCGCGCCGCAGCGCGTGACAATCCGCGCGCCGTGCAGCGCGGCGGTGCGGGCGAGGCCGACGGTCAGGCGCGCGTCGTCCTCGAGCTGGGCGTCCCAGGCCAGCAGTCCGCCGCGCAGGCCTTCCCTGGCGACGCCGGGGGCGAGGCGCAGCAGCTCGTCGACGTCCGCGCGGCGTGCACGCGGGAGATCGCGAGCCGAGGTGCCGGCGAGGCGGCGCAGTCCGTCGCCGAGCGCGAAGCCAATGCGCGTCTTGCGCTCGGCGCTCGCGTCGATGGCCGGCGTCAGCGGCACGGTCTGCACGATCGGCCGGACGAGGTGCGGGGCGGTGCGGGTGAGCAGGACATGGCGCTCACGGGCGCTCTCCATGGCGATGCCGACCGCGCCCTGGGCCAGGTAGCGCAGCCCGCCGTGGACGAGCTTGGAGCTCCAGCGGCTCGTGCCCCAGGCCAGATCGCGGCGCTCGACGAGCGCGACGCGCAGCCCGCGCGACGCGGCATCTAGCGCGGCGCCGGCGCCGGTGACGCCGCCGCCGATCACCAGGACGTCGAGCGGCGCGCCGTCGCGCAGCGCTTCGAGGTCGGCGGTCCGACGGTCGGCGTTGAGGAAGCTCTGTGACATCTGGGCAGACAATGTAACATCCGATCCCACGATGAGCCAGCCGACCGATCTCTTCGACCCCGCCGCCCGCTGGGCTGCGCCCGACCCCGAGCCGATCGTCGGCGACGACCTGCGCCTGCTGCTGCGCCAGGCGTTTACGATCGAGGAGGACGGCGCGGCCGCTTCCCCGGCGGCCGTCGTGCTGGAGGTCGCGCCCTCGCGTCTGACTCCAGCCATCGCGGAGGCGTTCCAGGCCGTCGTCGGCAACGATCACGTGCTCTTCGATGACGCGGCGCGCGCCGCCCATGCCAACGGCATGTCCTACCTCGACCTCGTCCGCCGCAGCGCCGCGCCGCCGGTCGCGCCGGACGCGATCGTCCTGCCCGCCGACCACGACGAGGTCGGTGCGATCCTGCGCGCGTGCTCCAAGCACCGCGTCGCGGTGGTGCCGTTCGGTGGCGGGACGAGCGTCGTCGGCGGCGTGACCCCGGAGCGCGGCGGCTTCGACGCGGTCATCGCGCTCGACCTGCGGCGCCTCGACGCGCTGCTCGAGGTCGACGACGTCTCGCAGACCGCGACGCTGCAGGCCGGCGTGACCGGCCCGCGCGCCGAGGAGCTGCTCGCTGAGCACGGCTTCACGCTCGGCCACGTCCCGCAGAGCTTCGAGCGCGCGACGATCGGCGGCTACGCGGCGACGCGCTCGTCCGGGCAGCTGTCGACCGGCTGGGGGCGCTTCGACGCGCTCGTGGAGCGCGTGCGCGCCGCGACGCCCGCCGGCGACCTCGACCTTGGCCGCGCGCCCGGCACCGCCGCGGGGCCGGACCTGCGCCAGCTCGTCCTCGGCTCGGAGGGCGCCTTCGGCGTCATCACGTCGGTCACCGTGCGTGTGCGGCCGATTCCCGAGGTGCGCCGCCACGAGGGCTGGCGTGTCGCGGATCTGCCAACGGGCGTCGGCGTCCTGCGCACGCTCGCTCAGCGCGGACCCAAGCCCGACCTCGCGCGGTTGTCGGATGAGATCGAGACGGCGATGGGCGTCGCGACGGGCGGAGGCGGAACCGACGAGGCCGGCGGCTGCCTGCTGCTGGTCGGCTGGGAGGGTGCGGCTGCGGATGTCGCCTATCGCGCCGAGGCCGCCACCGAGATCCTGCGTTCCGCGGGCGCCACGCCGCTGGGCGAGGAGGCCGCGGAGTCCTGGCGCCACGGGCGCTTCCGCGCGCCGCGCCTGCGCGACGAGCTGCTCGGCGCCGGCATGCTGATCGAGACGCTGGAGACCGCGACGACGTGGCGCGATCTGGAGGCGCTGCACGCGCGGGTGGGCGAGACGCTGCGGACCGCGCTGGACGGCGCGAGCCCGATCGTCGCCTGCCACGTATCCCACCTCTATGCCGCGGGCGCGTCGTTGTACTTCACCGTCCTGGCGCGTCGCGACGGCGACGATCCGGTCGGCCAGTGGACGGCGGCGAAGACCGCGGTCATGGAGGCGCTGACGGGCGCGGGAGCGACGTTGACCCACCACCACGCGGTGGGCGCTGACCACGCGCCCTGGCTGTCTGCCGAGATCGGGGAGCTGGGCGTCGACGTGCTGCGCGCGGTGAAGGCTCGCCTCGATCCCGCCGGCGTGCTGAACCCCGGAAAGCTGCTGCCCGCCGACTGAGTCAGTCGACGGGCAGCGGGGACTTCGGAGGGGAGAGGGGTCACCGCCGCGGTGGCGGTGGGTTACTGCTCGTCGCCCGCGGCCGGCGGCTCGCCGG
This sequence comes from Baekduia sp., assembly GCA_040509415.1. Taxonomy (GTDB): domain Bacteria; phylum Actinomycetota; class Thermoleophilia; order Solirubrobacterales; family Solirubrobacteraceae; genus Baekduia. The sequence goes on along the minus strand of JBEVLC010000398.1, from coordinate 10,727 downwards.
CCAGGAGGCGGTACAGGCCACGGCGGGCCTCCTCGAGGATGGCTTTGGCCTCCCCGAGCTGGTCCTTCGTGCCCGTCTGGGCGACCTGCATGGCGGCGATCGCCAGCGCCTGGGCTGCGTGGCGGAGCTCATGGAGCTCACCCGAGGCGCCCTCGCCGACGGTCTCCCACGGCGTGCCCATCCGCTCACGGTTGGCCTCGACGTGGGCGGTGCCCTCGTCGGTCAACGTGAACGACTTGCGTCCGTCGTGCTCGGTGGCGCGGACGAGGCCCTCGTCCTCCAACTGCGACAGCGCGGGGTACACCGAGCCGGGGCTCGGGCGCCAGACGCCGCCGCTGCGCTCCTCGAGCTCCTGCATCAGGCCGTAGCCGTTGCGGGGCTCCTCGGCGAGCAGCAGGAGGATCGCGGAGCGGATGTCACCGCGCCGCGCACGCCGGCCGCCACGGCCACCGCGATGGTGCGGGCCGCCGCCCGGGCCGCCGAATCCCGGACCCCGGCCGAAGCCGAACCCCTGACCGCCGCCCGGCCCACGTCCGCCGCCCATCATGGCGAGGAACTCGGGGAACAACGCGCGGCCTTCGCCGCGATGCTGCTTGTGGTGGCAGCGCCCGTGTGGCGCTGCATACGTGGCACCAGTCATGTGGTGCTCCCTTCGGTTGATCTATCGAACGAACATCACGATATATCGAGAGTGTTCGTTTGTCAAGGCGTGGTTCGTCGCGTTGCTTTGTCGTCCGCGTGGTGCTGGCTTGCGTGGCGCACCCGTGGGCGTTCAGCGCGCGTTGTGGTCGGGGTGCGCGGCGTGGTCCGAGGGCACCGAGGGGAGGAAGCCGGAGTGGGCTCGCGGCGTCGTTTGTCTTCCGCACGAGGGTTCGCGGGACGGCCGGCGATCCGCACGCTCTGGGCGAGGTCCGGGGCGTTTTGAACGTCCCACAGACGTCGAAAACGACCCGGACGGGTGCTTCGGGACCGAAGTATCGATCCGGGTCGCCTGGAGTCCCTATGCGGGACACAGAACGACCCGGACCACGACCAGGCGGCGAACCACCCGCGCTCAGGCGCCAACGGACGACGAACCCGCGCCTCGAGCCGCCAGCTGCTGCTCACTCCCCTCGGTGCCCCGAACCCCGCTGCGCACCCAGACCACAAATCGCGCTGAGCGCCCCGGGTGCGCCACGCAAGCCAGCACCACGCGGACGACCAAAGACAGACGCGCGCCCCTACGCCCCCACCACATCCCGGTACGTCAGCACCACCCGCCCCAGCACCACCACATCCCCATCGCGCAGCTCCGCCTCAGTCACCCGCCGGCCGTTGACGAACGTCCCGTTCGCACTCCGGTCATCCAGGATCCGCGAGCCCCCCGCCCGTTGGTGGACGATCGCGTGGCGGCGCGAGACGCTCTGGTCCTCGAGCCGCACGTCGACAGCGAAGCCGCGCCCGACATGAGTGGTGCCGGGGCGCAGTGGCAGGAGGACGCGCTCGTCGCCGTCGTCGAGTTCGAGGTACCGCCCCGGCGCAGGGCGCTCCGAGGACACGGTGTGCCGACGTTCACGGAAGCTAACGCGGGGGAGGGCGTCCAGGACGTCGGTGCGGGAGCCGTCGAGGGTCTCGGGGAGGGAGGTCACGGAAGGCATGACCGAAGTTCACCGCCGCAACCTGAGTGCCACCTCAAGGCGGCATGAGAGCTTGCGCAGCTGTTTGGTCGCATCGAAGCGCGGCGCGCCGGGCAGGCCGTTAGCCTGCCTGCACGAATGTCATCCGCCCGACCTTTGACCACCCCTGACGGCCGTCTCGCTCTGCGCTTGCTGGAGGAGGCGGGGGAGAAGGGGCTGAGCGTGGCCGAAATGCGGGCCGAAGGCCTGCAAATGCCCGCTCAGGCGCTCTACGAGGTCGAGTTGGCCGGCTGGCCGCTGGTCCGCAAGGCTGGCCGGACGCGTTTGCGCCCATCTGACGCGCCGCCGCCCAAGCCGTTCGAGATGCCGCCGAAGGTGCGTCTCGTCCCACGCGGCTAGAGAACGCTGCGGAGGTCGCCGAGGTCGGACGTCGTCGCGGCCGCGGCTAGACGTCGTTAGCGAGCTCGCTGAGGTGGGACATCGCCGCTCCCGCGGCGAGCCCTTCGAGCCCCGCTGGCCGCTTCATGCTCGCTGGAGCTCGATTGGTTCGAACGCTGCGTTAGAACACGACGGTGAGCACCCGAAACCGATACGACAACGCCCCCGGTGACGCCAGCTCCGCGAGCCTGGCGCGCCTCCGGGGGCGTCGTCGAGAACTTTTGAATCGTGGCGCGTAGACGCTCTAAGCGGAGCCGCGCCGCGTGCGCTTCATGGGCGTACGCTTCTTCTTCGACTCTGGGATCTGGTTGCTGAGCGGCACCGACTCGAAGCCCAGGAGGACCACGCCGGCGTCGACCGCATCCTCATCGCCAGCCTTGGCGATGCGCTTGGCGGCCTCGGCCTCGATCTTGTCGATGCGCTCGAGGAACTTCGCCGCCTCGGTGGTGAGCGCGGTCCAGCCCTTGGGGTCGACGCGCGCGGTCTTGCGCTCGATGACGGCGTCCGGGCGGTCGAAGCCGCCGGCCGCAGCGGACGCATTAGTGTAGTCCTCCAGCATCTTCAGCTGGGAGCCAACGGCGGCCTGCTTCGCGACGGGCGAAGCCTTAGACCAGTTCTCCTGCGTCACCTTCGGGCGGGCTTTGGCCTTGTAGTGGTGCTCGACGGCTCCACGTACGCGCGTCTCGTCAACAAGCTCGATCAGGCCGAGCTTGTGGAGCGTGCGGACGTGGTAGGCGGTCGCTCCCAGGGTTGTGCCGAGCCACTGGGAGAGCTCGTTCGGGCTGGCCTTGCGCTCCTGCAACATGGCCATGATGCGGACCCGCACAGGATGGCTCATGGCCTTCACGTAGCGAGGGTCGTCAATTGCGGTGATGGGCTTCACGTTCCGTCCAAGTCGTTCAGGTATTGGCGGGAGATGCGAACCTTAGCCTGCCCCGCCGTCGGGTAGGGGCAGATCTTGTACAGGTTTGCGGGCTCGAATTGTGCAAGAACACTCAACCGTCGTCAATCCTCCTTTCGGCGACCCTGCACGATCACCCGGAACGATAACGCAAACTCAGTGCTAAGTCGGCCGGATTCGGCAGGGCCGACTTCTCCCCTTCGGGGCGCCGGCGTTCAGCCGCCGCCGATGCGCCGCAGCGCCGGCGCGATGCTGTGCAAATAGGGCGCGGGAACGAGCTCGGAGGCCGCGACGTCCACGTCGCCCTCTGATGATCCGTCCCACGACCGGGCACGCACGACAACAGAGCTGGCGCACTCGCCGTTGACCGCTGCGGCCAGTGAGGCGAAGCCCTCGTGGCCAATGAGCACAAGACCGTCGAGCTCGACGCGGTCGAAATCACGCCAAGCCGCCAGCGGTCGATCGTCGCGCACCGCAAAGACGTGCTGCAGCTCACGGTTCACGGTCCCGGAGCGCTCCGCATCGGCCACTCGATGCACCCCTAAATGCGCCAGATCGTCGAACACGTAGGCCGTACCGAGCTCTTCGTCGGCCTCGCGGAGGCCATCCCGGATCGACTCGCCCGCGAGCAGATGCCCGGCGGCCGACGCGTCGAGGAACCCCGGCCAGGACGACTTGTCGCGCGCGCGGCGCTGCAGGAGCACGCCGGCCGGCGCTACGACCCAGAGGTGGAACGCCAGATGCCAGTCACCGTCGCGGTGGACGTCACCGCGACGCTTGGTTCCGACATGCCAGCCGCGCTCGTCAAAGACGTCGAGGATCTCGTCGTCGGCGCCCACGGCTTACGTCTGATTGACGGGCGCGGCGCCGACCTTCGCGGCCGCTGGCGCGAGGCGACGGCGCTCGCCTTCGGGCAGCAGGATCGAGCCGTGGCGGCGCACGACGACCGCGATCCAGATCACGCCGACGATCAAGAGCGTCAGGCTCTCGAGCTGCGCGGCGGTGAGCCCGAGCGCGACATCGGAGTTGCGGCGCAGGAACTCGACCAGGAAGCGCTCCAGGCCCGCGCCGACGAGGTACAGCGCGAAGAGGATCCCCGGGCGCACCTTGTCGCGCAGCTGCCACAGGACGAAGGCGAGCAGGCCCATCGAGAGCGTCTCGTAGATCGGCGTGGGATGCACCGTCTCGCCCGGCGCCGTGGGCACCGTGCCGTTCGGGTAGCCCATCGCCCACGGTCCGTCCCAGGCCTTGCCGTAGTCGCCATCGCCCGAGATCTGACAGCCGATCCGCCCGACCGCATAGCCCAGCGCGAGGCCGGGCCCGGCGAGGTCGAGGAGATCGAGCGAGAGGAAGCCGCGGCGGTGGGCCCAGTAGAGGACGGCGAGCGAGCCCCCGATCAGGCCGCCGTACCAGATCAGCCCCGAGCCGCCGAAGATGTCGCCGACGCCGACGCTGTCGTGGTTCTGCATCAGGTAGTAGGCGCGCGCGCCGACCAGGCCGCCGACCAAGGCGACCGTGACGATCTCGTAGGCCCAGTCGACGGGGCGTCCAAGCTCCTTGAGCCGGCGGGCGGCCAACAGCCCCCACGCCGCGAAGTTCAGGGCGAAGAAGAGGCCGAATGTCTTGATCGACAGGCCGAGGACGTGGATCTCGGGCTTCACCGCCTGGAGACTACGCAGGCTGCCTTCCGCGGCGAGCCGCCGCCGCTATCGTCGGGGCCATGGCCAAGACGCTCTACACGGCAGAAGCCCACGTCACCGGCGGGCGCGACAAGGGGCACGGCAAGACCAGCGACGGGGTGCTCGAGGTCGACCTCCGGCTCCCGGCCGAGATGGGTGGCCAGGGCGGTGGCACCAACCCCGAGCAGCTCTTCGCGGTCGGCTATGCGGCGTGCTTCGAAGGCGCGCTCGGCGCGGTCGCGCGGCGCGCCAAGCTGGAGACCGGCGATGCGGTGATCGACTCCAAGGTCTCGCTGCATCCCAACGAGGCGCGCGGCTTCGACCTGTCGGTTCAGCTCGACGTGACGCTCCCCTCGGTCGATGCCGAGCAGGCGGCCGAGCTGGTCAAGGCCGCCCACCAGGTCTGCCCCTACTCCAACGCGACGCGCGGCAACATCCCCGTGACGCTCACCGCCAATGGGCAACCCGTCGAAGGCTGAGCACGTCCACGACGCGGGCTGCGTCTCCGGCGTCTGCGGCGCCGACGTCCCGCCGCTGATCGGCTCCGTGCTCACGGGCACGGGGCTGACGGTCGCCCAGGCGGCCGCGGCGCTGGAGCGCGGCGAGGCGCCGGCGCTGAGCGACGTGCAGCGGCGCATCGTCGAGCAGCATCTGCTCGAGCGCTGAGTCGCCATCGGCAATCGCCGCATGTTCTGACGCGGACCTGCGTTTGAGGGTCCGGTGGGCGGTGAGCTGGCTGAGGCGCCGTCCACCGCTTCCGCGACTGGAGGGCGGCGTGCTACTGCTGGGCGCCGCCCTCCGCGGGCGGCGAGACGGTCGCCTCGTGCAGCGGCGGCCTGCCGGTGTACCAGTCGGTGAAGTGGTCGACGCGCGAGCCGTCGGGCAGGCCAGAGAGCGCCAGGTCGACGCGACGAGCGAGCGACTGCTCGTCACCGTCGATGATCCGCAGGACGTTGCGCTCTTCACGGTCCATGTGACCACGGACGGTAGATGCCCAAGACGGTGGCGTCACGGGATTTCCTCCTGCTGTCGAGGGCCTTCCGACCGCCGGTCCAGCCGGTCTACCTACCCTGTCGTGCGTGCTCGCCGATGCCGTGCCCTATGTGGGCCAGACCACCGAACACCGGCGCATCGTCGTCGACGTGCGCGGGCGCGCGGTGATCGGAGTGCGCGTGGGCATCAGGCGCTACCCGTGCGCGGACTTCGGCGACGTCGGGCCGCTGACCGTCCGCGAGACCGGCCGCGCCGCGATCGGCCGCGACGGTCGCTTCCGCTTCGCTGCCGGCGAGCCCGCCCAACGGGTCACGATCACCGGCGTCCTACGCCGCCGCACCCACCGCATCGCCGGCACCGTGCGCGTGCACGGCTCGATCGCGACCGGGCAGCGGTGTGCCTCGGCGAAGCTGCGCTTCTCCGCGGCACGCTGACGTCCAGCCCTCAAGCCGCCGCGCCCGCGGCCGACGCACACGGGGGTGGACCGTCTGCTGCGCAGCCGCTTCGGCGCCAACCTGACGCTCATCGCCGCGAGCGCCGCGGTCCCGGCTGCGGTGATGCACTTCCTCGTCAGCGAGGACAAGGCGCCGGTCACCGCGATCCAGCACCTCTTCATCATGGCCATCGGCTCGGGGATCGCCGCGACGGCCAGCGTCGCGCTGATGCTGGCCGGCTTCCGGCGCCGCGAGACGCGCGCGGTCATCGCCGGCGGCGCGTTCGCCGCCATGACGCTGGTCTTGTTGATCCACGGCCTGGCGACGCCCGGCGTGATCATCGGACCCAACGGCGTCGTCGCCGTCGCGGGCGGCCTCGCCCTGCCGGTCGGCGGCGCGATCCTGACGATCGCCGCGCTGCCCGCTCTGCGCGGTCCGCGCCATCTGAAGACGGTCGCGATCGGCCTGACCGCGCTGCTCGGCACCATCGCGACGCTCGGCGTCATCGGCTTCATCGCCCCGCAGGACGTTCCGTCGGTCCCGGGCTATGACTCGCCCGAGGCGATCGCCCTGCTGGTCATCGGCACACTCTTCTTCGGCATCGTCGCCTCCCGCGCCGTGCGCACCTTCGCGCTCACCCGCCGCACCGGCGATCTCGTCGTCGTGGTCGGGATCGTCTGGCTGGGCATGGCGCTCATCCCCGTCCTGGTCCTCGACCCCTACACCTGGGTCTGGTGGACGGGCCACGGGCTCGAGCTGCTCGGCGTCGCGCTGGTCGGCATCCCGGTCGCGCTCGACGTCCACCGCGGCCGCCCGTCGCACCCGCTGGTCGGCGACCTCCCCGCGGCCGAGCTGGTCGCCGAGGAAGAGGCGTTCCTGGGCGCCCGCGTACGTGTCCTGATGGCGCGGTTGGAGGCCAAGGACCGCTCGACCGAGGAGCACACCCGTCGCGTCGCCGAGTGGGCCGTGGCGATCGGCGAGCAGCTCGGCCTCGCGCCCGGCCGCCTACGCGACCTCGCGCTCGCCGGCCTGCTGCACGACATCGGCAAGCTCTCGATCCCCGACGCGATCCTCGGCAAGCCGGGCGCGCTGACCGACGCCGAGATGGACATCATTCGCCGCCACCCGGTGCTGGGCGACGAGCTGCTGCGCGAGCTCGGCTACCCCGAGCAGATCCGCCGCGGCGTGCGCGGCCATCACGAGCGCTTGGATGGCAGCGGCTACCCCGACGGCCTGCGCGGAGACGAGCTCGATCTCGAGACGCGCATCCTCGCCGTCGCCGATGTCTGGGACGCGCTCGTCTCGCCGCGCGTCTACCGCGGCGCGTGGACGCCGGAGCGCGCGATGGCGCTGCTGGCGGTCGACACGGAGTTCGACGCACGCTGTGTCGCCGCGCTGCAGGCAATCACCGGCGTGGCGCCGGCCGCAGCCGACGCGCCATCGCTCGCCGACGCTGCATAAAGCACCGCGTGGAAGACTCGTCCCCATGATCTTGGGGATCGATCAGGGCACGACGGGATCACGCGCCTTCCTCTTCGACGAGCACGGCAAGGTCGTCACGAGCGCGTACTCGGAGTTCGAGCAGTTCTTCCCACGGCCCGGCTGGGTCGAGCACGACGCGGCCGAGATCTGGGAGACCGTGAAGAAGGTCTGCCACGCGGCGTTAAGCGATGCGGGGATCGACGGCTCCCAGCTCACCGCCATCGGCATCACCAACCAGCGTGAGACCGCGGTCGCGTGGGATCGCAAGACCGGTGAGCCGCTGCATCGCGCGATCGTCTGGCAGGACCGGCGCACCGCGGGCCGCTGCGATCGCCTGAAGGCCGAGGGCGTCGAGGCGATGTTCCGCGAGCGCACGGGCCTCGTGCTCGACGCGTACTTCACGGCGACCAAGTACGAGTGGATGCTCCAGGAGGGCGGCGTGCCGAGCGACGCCGCCTTCGGCACGATCGACTCCTGGCTGCTGTTCAAGCTCACCGGCCGCCACGCGACCGACTACTCCAACGCGTCGCGGACGTTGTTGTTCAACATCCGTGAGCTTCGCTGGGACCCGGAGTTGTGCGACACGCTCGGCATCCCGATCGGCGCGCTGCCCGAGCCGGTGCGCAACGCCGAGGTACTCGGCGAGACGACGGAGTTCGGCGGCCGCGTCCCGGTGGCCGCGATGGTCGGCGACCAGCAGGGCGCGCTGTATGGCCAGGCGTGCATCGGCACAGGCCTCGGCAAGAACACGTACGGGACGGGCAACTTCCTCTTGCAGAACGCGGGCGACGGCCCGCCTGTGCTCGAGGAGGGGCTGATCACGACGATCGCGTGGGGGATCGGCGACCGCGTCGACTACGCGCTGGAGTCCTCGATGTTCGTAACGGGCGCGGGCATCCAGTGGCTGCGCGACGGCCTCAAGATCATCGACAACGCCTCCGACACCGAAGCGATGGCGGCGTCGCTGGACGGCAACGAGGGTGTCTACTTCGTGCCGGCATTGACGGGGCTGGGCTCACCGCACTGGGATCCGTACGCGCGCGGGACGATCGTCGGGCTGACGCGCGGCTCGTCACGCGAGCACATCGCGCGCGCGGCGCTGGAGGCGATCGCCTACCAGTCGGTCGACGCCGTGCGGGCGCAGAACGCGGCGCTCGGCGGGCGCCTGACGGAGCTGCGCGCCGATGGTGGCGCGACCGCCAACGGCTGGCTCATGCAGTTCCAGGCAGACATGCTCGGCGTGCCCGTCGTGGTCCCCGAGATCGCCGACACGACCGTGCTCGGCGCGGCCTACCTGGCCGGTGTCGCGACGGGCGCCTGGACCGAGGACGACGTCAAGTCCCTCTGGACCGAGTCCGTCCGCTACGAGCCCGCGATGGGCGACGACCAGCGCCAGTCGCTGCTGGCCGACTGGCAACGTGCCCTGGACCGCGCCCGCCACTGGGTCACCCCCGACTGACGAGCGCTCCGGGTGCCATAGGCTGCGGCCGGATGGCCGGCGACTGCGTCTTCTGCAAGATCATCAACAAGACGTTGCCGGCGTCGATCGTCTACGAGGACGCCGATCACGTCGCGTTCCTCGACGCGCGGCCGCTGTTCGAGGGCCACACGCTGCTGGTCCCGCGGGCGCACGTCGAGACGCTGGCCGACCTGCCGTCCGACGCGATCGCCCCGTTCTTCACGCTGACGCAGCGGCTCGCCGTCGCGATCCCGCAGGCGATGGAGGCGAAGGGCACCTTCGTCGCCATGAACAACGTCGTCAGTCAATCCGTGGCGCACCTGCACTGCCACGTCGTCCCGCGCAATCCCAAAGACGGCCTGCGCGGCTTCTTCTGGCCGCGGACCAAGTACGCCGACGACGCCGCGCGCGATGCGGTCGCCGCGCGCATCGCCGCGGGGCTCTAACCGCCGTCGCCCGTCGGGATCCCGCGGGTCACGACGCCCGCCAGGTAGGCCGCCAGCGCATCCGGCTCCCACACGCCGGGCTCGTCGAGCTGCACGCGGAAGGCGAGCTCGGCCAAGGCCACCAACATGCGCCCCAGCAACGTGGTCTCGCGCTCGGGCAGCTGCGTCCAGGCCGAGAGGACCTCGCCGATTCGCTGCTCCCAGTGCTCGCGGCCGCGCTCGACGCGGTTCTCGCCGTTGCGCTGCAGGTAGATGACGCGAAACGCGTCCGGTGCCTCGACGACCGCGCGCAGCAGCGCTGCCAAGCCGTAGCGCAGCAGGTCCTCCCTGCTGCCTAGCGCGCCGAGGGCCGGGACCGACTCTTCGACCATGTGCCAGAACTTGCGCTCCTCACGCCGCAGCAACTCCTCGAACAACTCCTCCTTGGAGTCGTAACAGGAGTAGAGCACCGGCTTGGAGACGCCTGCCGCGTCGGCGATCGCCTGCATCGAGACGGCCTGCAAGCCGTCGCGGGCAAAGAGCGGCAGGGCGGCGTCCAGGACGAGCGGCCTGCGCAGCTCCGGTCCCAGATGCGCCGCCCGTGCGCGTCCCATGCTCGTTGACGCTAGGAGATCCGCATGCCGGAGATCGCCCGCGCGATGACCAGCTGCTGCATCTCGCTCGTGCCCTCGAAGATGGTGTAGATCTTCGAGTCGCGGTGCCAGCGCTCGACCGGGAACTCCCGGGTGTAGCCGTTGCCGCCCATGATCTGGATGGCGCGCTCGGTCGCCCAGACGGCGACCTCGCCGGCCTTGAGCTTGCTCATCGAGCCCTCGGCGTTCTCGAACGGGATGCCGTTGCGGGCCATCCACGAGGCGCGCCAGACGAGCAGGCGGGCGGCGTCGAGCTCCATCTTCATGTTGGCCAGGGCGAAGCCGATCGACTGGTTCTCGATGATCTTCTTGCCGAACTGCTCGCGCTCCTTGGCGTACTCCAAGGCGTACTCGTAGGCGGCGCGGGCGATGCCCAGCGCCTGGGAGCCGACGATCGGGCGCGTGGCCTCGAAGGTCTGCATCGCGGCCTGCGTCTTGCCCTTCTTGCCCTCGCGGACGCGGGCGAGGCGCTCGTCGAGCTTCTCCTTGCCGCCGAGCAGGTAGGCGCCGGGGATCTTGCAGTCGTCGAGATGGACGTCGGCGGTATGCGACGCGCGCAGCCCGTGCTTCTTGACCTTGGCGCCCTGCTCGATGCCCTCGGTCTCGATCGGCACGATGAACGCGGCGTGGCCGCGGGAGCCGAGCTC
>JBEVLC010000397.1:0-12440 GCA_040509415.1 Baekduia sp. | reverse complement strand
CGCCACGAGCCGCCCGGCGCTCGGCGGCAGCTCGTTGAGCGCCGTCAGCACGTGCTCGGTTGGCGCCCGGCCGACGATGGCGCCGAACCCCAGCCCGATCGCCGCGGCCGGCGCCGCCACCAAGGCGCCCCGCGTCGCGTGCACGGCGACCACGCCGCCGGGCGTCACGCCGAGCGCCCGCTGCAGCCCGATCCGGTCCAGCGCGCGCTGGACCTCGGACTGGGCGCCCGCGCCCAGCAGCACCCCCGCCAGCCCCGTGGCGACCACCCCGAAGGCCACCAACAACGCGACGACGATCCCGGCCGCCTGCCCGACGAGCGCCTCGACTCCGCCGCGCGTGAGGAAGCGCAGCTGGCGCAGGCCGAAGGACGACTGGCGCGCGGCGGACACCAGGACGTCGGCACGCGACGGATCCCGGGCCCACAGCAGCGCGGTGTTGACCGCGAAGCGCTGGCCCGGCGGCGCGCCGAGGCGTTCCAGCAGCGGCGCCTCGCCGAGCATCACGCGGGCGGTCTTGGCCAGCGGGTAGGCGACGTTGTCGGGGGCGACCGAGATCCCGACGATCGGCACCAAGCCGACCTGTCCCACGTCGAGCCGGTCACCGACCCGCAACCCCCACCGCGTCGCCAGCCCGCGCTCGACGACGACCTCCAGCGGCGCGCCGGCCGCCGAGCGCACATCTCGTCCGGCGACGATCGCGTAGCCGCGCCGCCCGCCGCCCACGACCTCGATCACGCCCTGATCGAGCGAGCGGTCGCCTGCCGCCAGCCGCACGCGCGTGCGCTCGTAGCGGTAGGACGCCGCGGCGAGGTTCGGAAGATCGCGGACCGCCGCATCGACCGCGGAGCGATCCTCATCGTCAAAGCGCGCGGTGATCGTCGGCAGATCGGCACGATCGGCGGCGCGGTCAAAGCCGGTCGACAACGCATAGGCGACCGTCAGCGCGACACCGAGCACGAGCCCCGCCGCGGCGATCCCGACCGCGGTCAGCGCCGCGCGCCCCGGCCGGCCGCGCAGCGAGGCCCACGCCGTGCGCAGCGCGAAGCTCATCCCGCGGCGCCCGCCACCCCGGCCTCGGCGAGCAAGCCGTCCTCCAACCGCAGGACGCGGTCTGCACGCGCGGTCGCCTCGGGCTGGTGGGTGACCATGACCACCGCGCGACCCTGATCGGCGACGCCGCGCAGCAGGTCGAGCACGACCTCGCCCGCGGTCGCGTCGAGGTTGCCGATCGGCTCGTCGGCGAGCACCAGCGACGGGTCGCCGACCAGCGCCCGCGCCAGTGCGAAGCGCTGCTGCTCGCCGCCCGACAGCTGGTGGGGCCGCAGGCCCGCGACGTCGCTCAACCCCAGTTGCGCGATCAGCGCGCGGCCCCGCGCGGCCCCGCCACGGTCGGCGCCCGGCAGCGTCGTCGGCAGCAGGACGTTGGCCTCGCCGTCGAGCTCTGCCAGCAGGTGGAAGAACTGAAAGACGAACCCGATCTCCTCGCGGCGCAGCGCGCTGAGCTGGCGCTCCGAGGGCGCCGGCGACCCGGCCACGCTGCGGCCCATCACCGCGACGGTGCCAGCGTCGGCGCGGTCCAGGCCGCCGAGGATCTGCAGCAGCGTCGACTTCCCGCTGCCTGAGCGGCCGACGATCGCGACCAGCTCGCCGGCGTCGACGTCGAGGTCGACCCCGTCGAGGATGCGCCGCTGCCCGCGGCCGGTGCCGTGGACCTTCACGAGCCCTCGCGCCCGTAGCACCGGATCTGAGGTCTGAAGGAGGGCCATGGCTCCCGGACCAGTGTGACCGCTGCGCTCGCGGCGCACGCCGGATTGGCGTGCCAGCAGGCACGTCGCAGCGAGCTACTTCACGCCATAGGCGGCGCGCAGCTTGCTCACCCGCGCCAGCGCGTCGGCCACGCGGGAGGCCGGGATCGTCCCGTCGCGCAACGCTCGGACCACAGCGCGCCAGGCCGCGTCCTGAGCGGCCACGTCGCCAGGGATCCACAGCAGGTCGACGCCCGCCTGCAGCGCCCGGACGGCAAGCTGGGCGACCGACTCGCCACCGCTGAGCGAGGCCGCGGCGAGATCGCCGCTGACGATCACGCCGCCGAAGCCGAGCTCGCCACGCAGCAGCGCGATCACCTCGGGGAGCAGCGTCGCGGGCGTGACGCCGTCAAACGCCACGTAGGTCGCCGCGCTGAGCTGGATCGCCGGTGCGGTTTTGGCGATCGCGGCAAACGGCTGGAGATCGCGGGCCTTCAGCTCGTCGAGTGAGATGCCGACCGTTGCCGCCTCCAGCGCCGGATCCCCCGATGCGGCGCCCTCCCCGGGGAAATGTCCTGGCACCGGTGCGACCCGGCCGGCCTTCCAGCCCAGGACTGCCGCCGCGACCATCGCCGCGGCGGTGCCGGGATCGTCGGAGAACGCCAGTCCCTCCCAGGGCCCGCCGGCGAACGCGATGTCGGCGTCGGGCGCCAGCACCATGCGGACGCCAAGGGGAAGCAGCGCCTTGGCGGCACCGCGCGCCGCGGCCAGCGCCTCGGCGGGATTGGCCGCGGCCGCCTGGGGGCGCGAGCCAACCGGCACCGCGTCGCGCTCGCCGCCGAGCTGAGAGGCCGCGACGAGCGGCGCCATGTGGCCGGCGTTGCGCGCGGTGCCCTGGATCGTGCCGATGAGGTCGGCGACCTGCTGGGGCGACTCGCCGTTGCCCGGCTCCAGGACGACGCCGCCCCACTCGTGCTCCGCGAAGCTCTGCAGGACCTCCGGTGGCGCCTGCGTTCCGCCGAGGCCGATCAGGAAGTGTCGTGCCGCCGCGCGCGCCGCCGCGGCGGACTGCCGGCGATCGCCCGTCGAGACGGTGCTCGCCGGGGCGGTCGTCGTCGCCGGTGCTGTGGCGCTCGCGGCGCCCGCGCCTTGCACGGTCGCCGTCCGCGCTCCGCCCTCGAGCACCGCGTGGCTCTTGTCGCCGCCGTCGAGGGCGAGGACGAGCACCACGATGCCGATCGTCAGGCACCCAGCTAGGCCGATGATCCGGCGTCGGGTCATGGCTTGACGCATCGAGCCTCTAGCATTGCCCGTCCATGCCGGGCACCGTCGTCATGAAGTTCGGAGGAACGTCCGTCGCCGATGCGGGGCGGCTCAAGCGCGCCGCGCAGCGCATCGTCGCCAAGCGCGAGGAGGGCACGCGCGTCGTCGCCGTGCTCAGCGCGCGCGGCAAGGAGACCGACCGCCTGATCGCCGACGCGTTCGAGGTGTCCGCGCAGCCCGACCCGCGGGAGATGGACATGCTCCTCTCCACCGGAGAGCGGGTTTCGTGTGCGCTGTGTGCCATGGCCATCAACGATCTCGGTCATCGAGCGATCTCGCTGACGGGATCGCAGGCGGGCATCGTCACAGATACGAGCCACACGAAGGCCCGCATCCTCGAAGTCCGCGCCGATCGCATCCGCGCGGCGCTCGACGAGGACTCCATTGTGCTGGTCGCCGGCTTTCAGGGCGTGAGCACCGCCAAGGACGTCACGACGCTCGGCCGGGGCGGCTCGGACACCACCGCCGTCGCGCTCGCGGCCGCCATTGGCGCCGACGAGTGCGAGATCTACACCGACGTGCCCGGCGTGTTCAGCGCCGACCCGCGCATCGTGCCTGACGCCCGCAAGCTCGACGTCGTCACCTTCGACGAGATGCTCGAGATGGCCGCCTCCGGCGCGGGCGTGCTGCAGCTGCGCAGCGTCGAGTACGCGCGCACCCACGGCGTGCGCATCCACTGCCGATCGAGCTTCGACGACTCCCTCGGGACCCTCGTCGTCTCCGACGAAGACGCCAAGGACAAGGACATGGAGAACTTCCTCATCACCGCCGTCACCCACTCGCGCGGCGAGGCGCGGGTGACGCTGATCGGCCTGCCCGACACGCCCGGCGTCGCGGGGCGCGTCACGACGGCGCTGGCTGACGCCAACGTCAACATCGACATGATCATCCAGAACGACCCGCGCTCCGCGGGCGCGCTGGCCGAGCTGTCGTTCACGGTCCCGCAGGACGACGCCGCCGCGGCGCGCGCCGCGCTGGAGCCGATCGCGACCGAGTTCGGGATCCAGGTCGAGACCGACGAGGCGATGGGCAAGGTGTCGATCGTCGGGGCCGGGATGAAGTCCCACCCCGGCGTGGCCGCCAAGGTCTTCACGGTCCTCGGCGCCAACAACATCAACATCGAGATGATCTCGACCTCGCCGATCCGGATCTCGTGCGTCGTGCCGGTCGAGGATGTCGAGACCGCGGTCAAGGCGCTGCACACGGCCTTCGACCTGCAGGGGGCGGACACGATCCGCCCGGAGCAGCCGTTTGGAGAATTTGCCTCATGAGTGGCCAGTACCGCGTTGCCGTCGTCGGCGCTACGGGCGCCGTGGGCACCGAGATGCGCCGCCTGTTGCGCGACCGTGCGTATCCGGCGTCCGAGATCGTGCCGTTCGCGTCTGAGCGCTCCGCGGGCAAGGTGCTCGACGACGGTCTCGTCGTCCAGGGCCTCGCCGACGACGAGCGCCTCGACGGCTTCGACGTCGCGATCTTCAGCGCCGGCGGCTCGATCTCGCGCGAGTGGGCGCCGCGCTTCGCGGCCCGCGGCGCGATCGTCGTGGACAACTCGTCGGCCTTCCGCATGGACCCCGATGTCCCGCTGGTCGTCTCCGAGGTCAACCCGGACGCGCTGAACAACATCAACAAGGGCATCGTCGCTAACCCGAACTGCACGACGATGGCGATCATGCCGCCGCTGCACGCGCTGCACGTGGAGTTCGGCCTGACCGGCATCGTTGCGACGAGCTTCCAGGCCGCTGGCGGCGCTGGGCAGAAGGGGATGGACGAGCTGATCGCCCAGGTCCCGGGCCTGCTCGCCGACCCCTACGCCTTGCAGACCGACGGCGCGAGCGCCGCCGCCAAGGTCGGCGAGACGCCCGTCTTCGGCAAGCCGCTGGCCTTCAACGTCGTGCCGCTCCTGGGCAGCGACACCGGCAACGGCTACACCGACGAGGAGATGAAGCTCCAGAACGAGTCGCGCAAGATCCTCGGGATCCCGCAGCTCGCGGTCTCACCGACGTGCGTGCGCGTCCCGGTGATGGTCGGCCACGCCGTCGAGGTGCGCGCGCAGTTCGAGCGCGAGCCGTCGGTCGCCCGCGCGCTGGAGGTCATGGGCGCCCACGACGGGGTGGAGCTCGATGACGTCCCGACCCCGCTGGAGTGGGCGGGCAAGGATCCCGTTGCCGTTGGCCGCGTCCGTCAGGACCTGAGCGACCCCAAGGCCTTGAACCTGTTCATCGTCGGCGACAACCTGCTCAAGGGCGCCGCGCTGAACACGGTGCAGATCGCCGAGCTGCTGCACGAGCGCGGCTTGCTCGGCGCGCGCGCGGCGGCTTAGCCACCCGGCGGCGTCCAGCGCAGCGCGAGCAGGCAGACGTCGTCGGTCGTCCGCCGGCCCGCGAGCGCGGCCTCGGTCATCGCGTCGGCCAGCGCCTGCGCGGTCTCTCCGCCGTGCTCGTCGAGCTCGGTGAGGACGAGGTCGAGCCCTTCTTGCAGTGGCCGATCGACGCGCTCAAAGAGCCCATCCGTGAAGAGGACGATCGTCGTGCCGGACGCCAGCGTCACCGTCGACTCGGGGCGACCCGAGGCTTCGGCGGCGGCGTCCAGCGGGGTGGAGCGCCCGTCCCAGAGGAAGCGGGCCGGATCGTCAGGCGCCGTGATGGCCGGTGGCGGATGGCCCGCGCACGCCAGCACGAGCACGCCGCTGTCGAGGTCAAGCTCGACATACGCGAGCGTGGTCATCTGGCCGACCTCGTGGCGGCGCGCGTAGCCGTCGAGCGCGTCGAGCAGGGGGCCCGGTGTCAGGCCGGTGGAGGCCAGCGCGCGAACCGCGCTGCGCAGCTGCCCCATCGTCGCGGCGGCGACGATCCCACGGCCGACGACGTCGCCGACGACCACGCCGATCCGCCGCTCGCCGACCCAGAACGCGTCATACCAGTCGCCGCCGACCTCCAGGCCCGCCTCGGCAGGCCGGTAGCTGACGGCGAGGTCGAGCGCGGGATCGCGCGGCAGCTCGCCGGAGAGCAGACCGCGTTGCAGCTCGGCGGCGACAGCGTGCTCGTGATCGCGAGCACGCAACAACTCTTGCTCGTACCGGCGCCGGTCGGTGGCCTCGAAGACGACGGTGCGGATCGACAGCGCTTGGCCGTTCTCGTCGCGCTGCAGCACCGAGTTGACCAGCGCCGGCAGCTTGGTGCCGTCGGCCCCGACGAGATCGACGGCGATCTCGCGGACCCAGCCCTGCATCTGCAGCAGCGGCGCGTAGTGCGTCTCGTAGTAGATCCGGCCGCCGACGGTCAGCAGCTCCGGGAAGCGGCGGCCGACCAGCGCCTGGCGCGCGTAGCCGGTCAGCGCCTGCAGCGTGCGGTTGACCTGCAGGATCGTGCCGTCCAGCGCGGTCGTCAGATAGCCGCAGGGCGCGTTCTCGAAGAGCTCTTCGGGACTGTCGCGGATCAGCTCGTCGCGACCGGTCACGGCTCGGCGAGGAACGCCTGGATCGCGGCGGTGGTCTCCGCGGGCGCGCTGAGGTTGGGGCAGTGCCCGGTCGCTTGCAGCTGGACGAGCGTGCTGTCAGGCAACTGCTCGTGGACGAAGGCGCCGACGCCGACGGGGGCGATCACGTCGGCCGAGCACTGCAGCACGAGCGTCCGGACCGGCACGCGCTCCAAGTCGGCGCGGTTGTCGGACAAGAACGTCACGCGCGCGAAGTGCGCCGCGATCTCCGGGTCGGTGGCGCAGAACGCGTCGGTCAGCTCCTCGCCGAGCGCGGGCCGGTCGTCGTTGCCCATGATCACGGGCGCCATCGCGCCCGACCAGCCCAGGTAGTTGCTCTCCAGCGACTCCAGCAGCCCGTCGATGTCCTCGCGCGAGAAGCCGCCCTTGTACTCGTCGTCGTCATCGATGTAGCGCGGCGACGGGCCGATCATGACCAGCCGCGAGAAGCGCTCCGGCTCGGCGGTGGCGGCCAGTGCGCCGATCATCGCGCTGACCGAGTGGCCGACGAAGACCGCCTCGTGGACGTCCAGGGCGCGCAGGATCGCCAGGACATCCTCGGCGTAGCCGTCCAACGATCGGTAGCGCTCGGGATCGAACGCCGTGTGGTCGGAATGCCCGTGGCCGACGTGGTCGAACAGGATCACGCGGTGCTCGTCGGCGAACGCCGGCCAGACGAAGCGCCACATGTTCTGGTCGCAGCCGAAGCCGTGGGCGAAGACCATCGGCGGACCGTCCGGCCGGCCGTGGACGGTGACGTTGTGGCGGCTGAGGGCATCCATGCCCGACCGATCCTACGCCCGGTGCTCGCTCAGAGGTGGCTGAAGGCCGCGAACAGCCCTGGAGCGAGCAGGACGCCGAGGTGGACGAACGCGAGGGGGAAGGTCCGAAGCATGGCCCCCATGATGCGGCCCGTGCTGCCCAGCCGACAGCAGGGAGACCCCCACCAGCCATTGGGGGTCGGCTCCCCATCGCTGGTGCGGGTGGCACCTACTCCAGGTCGTCGTCGACCGGCGGGATCGCCCGCCGCAGGCGCTCGCGGGCGGCGTCGAGATCACGCGCGAGCGGGGTGGACGGAGCGTCGACGATCGGCACGATCGTCTTCGGTCCGTCCGGGCGCGGGGCGCGCCGACGGCGGCGAGGCTGCGATGCCTCGGCTGCCGACGGCGCTCCACGCAGGAGCCTTCCGAGCTTCACCAGCCGCCGTTGCCCGCGCCGACGCCCGCGACGACCGAGGTCGTCCAGTCGATCACGGCGGTGGGCTTGACGACGTGCTTGTCGAGGCCGAGCTCCTTGGGCTCCAGGCCCAGGGCCAGCCCGACGAGCTGGGGGAGGTGCAGGACCGGCATGTTGAGCTCGCGACCCGCCTGGCGCTCGGCCAGCGGCTGCTGGAGATCCAGGTTGAGGTGGCAGAGCGGGCACGGCGTGACCAGGCAGTCGGCGTCGGCATCGGCCGCGTCGCCGAGATGGCGGCCGGCCTGGGCCAGCGACGCCGTCTTGTTCATGGTGATGATCGGGAAGCCGCAGCACTTGTGCGAGCCGGCGTAGTCGATGACCGTGCCGCCGAGCGCCTCGATGACGAGCCCGAGGTAGGTGTCGCGCGGGTTCTCCTCGTCGATGCCCAGCCGGTCGGTCGGGCGGACGATGTAGCAGCCGTAGAAGGGGCCGACCTTGAGGTTGGTCAGCGGGCGACGAACGCGCTCGCGCAGGTTGTCGAGGCCGAACTCCTCCACCAGGACCCAGAGGAAGTTCTTGTTGGCGATGCCCGCGCGGTACTCCAGGTTGTACTTGGCCAGCGTCTGGTTGATCTGGCCGCGGTACTCCTCGGAGGCGTCCAGGCGCTCCTGGCACTCGCCCTGGGCGCCCTGGCAGGTCGAGCAGATGTTCATCATCAGCTCGGCGCCCTCGACCTGCTGGGCCAGGGCGAACGTGCGCGCGTTGAGCGTGTCGGCGAGCTCGGTGTTGTGCTCAGCGATGACGCCGGCGCCGGTGCAGCAGGCGCGATCGAGCTCAACAAGCTCGATGTCGAGCATCGGCGCGATCTTGGCCATCGAGCCGTGCAGCTCCGGGGTGAAGCCACGGCTCACACAGCCCGGCCAGTACGCAACCTTCATGCCTTGTCCTCTGCCGTCGGGTTCTCCGCGTTGTCCTCGTCGGTCCCGGAGATGTACAGGTTGAACTCGATGCGCTCCTCGCGGCCCTCGATCTCCTCGTAGATCTCCTGGACCTGCTTGAGGTCGGCGGCGGGGATCTTGTGGGGCTTGAGCGCGCCCATCGGCGTCACCTTGCGGCGCAGGATCGCCTTGGTGATCGCCGGCAGCGAGCTGAGCAGCTCCTGGCCGGCGGCGGGGTGGAACTTGCCGAACCACGACGTGCCACCGTAGGAGCGCGGCAGCAGCTCGGCCTCCCAGAGCAAGCCGTTGTCCTTGATCAGCTTCACGAACGCCGCCTCGTGGCGCTCGCCGTTGTTGCGGTCGACGATGTGATGGTCGTTGCCCGCACGCCGGCGCAGGCGCATGATCTGGTTCATCGGGGCGACGCCCTTGGGGCAGGCCTCGATGCACTTGAAGCAGTGCGTGCAGTCGTAGATGCCGTGCGGGTCTTCGGCGAGGTCGAGCAGACGCTCGCGCTGCTCGGCGTCACGCGGGTCGCCGACGAAGCGGTAGGACTTGGCCAGGGCGGCCGGGCCGATGAAGAGCGGGTCGACCTCCATCGCGAGGCAGTCCGAGACGCAGGCGCCGCACTGGATGCAGGCCATCGTCTGGGTGACGTCGACCATCGACTCGCGGTCGACGAGGTACTCGCGCTCGGGGATCGGCTCCTTGTTGATGAGCCATGGCGTGACGCGCTGGATCTTCTTCCAGTGGACGGCGTCCATGTCCACGATCAAGTCCTTGATGACGGGCATGTTGCCCATCGGCTCGATCTCGATGACGCCGTCCTTGGAGGTGCGCTTGGCCTTGTCGAGGTGCGTGTGGCACGCCAGGCCTGGCTCGCCGTTGACGCGCACGCCGCACGAGCCGCAGATCGCTGCCTTGCACGAACAGCGGATGCCGATCGAGCCGTCAAAACGGCCCTTGGCCTGGAGGATGCCCTCCAGCACGGAGCGGTGGGGCTCCAGCTCGATGGTGTGCTCGACCCAGTACGGCGCCTCGCCGGACTCCGGGTCAAAGCGGCGGATGCGGAGCGTGAAGCTCTCGGAGTTGTCGACGTGCGCCGGGTTGGGCGCGTCGGTCTCTTCGGGGGTGAGGGGTTCGGCTGCCATGACTAGTACTTGCGCTCCTCGGGCTGCCACTGGGTGATGGTCACTGGCGAGTAGGCCACGCTGGGCTCGTCGCTGCCGTTGCGCGAGAGGGTGATGTGCTTCTGCCACTCCTCGTCGTTGCGCTCGGGGAAGTCGGTGCGGAACTGCGCACCGCGCGACTCCTTGCGCTCGATCGCGCCGACGACCGTGCACTCGGCGCAGTCGAGCATGTACCCCAGCTCGATCGCCCCGAGGACGTCCTGGTTGAAGACCGTGCCCTTGTCGTCGACGTAGGCGGTCTTGGCCTCCTCCTTGAGCCGGCGCACGACCTCGAGCGCGTGCTCCAGGCCGGCCTGCTCGCGGAAGACCGCGACGTTGCGGTTCATCTCGGTGCCGAGCTCGTCCTTGATCTCGGAGATCCGGCGGCCAGTCTTGGGCCGGTCGAGGATCGCGTCGAACATCGCCTGCTCGTCGTCGAGGCGGGCTTGCTTGGCGGCCGTGGGCATCGCCATCCCGGCGGCGCGCTGGGCGGCGTGCTCGCCGGCGCGGCGGCCGAAGATCAGCGTGTCCAGCAGCGAGTTGGCGCCGAGGCGGTTGCCGCCGTGGACCGAGACGCAGGCGACCTCGCCGGCGGCGTAGAGGCCCTCGATCGGCGTCGCGCCGTCGATGTCGGTCTTGACGCCGCCCATGATGTAGTGCTGGCCGGGGCGGATCAGGATCGGCTCGCGCGTGATGTCGACGCCGGCGAAGTCCTTGCCGATGTTGACGATCTCGCGCAGCGCCTCGAGCGTGCGCTTCTTGGGGACGACGGTGATGTCTAGGTAGATGCCGACGCCGCCGGGGCCGACGCCGCGGCCCTCGTTGATCTCGGTCTGCTCGGCGCGGGAGACGACGTCGCGCGACGCCAGCTCCATCTTGTTGGGCGCGTACTTCTCCATGAAGCGCTCGCCGTTGGCGTTGAGCAGGTGCGCGCCCTCGCCACGGGCGCCCTCGGTGATGAGAAAGCCGTTCTCGACCAGGCAGGTCGGGTGGTACTGGACCATCTCCATGTCCATCAGCGGCGCGCCGCGGCGGTAGGCCTGAGCGATGCCGTCGCCGGTGCAGATCAGGCCGTTGGTGGTCGGCTTGAAGCACTGGCCGGCGCCACCGGTGGCGAGGATGACGTTCTTGGCGGTGAAGATCTCCAGCTTGCCCGTGCGGATGTCGCGGGCGATGCAGCCCGAGACCGCGCCGGACTCGTCCTGCAGCAGCGAGGTGGTGAACCACTCCTCGTAGCGGGCCACGCGCTCGTGGTACTTCATGAGCTGCTCGTAGAGCACGTGGAGGATCGCCTGCCCGGTGATGTCGGCGACGTAGGCGGTGCGCTTCATCGAGGCGCCGCCGAACGCGCGGAGGTCCATCTGGCCGGTCTCGTTGCGGTGGAACGTGACGCCGATGTGCTCGAGGTGCATGACCTCGTGCGGCGCCTCGCGGCACATCACCTCGATCGCGTCCTGGTCCCCGATGAAGTCGGAGCCCTTGACGGTGTCGTAGGCGTGTGAGCGCCAGTCGTCGGCGGGGTTGATGGCGGCGTTGATACCACCGGCGGCAGCGACCGAATGGGAGCGGACCGGGTGGACCTTGCTCATGATCGCGACCGACGCTCCAGCGTCCGCGGCGGCCAGCGCGGCCCGTTGTCCGGCGAGGCCGGCGCCGAGGATGAGGACGTCATGTGCAGGCATGTATGCGGCTCTTCGTCTCGAAGTTCGGGGGCTGGGACTCTATAGGTCGGGCCCTTTTAGGCCCGCCTACGTCGAGGGTCTGGCCGGTGTCGAGGTGGTGTCCTGGATCGCCTGTGCCAATGCGGCAACTGCCGCGGCGGCGCCGGCCTCCGGCAGGTTGGCGTAGCCGGCGACGAGGCCCGCGCGACCGGCGGCGCCCAGCGGCTCCAGCGCGACGCCGCGCGCCAGCGCCGCGGCCACGACCGCGCGCTCGTCGGTGCCTTTCGGGAGCGCCAGGACGGCGAACAGCCCGGCCGCCGCGCCCTGGACCTCGAGCCCGGGCAATTGGCGTGCGATCGCTGCCAAGAGGGCGTCGCGGCGCCTGCGGTAGCGGTGGCGCTGGCGGCGCAGGTGACGGTCGAGCTCGCCGCGCTCGATGAGGTCGGCGAGCGCGAGCTGGTCGATCGTGGGCGGGGTGCCGGGCGGCGAGGTGGCGTCGTCGGCGTGCAATTGCGCGACCAGGCTGGACGGAAGGACGAGCCAGCCGAGCCGCAGGGCCGGCGCGAGCGTCTTGGAGCAGGAGCCGCCGTAGGCGACGAGGTCGGGCGCGAGGCCCTGCAGCGATCCGATCGGCTGGCGGTCGTAGCGGAACTCCGCGTCGTAGTCGTCTTCGAGGATCAACGCGCCGCGGTCGCGGGCCCAGGCGACGAGCGCTGCCCGGCGCTCGGGCGCCAAGACGGCGCCGGTCGGGAACTGGTGAGCGGGGGTGACGGCGAGGGCGTCGAGGTCGAGGTCGGCGAGCCGGGCTGGGTCGAGGCCGTGGTCGTCGGTGGGGATCGGGATGGGGGTGAGGCCGGCCTCGGTCAGCGCGCGGCCGATCCGCCACCAGCCGGGCTCCTCGATGCCGACGCGCTTGGCCCCGCGGGCCTTGACGAGCCGCCACAGCAGCGGGAG
>JBEVLC010000396.1:0-16025 GCA_040509415.1 Baekduia sp. | reverse complement strand
GGTCTCATCGGCGATCTCTATGTTGTGGGCCACGCCGGGTTTGGTGCCCTGTGGGGCCGCCTCCCCGCCCTGGGGGACGCGGGGGGGCCGCGCGCCTTGGCGGCCCACGACGGCCGACGGCGCGTCGTTGGTCAGCGTCCCGAGGTCGTGACCGGGCGCGGCGAGCTTGTAGCTGGTGACCTGATCGGAGTCGATCGGGTTGTTGACGACCGTGTAGACGTAGGCGTCCTGGAGCAGCAGCGAGCGACGGCCGGCGGCGTCGAGCGGATGGCCGAAGGCCCAGACGGTGTCGCCGTCGACGTAGGTGACGGTGCCCACGGCGCCGGCCTCGATGTCGCCACCCGACAGGCCGACGGCGACCGAGCTGCCCGGCTGCAGGGTCTGGACCGGGAACGCGGCGGCGCGCGGCGCGGCGGGCGCGGCGTAGAGCGCACGGCCGAGCTTCTTGCCGGCCTTCTGGAGCGCGGCGGCGACGGGGCCCGAGACGCCGGAGAAGCTCAGCGGCGTCGCCAGCGCGCGCGCCTTGCGCTTGAGCGCGGCCGGCATCGGCTTGGCGCTCGCAGGCGGGTCGACCTGCTCGCCGAGCATCGTCTGGATCGGCGTCACGAGCACGAGCTTGTTGCCGTAGTCGCCCGTGCCCTGGGCGATCGCGCCGACCGTCTTGGCGATGCCGTCGGCAGGGTCGGTGCACAGGACAGGTGACCCCGAGAAGCCCTCGGCGATGCCCGTGGTGTCGACGGCGGGACCGCTGACGGTCACGAGAATCTGGGCGTCGGGGCCGGCGAGCACGTCGATGACGTCGACGTCGAAGGACGTGATCTCCGTGCCGCGGATCACGCTGTAGCCAGTGCAGTGCATGCCGCTCTGGACCTGGGCGAGCGGCATGATCGGACCGCCCGCGTGTGCGGCGGTCGGGATCAGCAAGGGCAGGAGCGCGGCGAGGCCCACCGCAAGGCGCGTTCTGAGCACGGGTCGCCCGAACAGTAGAGAACCCTGCGCGACAGGGTGCCCAATAGGGTCTGGGACGTGGCTGGAATCCAAGCGCTGAGGTGGGACGGGCGGCGGCTGTCGGTCCTGGATCAGACGCTGCTGCCAGGCGCCGAGACGTGGCTGGCGCTGACCGGCGCGGCCGACACCGCGGACGCGATCGCGCGGCTGGCGGTGCGCGGCGCGCCGAACATCGGGATCGCGGCGGCCTACGGGCTGGCGATGGAGCTCTCGGCGCGGCCGTCGCTGGGCGCGTTGGAGGAGGCGTGCGAGGTGCTCGTGGCGTCGCGGCCGACGGCGGTGAACTTGGCGTGGGCGGTGGAGCGCGTGCGCGCCGCGGCGCTGGGCGCGGGGCCGTCGACGATCGCGAGCGCGGCGCGGGGCGAGGCGCAGAAGATCCACGCGTCTGAGGACGCGGCGAGCGTGGCGTTGGCGGGGTTCGGGGCTGATCTCCTGTCGTCGGCGCGGACGGTGTTGACGCACTGCAACACGGGCGCGCTGGCGACGGGCGGCCGCGGCTCGGCGCTCGGCGTCTGCATCGAGCTGGCCGAGCGCCACGAGGGCGTGCGCGTCGTCGTGTGCGAGACGCGACCGCTGCTGCAGGGCGCGCGGCTCACGGCGTGGGAGCTGGGGCGGCTGGGGATCCCGTTCGCGCTGATCGTCGACGGTGCCGCGGCGGGGCTGGTGGCGCGGGGTGTGGTGGATGGTGTGGTGGTCGGGTGTGATCGGGTTGCGGCCAATGGGGATGTGGCGAATAAGGTGGGGACGTATGCCCATGCGCTGGCGGCGCGGGCGGCGGGGGTGCCGTTCGTGGTGGCCGGGCCGACGTCGACGATCGATGCAGCGACGCCTGATGGCAGCGCCATCGAGATCGAGGAGCGGGGCGCTGACGAGGTACTGATGTTCGGGGGCGTCCGTGTCGCGCCGGAGGGTGTCGACGTGATCAACCCGGCGTTTGATGTGACGCCGGCGGAGTTGGTCTCCGCGTTGGTCACGGAGCGCGGTGTGGCGTCGCCGGTGGATGTCGCGTCTGTGGCGGCTTTGCTCGCCTGAAGAGGGTGCTTCATTAAGTCGGGGGCCGCCTGTGACGCGTGGTCGGCGCGCGAGCGTGGGCTGGCTGGCGTTGTCGGGGTGCTGTGCGTGGCTGGAGTCCCGCTCAGGCGGGGGCCGGGGTGTGGGCTGTGGACCGTTCTTCACCGAGGGGAGTGAGCGGTGTCGGCGGCGCGACCGTCCGTGGTCGTCCGTTGTGCTCGCGGGAGATCGGGGTCGTCCAGTGTCCCTCTGTGGGACACCAGACGACCCGGATCCGTGGACGCGCGGTCCGGGTCGTCTACACCCTCATATGCGAGGGGTAGCCGACCCGGATCTCCCGAAAGCTCAATCCCCCAACAGCCGCGCGGCGCCCAGGACCCGCCCCACCCCAAACCCCGCGACTCGCAGCGCCAGGGGCTGCCGGGCACCAACACCACCAACAGCGTCCGGCTCACGCTCCCGATACCACTCGATCGTGTCGATCAGCGGCTGCTCGTGATGCCCCGTCGTCCACCCCAACTCGCGCTTGGCCTTCGTCGACCGGTAGGCCCACTGCAGCGACAGTGCGCGGATCTCCTCGACCGTGATCGGCGGCCGCCCCGGCAGCGCTTCGAAGCCGCGGGCCAGCGCCAGCGCGGCGTGCAGCGGGAGCTTGACCGCCGGCGGCTCGACGCCCGACAAGCGCCCCAGGTCCGCGAACAAGCGGTCGTTGGTGAAGTTCCGCCCACCCAAGATGTAGCGCTCGCCGACGCCACCGCGCTCCTCGGCGAGCAGATGACCGCGCGCAACATCCTCGGCACCGACGATGCACAGCGCACCATCCACGTACAGCGGGATCTCCCGGCGCAGGAACCGCCGGACCAGCTCGGTCGAGGAACGGTGCAGGTCGCCGCGGCCGAGCACGTGCGCCGGGTTGACGATCACCACCGGCAGGCCGTGGGCGCAGGCCCGCAGCGCCTCGCGCTCGGCCTCGGCCTTCGCGTTGGCGTAGGCCAACCCGATCCGGGCGGCGTTGAAGCCCTGCGTCTCGTCGGCGGTCGAGCGGCCGTCGGCCGGGCCGATCGCCGCGATCGTGCTCGTGTGCACGACGCGTTCGACGCCGGCGCGCAGCGCCTCCTCCAGCGCGATCCGCGTGCCGATCACGTTGGCTTCGTAGAGATCGTGCCAGCCGCTGCGCAGCGTCATCGCATCGGACACATGGAAGAACCGATCCACGCCGCGAAGCGCCCGGCGCAGCTCGCTCCGGTCCGTCGCGCCGGCGACGACGATCTCGACGTCGAGGTCGGCGATCGCGTCCAGCGCCGCGTGCTCGGGCACCGTCAC
Organism: Baekduia sp.; assembly: GCA_040509415.1. Taxonomy (GTDB): domain Bacteria; phylum Actinomycetota; class Thermoleophilia; order Solirubrobacterales; family Solirubrobacteraceae; genus Baekduia. The sequence goes on along the minus strand of JBEVLC010000396.1, from coordinate 12,683 downwards.
GCGCACGGTGTCGCCGCGCACCACGAGCGCCCGTGCGACGTGCGAGCCGACGAGCCCGTTGGCGCCGGTGACGAGCGTGATGGCCATGTCCGCGCCCATCCTCCCATGACGCAAGACCACGTAGGCTCCGATCATGTCTCAGGTCGCCGTGGTCACCGACACCACGCACTACGCCCCGCGTGCGCTGCTGCAGGCCCACGACATCCGCGAGGTCTCGCTCTACGTCAACCTCGGCGGCCGCCACGAGCGCGAGTCCGACATGCCGGACTTCACCGCGTTCTACAACCAACTGCGCCAGCTCGACCAGCTGCCGACGACCTCGCAGCCGTCGATCGGCGACTTCCTCGAGGTCTACGAACCGCTGGCCGCCGAGGGCCGCGACATCGTCTCGGTCCACATCGCCGGCGGGATCTCCGGCACCGTGGAGAGCGCGCGCCAGGCCGCGGCCGAGGTCGCCACCAAGTACCCGAACCGCCGCGTCGAGGTCATCGACTCGCGCACCGCCTGCGGCGGCATCGGCCTTTGCGCACTGGCCGGCGCGGCCGCCGCGAGCACGGGCGCCGACGTCGACGCCGTCGCCGCGCGGGTCAACGACGCGGCTGACGCCATGAAGATCTGGTTCGCGGTCGACACGCTCGAGTTCCTCAAGCGCGGCGGTCGCATCGGCACCGCGCAGGCATGGCTGGGCGGCGCGCTGAAGATCAAGCCGATCCTCACGATCAACCGCGAGATCACGCCCGTCGAGCGCGTCCGCACCTCCGGCCGCGCCTTCGAGCGCATGGTCGACTACCTCAAGGCCCGTCACGAGGACGGCGCCGACGGCTGGGTCGTCCAGCACATCCAGGCCCACGAGCAGGCGGCGAAGCTGGTCGAGCGCGGCCGCGAGATCTACGGCACCGAGCCGGTCTTCGTCTCCGAGATCGGCCCGGTCATCGGCACCCACGTCGGCCCCGGCCTGCTCGGCGCGGGCGGCCTGCCGCGGGCGCTGCTGGCCGAGCTCGGCGTCTAGGTCGCCGGCAGGATCACGCCGGGACCACCGCCGCCTTCGTCATCAGAACCCGGCGGCTTGCCGCCACCCATCCCCGGCGGCGCCGGCGGCTGTGGCCCTTCCGGATCGATGATCGCGGCCTGACGGATCTCGGCCCGCCAGTCCCACCACTCGCGCAGCAAGATCTGGATCGAGGCCGCCAGCGGGATCGCCACGATCGCGCCGAGGACGCCGAGCAGCGTGCTGCCGAACAGCACGGCGATGAGCACCACGATCGGCTGGACCTGCACCGTGCGACGCTGGACCTGCGGCTGTATGAGGTTGTTCTCCAGCTGCTGATAGATGATCGCCCAGATCGCCCAGATGATGGTGTCGGTCGGGAAGTCGTTGAACAACGTGACCAACCCGATGACGATGGCCGCCACCGTCGCGCCGACCAGCGGGATCAGCGACGCCAGCCCGGCGAGCACCGCCAGCGGCGCCGCGAACGGCACGCCGAGGAGCTCCAGCACGATGAACGCCTGGACGCCCGCGATCAGCGCGATCGTCAGGGCGCCCTGGACGTAGCCGGCGACCGCGTTGCCCGTGCTGTCGAAGATGCGGCGCATCCGTTCTCGCTCGCCCTCCGGCCGCAGCCGCAGCGCCGCGTCGGTCCAGCCGCGACCCCCGGCCACGATGAAGATGCTCAAGATGAGGATGTTGACCAGCGCGAAGACCGAGTTGACGAGGCCGAGGCCGATGTCGCTCAGCACCTTGGCCGCGTCGCCGATCTTGGCCGGCAGCTGGTTGGCCTGCTTCTGCAACTGGCCGGTCAGGTCGTACTTCTCGTCGAGCTCGCGCAGTCGCTCGTTCTTATTGACGTAGTCCTGGACGTCGGTGGCGTAGCTGGGCAGGTCTTCGACGAGGTTGGTGCCCTGGGTGACCAGCGGCGGGACGACGAGCGCGGTGAGCCCTACCGGCACGAGGATCAGCCCGAGGTAGACGATCGTGATCGCAAAGCCGCGCCGCATGTGGCGGTCGAGACGGTTGACCGGCCCGGAGACCGCGACCGCGATGAACGTCGCCGTCAGCACCCAGCCGATCGGCTTGCGCAGCAGGTAGACGAGGTACAGCGAGACCGCCGCCAAGACGACGATCGCGACCACGCGGAGAATCGTGCGGACGGGTAGCTCTTGGGTGCGGGACTGCATCCGCCCCAAAAGCTATGGATGAGCGCGGACAGTGCGAGCGAGCCCCTGGGCGAGCTCGCGCCGCGAAACGAGCCCTGGGCGAGGCTTCGCCTACCAGCGACGCTTCTTGCGACGCAGCAGGCCGCCGATGGCAGCGATCCCGCCACCGATGACGAAGCCCGCGACGGCGGCGCCGATCAGCACCTCCTGCTGGTGCTCGCGGATCTGCTTGCGCCAGTCGGTGACCTCGGCCACCTCGCCACGCAGCCGCTCCATCGAGACGGCCAGCTCAGCGCGGTTGGTCTCGATCGACTGGCGGATCTGCTCCGGGGAGCGCTGGGGCATCAGACGGTCCCTCCGGGGTGCTCGGCCGTCATGGTCTCCTTGATGAGCTTGGCCTCTTCGATGGCCATCGTCGGTGCCGGCGACGAGCCGGCCTTCAGCGCGCGGAACGCGATGTAGCCCGCGAGCGCGGCGAGCACGAGCAGGACGGCGGCCACGGTGAAGTAGCCCCAGAACGGCTGCCCGTCAGGGAACGGGATCGCCCAGTAGGCCAGCTCGGCCAGCCCGAACAGGATCATGACCGAGGCGGCGAGGACGAAGATCCCGGCGGCGGCCGCGACGGCCGCGCCCTTGCCGAGCTTGGTGACCTTGTCGGTCACCTCGGCCTTGGCCAGCTCGATCTCCTCGCGGACGAGCAGCGAGGCCCTCTCGGTGACGTCCTGGATCGCGGTGACGAGGTTGGTCGGCTGCTGGTCGCTCATCGGTGCCTCCGCTTGGCGAGCCCCTTGAGGAAGACGGCGGCCACCAGGCCGCCGGCGAACGCCGCGCCCACGAGCTTCTCGGGGTGCGGATCGACCGGCTGGGCGTCGAGCAGCGCGCTGCCGGCCGGCTGGCCGAAGGTCGCCTCGGCGGCGCCGACGGTCGGCGTCGGCTCGGCCTGCGTGGCCGGCTCGGGATCCGGCGCGGCCGCGGTCGGGCTGTGAAGGTCTTCGTCGCTCACTCGGGCGGGTCCTCGTCGAAGATCCGGCGGTAGGCGATAGCCGCGACGCGCGAGGCGGCGATCGAGGCGATCGCTCCGAAGGCCGCGAGCAGCCCCGACCAGGCGAGGCGCTTGGTGATGTCGTTGTGCTGCATCGGGCCGGACTCTACCCGCCGCAAGCCGGAGCTAGCGATCGAGCCCGCTGCAAATCGTCTCGACGATCAGGCGCTTGGCCTCGTCGAAGCCGCCGGCCGATTGGGGCAACGAGTCGAAGATCCAGCCGGTGAGCACCTGCTCGATGGCGCCGTAGAACGCCATCGCGGCGAACTGCGGCGAGATGTCGGAGCGGAACTCGCCCGCGGCTTGGGCCTTCTCGACGACGGCGCCGATCAGGTTGTAGGCCTCGGTGATCTTCGCCAGGTGTGTCTGCCCGAACGAGTTGGCCGCCCGCGTGACCTCGACGATGATGACCTTCATCAAGTCCGGGTCGTGGCGGTAGGAGTCGACGATGAAGCCGGCGATCGCCTCGAGCTTCTTGCGCGCCAGGATGTCCTGGGTGTCGACCTCGCGGATCGCGTCGAGCATGACGTTCCAGCGCTCCAGGAAGAGGGTGTCGAGCACCTCGTCCTTGGAGCGGAAGTAGTGGTACACCAATCCGTAGGCGACGCCCGCCTCGTCGGCGATGTCGCTGACGCGGCAGGTGTGGAAGCCCTGGCGGGCGAAGACGCGGACAGCCGCGTCAAGGATCAGCCGGCGCTTCTCGGCCGCGGCCGCTGCTGAGCGTGCGGTCGCCATCAGCCGTAGACCTCCGGACGGCGGTTGGCCAGCGACGGCAGGTCGGCGCGGATCCGCGCGAGCCGGTCGAGGTCCAGCTCGGCGACGACGTGGCACTCGACGTCGGCGGCCTGGGCGAGGACGATCCCCCAGGGATCGACGATCATCGAGCGGCCGCCGGTCTTCAGGCCCGGCGCGTGGCGCCCGACCTGGTTGGCGGCCACGACGAAGGCCTGGTTCTCGATGGCGCGGGCGCGCAACAGGATCTCCCAGTGGTCACGGGTCGTGGGCTCGGTGAACGCCGCGGGGACGGCCAGCACGCGCGCTCCGTCGACCGCGAGGCGGCGGTAGAGCTCGGGGAAGCGCAGGTCGTAGCAGATGGTCAGACCGAGTCGCAGGCCATCGGCGAGGGTGCTGAGGACGATCTCGTCACCCGGCGCCTCGCCGTCGGACTCGCGGTACTCGCGGCCGCCGACGAGCACGTCGAACATGTGCAGCTTGCGGTAGGTCGCGCGATCGCTGCCGTCGGGGCCGATGTGGACCGAGGTGTTGTGACCGCGCTCGGCGTCCTCGGTTGCAAGCTCGGCGATCGAGCCAGCGACGAGGTCGATCTCCAGCTCGCGCGCGATCGCGCGCGCCCAGCTCAGTGCCGGGCCGTCGAGCGGCTCGGCCCCGGCGCGCTGGTCCTCCGGCGAGCCGTACACCGACCACTTCTCCGGCAGGACGACCAACGACGCGCCATCGCGAGCGGCGGCCCGCACGAGACGGTCTGCGGTCTCTAGGTTCGTAGCCTTGTCGGCGGTCGCGGTGAGTTGGACTGCGGCGGCGCGCACGGGTGCGTGGTGGGTCGGTCCGACTAGCGATTGACTGGTCAGTCAACCGATCTCTGGGAGCATACCCCGGACGTGCCGACCCTGGACGATCTCCCGCTGCGCAATCACCCATCCGGGCTCGCGGTCCCGCCCGCCCGCATGGCGCTGCTGCGCGACCGCCGTCCGCTGAAGCGCTGGCGCTACCTCGGTCTCTACGGCGAGGAGCTCATGCTCTGCGCCGCCAACGTGCGCGTCGGGGTGCTGCCCCAAGCGTTCTGGGCGACGTGGGACCGGACGGCGCTGCGCGAGAAGACGGTCTTCCGGCCCGGCGGCGTCGTGCTGGACGACGACCGCGCGCGGTTCGGTCCGGCCGAGCTCGCCCTCGAGCCCGACGGCGAGCCGATGGAGGTCACCTCGCGCCACGGCGACTCCTACATCTGGACGCGCAAGCAGCCCGTGCGCGCGACCGGAAGCGTCGACGGCCGCCCGGTGACGCTGCGCGGGCTGATCGACGACTCCGCCGGCTACCACGCGCGGCGCACCGACTGGCGCTGGTGCGCCGGTGTCGGCGAGACGCCCGAGGGCAACGCCTTGGCCTTCAACATCGTGGTCGGCGTCCACGACGCGACGGTCGGCAGCGAGCGCACGCTCTGGATCGACGGCGCGGCGCAAGAGCTCCCGCCCGCGACGTTCGACGAGGACTTGCGCGCCGTCGCGTTCGACGACAGCTCGGTGGTGACGTTCGCCGAGGAGGCACGCCGCGCCCGTGCCGACGATTTCAAGCTTTTCGCCAGCGACTACGTCCAGCCGTTCGGGACGTTCTCCGGGACGTTGCCCGGCGGCGTCGCGGTCGCTCGCGGCTGGGGCGTGATGGAAGCGCACAGCGTCCGCTGGTAGACGGTGGCCGGCGACTAGGCTCAAGCGATGCCGTCGCCGTTTTCCTCTGAGCTCGCCCAGGAGCTCGCCCCTGGGCTATTGGAGCGCTTCGAGCGCTACGTCCGCATCGAGTCGACCGCCGCGCGTGCGCGCACGCAGAGTCCGAGCACGCCAGGTCAGTTGGAGATGGGGCGACTGCTCGTCGACGAGCTGCGCGCCGCGGGGTTGGAGGATGCCGCGCTGGACGGCAACGGCTACGTCACGGCGACGCTACCGGCGACCGTCGAGGGTGCCCCGGTCATCGGGCTGATCGCGCATGTCGACACCAGCCCGGACGCGCCCGGTGCGGGCGTCGAGCCGCTGGTGCATCGCGACTACGACGGCTCGATCATCGAGCTGCCGCGGGGCGGGACCGTCCTGGATCCGGCGACGGTCAGCGGTTTGGGCGCGAAGCTCGGCCACGACATCGTCACCTCCTCAGGCGACACGCTTTTGGGCGCCGACGACAAGGCCGGCGTCGCCGAGATCGTCACCGCGGTCTCCTACCTTGCCGCCCATCCCGAGCTGCCCCGCCCGACGCTGCGCATCTGCTTCACGCCCGACGAGGAGATCGGCGAGGGCGCGACGCTCTTCGACGTCGAGCGCTTCGGCGCGTTCTGCGCCTACACCATGGACGGCAGCGAGATCGGCGAACTGCAAGACGAGACGTTCACGGCCGCCGAGGTCCGCCTGACCATCCACGGCGTCGACATCCACCCCGGCTTCGCCAAGGACGTCCTCGTCAACGCCACGCGATTGGCCGCGCAGATCGTCGCCGCGCTGCCGTCCGATCGCCTGACGCCGGAGACGACCGAGGAGCGCGAGGGCTACATCCACCCCTACGCCATCGCCGGCGACGCGCAGCGCTCGACGGTCACCGCGATCGTCCGCGACTTCGACGATGACTTGCTGGCCGAGCACATCGACTTGATCCGGCGCACCGCCGAGGAGATCGTGGGTCGGGAGCCACGGGCGCGGCTGGAGGTCGATGTCCACCACCAATACCCCAACATGCGCTCGCATCTCGAGCCGTTCCCGGAGGTGGTGAGCGCCGCTGAGCGCGCGATCGCCGCCGAGGGCCTGGAGGCGCGGCGCACGGTCATCCGCGGCGGCACCGACGGCTCGCGCCTGAGCGCGATGGGCCTCCCGACGCCCAACGTCTTCACCGGCGGCCACGAGTTCCACTCCGTGCGCGAGTGGGCGTCGCTGCACGACATGGCCGCCGCGACCGCGGTGATCGTCCGGCTGGCGGAGGTCTGGACGCAGGAGGACCTGCGCGCGGCGGCGACCGCGCCGCGTGCCGAGGCGCCCGCGTCCTCCTAGGCCGCCACAGCGGGACCGGCCAGACTGGCCCAGAGGTGGAGGACGGCGTAGCTGCGCCAGGGTGACCAGGACGGGGGCGCATCGGGGTCCGCGCCAAGCTCGCGCATCGCCCGCTGGACCGCGACGTCGCCGTCGAGGAAGACGTCGGGGTCGCCGAGGCGCATCGCGACGTAGCCCGCGGTCCAGGGGCCGATGCCCCAGAGCTGCTGGAGCGCCGCGGCGTCTTGCGACACGACGAGCGGCGGGTCGGCGGCGGCGAGGCCGCGCAGCGTGCGGATGCGGGAGCGCGGCATCGCGAAGAGCTCGTCGGGCGCGGCGCCGACCTGAGCGGGCGTCGGGAAGAGATGGGTCAGGGCGCCGTCGGCGTCAGAGAACGGCGTCGCCACCGCGGCCGTGATCCGCGAGGCGAGCGTGCGCGCCGCCGCGACCGTGATCTGCTGGCCGAGGACCGCGCGCGCCGCGATCTCCCAGCCGTCGACGACGCCCGGCACGCGCAGGCCGGGGCGCGCGCGGATGAGCGGGCCGAGGTGTGGATCGGCGTCGAAGTGGGCCGCCACTGCGCGCGGGTCCGCGTCGAGGCCGAAAAGGGCGCGAGCGCGGCGGACTGCCTCGGCCTCATCGCGCTCGTCGTCGAGGGCGAACTCCGCGGTGACCCCGTCGGCGACCGGGATGAGGGCGAGCGTTGCCGCGCCGTGGGGCATCGCCAGCGTCCGGCGATAGGTACCGTCGCGCACCTCCTCCACGCCCGTGATCGCGCGTGCGGCGAGGAAGTCCAGGACAGCGGCGCCATCGAAGGGCTGGGCGGTGGGCAGGTGCATCGTGTTGGGGCGCAACGGGCGCCGCGGGCGGAACGTAAGACGGCTCGGGCGCCCACTATGGTGCCCCGGCGTGAAGATCGTGAGCGTCATGACCACCGCAGCGCGCGGTGGCGGAGAGTACGCCGCGGTCGATCTGCTCGACGCGCTCGGGCGCCGGGGCCACGACGTGGTGATGCTCAGCAACGTGGCAGAGATCGCCGATGGCACGTCCGTGCCGGTCCGGCCGATCGACCTCGGGCCCAAGCTCTCGCGGTCGAGCGCGGTGTCGTTGACGCTGCGCGCGCCGCTGGTCCTGCGGGCGCTGCGCACCGCGCTGGAGCGCGAGGCGCCCTACGACGTGCTGCTCGTCCACTACAAGAAGGAGCAGTTGCTGGCGCCGTGGCTGCCGCGGCGGCTGCGCCCGACGCTGGCCTGGGCGGAATGGGGTCCGGTCCCCCGCCAGCTGCGCAATGGTGCGCCAAACGCGCTGTTTCGGCGCGCGGCCCGCGACGTCGGCGCGGTGCTGGCGGTCTCGGCCGGGACGAAGGACTCGCTGGTGGAGGCCGGGATCGACAGCGCGATCATCGAGGTCGTTCCCAATGTCATGGACTTGGATGCGGTGCGCTTCGACGCGGCCGCACGCGCGCGAGTTCGCACCGAGCTGGGCATCCCAGAGGACGCCTTCACCGTCGGCTGCGTGTCGCGGCTGCACCCCAAGAAGCCGATCGACGTGCTCATCCGCGCGACCGCCGCGCTGGGGCCCGACGTCCACCTGCTGATCGCCGGCGACGGCGAGGCCGAGAGCGACCTGAAGGCCTTGGGCGCGTCGCTGCTTGGCGACCGCGCGCACTTCCTACCGACGCCCCATCGCGCGATCGGCGACGTGCTGTCGGCGCTCGACGTCTCCGTCTTCTGCCCCAGCCCCACGGAGGGCGCGCCGCGCGCGGTCATCTACGCGATGGAGGCCAGCCGGCCCGTGGTCTCGACCGGACCCGAGGGCGTTGCCGACATGATCGAGCCGGGCATGGGCGAGATCGCGCTGCCCGAGCACGACGTCGCGGCGACGACCGCCGTGCTGGCGGGGTATCGCGACGCCCCCGAGCGCGTCGCACGCGAGGGCGCACGCGGGCGCGCACTGGCCGAGGAGCGCTACGACGGCGCGAAGATCGCGGAGCGCATCGAAGCGCTGCTGACGGCAACACCACCTGGTGTCGAGTGACACCATGCAGCGCTCGCCCAGAAGCATCGACGGTCCCACAGCGGCATCGACGACGCCGGCTACCTGATCGCCGCCACGACCCTGCTCCTGGACGCCGAGCTGCTGACCACGAACGTCCGCCACTTCCCGATGCCCAAGGGGCTCCCCCGGCCGGCCTACTAGCTCCAGCGGAACCCCGGCACGCCCGCGCCTGGGACCAGGGGGCTCTGTGGCAGCTCCGCCGCCAGGTCGGGCTGGTTGTAGGGGGACGGTGCCACGTCGTTGGTGCTGTCGGGATGAAAGAGCGAGGCCAGCAGCTCGATCTGGCCGCGCGCGATGTCGCGCTCGCCCATCCCACCGCCGTACATGCGTACGCCGGCCTGCTCGCAGTGGTCGTAGATGTCCAACAACGCGCGCACGCTGCCAATCCGCGACGGCTTGACGTTGACGATCGTCGTCGTGATGTCGGCCGCTGTGGCGATCGGCGCGTCGAACGAGACGCGCGCCGCGTGCGGCGCGAGCAGCTCCGCGACCTCCGGCAGGTCGTGCGGGTCCTCGAGGATCGCGTCCGGGAAACACGCGACGACCTCGCGGTACATCGCCAGCAGCGCCGCCTCGTCTTCGACCTCGATCCCGTAGCGGCCCTTGAAGTCGATGACGTCGACCGTGCCGGTCGCCGCGACCTCCGCGATGAGCGAGGCCGGCCACGACGGCTGCGCGTCGAGCTTGAAGCGCAGGTCCGGGTAGCGCTCCAGCCGGCGGCCGATCGTCGCGAAGGACGGCGGGTCGCCGAGCCCGAGCGAGTTGACGAAGCGCACCGGCCTCGGCGCGCGCCCGAGGGCCTCGGCGAGCGAGCGGCCGGTCTGCGCGAGGGCCAAGTCCAGCGCGGCCGACTCGAACGCCCACTGCCGCAGCCGGCGCGCCATGTCCCACTCCGGCGGCTCGGGCCAGACGTCGAGACCGGCGACGTGGTCGCTGAACGACGCCAGCGTCCACGAGCCCGCCAGCGGCAGCGACGGCGCGAGCGCGAGGAACGTCCCGTTCTCGTCCATCATGGTCCCGCCGACCTCCTCGCCGAGCCCCTCGACCGTTCCGTCACTCAGGTACAGCAGATAGCGGCCGTGCTCCGGCTCGCCGGGTGGCACCACGGCCTCCCAGCGGTGCTCGGTGATGGTCAGGGGCAGATCGGCGACGCGGCTCCAAAGCGACTCGGGCATGTCCCCAAGACGATGCGCAAGCCGCGAACTCATCGGCGTCAGCTGACAGACCGGTGAGGCCGCACCAGCGCCAGCAACTGCTCCCAATGCGCCACCGCCGGCGCGATCTGGGCGACCAAGGCCTCCAACTGCGTCCAGCCCTCGTCGGACTCCCAGCCCCAATGCAGGGTGATCGGGGCCCAGATCGCCTTGTTGGTGTCCATGAGCTTGGCCGCCGCGGGCAGCACCTCGCGCGCGTGGCCGTAAAGCGGCCAGTAGGACGGGAGGTAGAGCGCGCCGTCACGCCACTGCGGTGTGGGCTGGAAGCCCATCGTCGCCAGCGTCTCGGGCCCTGAGCAGACGACGGCGAAGCGCTCGGCGAGCAGGTTGTACTGGTCGGCGGCGAAGCGGTTGTAGGGTGCGACGAAGACCTCGGGGCGCGCGAGGCCGGCGTCGGCCAGCTCGGCGAGCGCGCCGTCGAGCAGCGCGGCGGTCGCGGCCGCGTCGAGGCCCGTCAGCTCGCTGCGCCGCCGCGGAGACGCGTGGCGCGTCCGGTGGTCGCGGCCGTGCAGCGCGAGCGTCACGCCGTCGCGCTCGATCCGCTGCAGCACCGCGAGCTCGCGGTCGTCGAGCGAGCGCCACTCCGTTCCGGCGGGATCGAGCGGGCGACGGCTCACCCGCGGCGGCACGGCGATGCAGTACGGCACACCCGCCTCGGTCAAGATGGTGTGGAACCGCTCGAAGCCATCGGTGCCGAAACGCGCCGGCTCGTCCCAGGCCTGGTAGTGCGGGTACTCATCGACGCGGACGAGGAAGCGCGGCGGCCCGGGCGCGTCGTCGCCGAGCACCTCCTCACGCAGCGTGTCGAGCGGTGCCACCACGGCGGAGTCGAAGTCCAAGCCGCCCCGGCGACGACGGATCAGCTGGGCGAGCCGCACCGGCGCGGACGGGACCGGCGCGGTCTGCAGCGCGCCCAGGACCGCGGGCGTCGTGATCTCCGCGACGGTCGCCGCACCTGACTCCAGCTCGCGCGCGAAGACGATCCGCGCGGTCTGCTGCGCATCCGCGTCGCCCGGGGCCAGCGCCTCGGCGTAGACCTCGCGCGTGCGCTGGGCAATCGCGTCCCAGGCGAAGCGCGTCTCGGCCAGCCGGCGACCCGCGACGCCCCGCCGCGCGCACTCCTGCGGCCCCGCGGCGACGACGGCACGCAGCGCGTCGGCCAGCGCCTCGGGATCCGGCCGCGCGCAGAGCCAGCCGGTCTCCCCCTCCTGCACCGCCTCGGCCAGGCCGCCGACCGGGTAGGCGACGACCGCGCGCGAGAAGCCGTAGGCCAACAGCAACACGCCGCTCTGGCTCGCGCGCGGGTATGGAAGGACGACGGCATCGGCGGCGGCGAAGAGGTCGGCGGCGTCGGCCATCGGGACGAACTCGGCGCGCAGGTGGACGCGCCCGGCCAGCTCGGGCGCCGCGAGCTGCGCGGCCTCGGCCGCCGGCGCGCCGAGATCCTCGCCGGCGATGATCACGTGCAACTCGGGCACGGCGCGGGCGGCGCGCAGCAGGTCGCCGAGGCCCTTGTCGGCGCGTAGCTGCCCGAAGAGCAGGACCGCGGGCGCGCCGTCGGGGATGCCGAGCGCGGCGCGGGCGCCCGCGCGATCGCCGTCGCCGCCGGTGCGCGCGAGGCCGCCGTACTCGCCGTGCGGGATCACCACCGCGTGCCCGCGCTCGGAGGCGTAGGCGCGCGGGACGTCGGCTTGGGCGTGGACGATCGTCCTGGCCGTCAACCGCGCGAGCGCGCGCCGCGTGCGCTCCAGCGAGGCCGCACGCTCGAAGGTGTTGTGCTCGGTCTGGACGACCGTCGCGCCCGAGACACGCAGCGCGGCAACCGCCACGACACCGAGGCGCAGGTCCTCCCAGCCCTCGGTGTGGACGATGTCGGCGCCGCGGGCGATCGCGACCAACCGCGGGATCGCGGCGAGGAAGAGCAGGCCGTTGCCGACGCGGCCGAGGTGGACGCGGCGCAGCGCGCGGCCGACGGGCGCGTCGTCGCGCAGGTAGTGGAAGCTGCGATGGACGGTGACCCCGGGCGCGTCGGGATAGCGGTGGTCGCGCGCGGTAGCGAGGTCGACTGCCGTGCCCTGCGCGGCAAGGGCGGCGACCAGCGCGGCGGTGTAGTCGGCCACGCCGCCCCGTCCGCCCTGCTCGATCACCAGCACCCGTCCGGGGCCACCCGCTCGGTTGCTCGCAACCACGGCTGCGAGCGTACAGGCCGCACGCTGGGATGATGCCCGCGAATGGCCGACCACGATCTGTTCGTCGCGGTGCAGACGCCGGTGCTCGGCACCGGGCAGGCGCTGCGCGTCGCGACGCTGCTGCGGGCGCTCGCCGCGACCGGCCCCGGGGTCCACGTCCTCTACGTGCGCTTCGGCGCCGACGAGCCGGCGCCCGCGCTGCAGGCGGTGGATGGTCTGACCTTCGAGGCTGTGGAGCCCTCGCGTGGCGCGCGGCGGGCGTTGACCTACGCCTCGGCGC
>JBEVLC010000395.1:0-12099 GCA_040509415.1 Baekduia sp. | reverse complement strand
CGGCGCTCAAGCCCAGCTGCTCCACCAGGTGGTGGGCGAGGCGATCGCCGTCGCGCCCGAGCCGGCCGCCGCGCATAGCGCCGACGCGGACGTTGTCGAGCACCGACAGGTCGGCGAACAGGCGGATGTTCTGGAACGTCCGGCCGACGCCCGCCTGGACGAGGCGCTGCGGCGACTGACCAGTGACGTCGCGGCCACCGAGCTTCACCCGACCCGACGTCGGCACGAGCACGCCCGAGAGGACGTTGAGCAGCGTCGTCTTGCCGGAGCCGTTGGGCCCGATGAGCCCGGCGATGGTGCCGGGGGTGAGCTCGATGTCGACATCGGCGAGCGCGTGGACGCCGTGGAAGTCCTTGGAGATCCCGACGCCCCGCAACGTGCCGGTAAGCCGCGGCTTCGCAGGCGCTCGCGGAGCCGCGGGCTCCGCCGTCGCGGCCGCCACGACCGGCCGCGGCGCGAGGACGAGCTCGTCGATCTCGCGCGAGCCGAGCAGGCCGCCCGGGCGCAGGTACAGCGTCGCGAGGATCACCGCGCCCATGCCCAGCTGCGGTAGGCCGTGGATCGCGCCGACGTCAACGACGCCGAGCGAGAAGCCCTCCTCCAGCGGCTGCAGCACCTGCAGCAGCGCGGTGATGAGCCCAACGCCGACGACGGCGCCCGACACCGACCGCAGCCCGCCGACGAGCACCATCGCGGTCAACGTGACCGTGATCGACAGGTAGAAGGTCGCCGGCGTGAACGCCGAGAGGAACACCCCCAACATGAAGCCGGCAAGCGCCGCCGGAACGGCGCTCAGCACCCAGACGAGCCACCGCCGCCGCTCGACGTCGATGCCACAGGCGCGCGCGGCGAGCTCGTCCTCGCGGCTGGCGCGCACCTGGAGGCCGACGCTCGAGTCGCGCAGCAGCCTGGCGGCGACGATCATCACCGCGACGCACGCAGCCGCCGTCCAGACGCTCAATTCCCCGGACAGCCCGTAGAAGGTCTGCGCTCCGCGCGTCCAGCTGTCGGCCGCGTTGAGCACGACGTTGATGACGACCAGGACCGCGTAGCTGGCGATCACGAACGCGCTGCCGGCCATGCGCAGCAGCGGGAGGCCGGTGACTGCGGCGACGAGCAGCGCGACGCCGATCACGACGAGCACGGCGGTGAACGATCCGCCGCTCCAGTCCCGCAGCCAGTGCGGGAGGCTCTGGAAGGACGTGGCCTTGATCGCCGTGTCCAGCGTGACCAGACCGCCCGCGTAGGCGCCGATGGCCATGAAGGCCGCGTGGCCGAGGCTCATGATCCCGGAGTTGCCCCAGAACATCGACAGCCCGAGGGCGGCGACGAGCAGGATCAGCCCGTTGGTCGTGGCGGCCTGAAACGAGTCGGAGCCCGAGTTGACCGACCAGACGACGATGAGCAGCACCGGCACGATCAGCATCACGCTGCCGGGCAGGACGCCGGGCGCCAAACGCGTGCGCAGGCGCGTTGCCTGCCGTCCGGGCATGCGGCCACGCCGCACCGGAACCGTCATCTCCTCAATGCCTCCGGGCATGACGAGACCCTATGACAAAACCTTTTGGCAGTCAAGCCTGATTGGCGCATGCGCACCGGTCTCACCGGGCCGCGGCCACCGCCGCGCGCCGCTCGGCGATGAGCAGCAGCGAGGAGTGGTCGAGGTCGCCGTGCCCGAGCGCGCGGAGCTCGACGAGCATCTGCTGCACGGCCGCCGCGACAGGCAGGCCGACGTCGAGGTCATCCCCCGTATCCAGGGCGATGGCAAGGTCCTTGTGATGGAGGTCGACGCGGAAGCCCGGCGTGAAGTCGTGCTCGAGCAGGTTGCGGCGGCGCACCTCCATGATGCGGTTCGCGGCAAGGCCGCCGCTGAGCACGTCGAGCACGGCGGCGCGATCGACCCCGGCGCTCGACGCCAGCACGAGCGCCTCGGAGACGGCCGCGTAGGTGATGGCGACGACGATCTGGTTACAAGCCTTGACGACCTGGCCGGCGCCGGCCGGACCGACGTGGGTGATCGTGGCACCGAGCGCCTCGAGGACCGGGCGCGCGCGATCGAGGTCGCCGGCCTCGCCGCCGACCATGATCGAGAGCGTGGCCTCTCGGGCGCCGACGTCGCCACCCGACACGGGCGCGTCGAGCATCCCGATGCCGCGCTGCGCGGCGGCGTCCGCCAGCTCGCGCGAGACCGCCGGCTCGATCGTGCTCATGTCGATGATCAACGCGCCGGGCTCGACAGCACCGAGGACGCCATCGTCGCCGAGCATCACGTCGCGAACGGCGGCGCCGTCGGAGACCATCGTGATGACGATGTCTGACCGGCGCGCGACGTCGGCCGCGTCGGCGCCGACGGCGATGCCGTCGGCCCGGAAGGCCTCGAGCACCGCGGCGCTGCGGGTGTGGACGACAAGCTCGAAGCCCGCCGCGACGAGGTTGCGGGCCATCGGCTGGCCCATCACGCCGAGGCCGACGAAGCCGATGCGCTCGCTCACGCGGCACGCACCCCTTCGACGACGTCGGCGTAGCGCGCGAAGATCGGGTTGTTGGCGACCTCGTTGAGCTCGTCGAGCTTGTTGTCGTAGTCGAACAGGGAGCGCGAGATCTTGACCACGTTGGTGGCAGTCGGCATGCGGGCGGCCTCGTAGGCGCGGAGCGCCCGCTCGGGATCGTCGTGCGCGACGAGCTTGGCGGTGAGCGCGGCGGTGTCCTCGAGCGCCTGGTTGGCGCCCTGGGCGACGCCCGGCAGCATGGGGTGCGCGGCGTCGCCGAGCAGCGTGATCCGTCCCTTGCCCCAGCGCTCGAGCGGCTCGGCGAGGTCAAACAGCTCGTTGCGGATGATCGTGTCGTCCGGCGTCGCGGCGAGCACGGCGGGCACCTGGGTGTTGGTCCAGGAGTTGAAGTACTCCAGCGCCGTCGCCTTATCGTCAAGGCCGTCTCCCGCGGCGTACCAGTAGGCGCGGCCACGGCCGATCGGCAGCCAGCCGAGATGGCCGCGGTCGCCGATGACGTCGACCTCTGCGCGCGGGTCGATGCCGGCGTCAGCGACGTCGAAGAGGCCCCGCCAGCGGACGTGCATGTCACTGCGGAACGCCTGCTCGCCAAACAGCTGCGTGCGGATGTTGGAGTACACGCCATCGGCGCCGACAAGGACGTCGCCGGTGACGGTCTCGCCGTTGGCGAACTCGCAGACGACCCCGTCACCGGTGTCGGTCACCTTGGTCATCTCGTAGCCGAGGCTGATGTGCTCGTCGCCGAGCGCGCGGGCGATCATGGCGTTGAGCTCGCGCCGGAAGACGCCGGTCAGCGGCGCGCCGTAGCGCTCGCGGTAGGCGTCGACGTCCTCGTCGCCGACCAGCTCGCCGTCGCTGGAGAACGTGCGGTAGCGCGTCAGCAGGTTCGCCATCTCGGTGAACTCGTCCTCAAGCCCAAGGCCTTGGAGGACGCGCACGCCGTTGGGCCAGACGTTGAGACCGACGCCGGCGGTGCGCAGCTCCGGGTGGCGCTCGTAGACCATCACGTCGAAACCGGCCTGCTTGAGGGCCAAGCCGGCGCTCAGCCCACCAACCCCTGCGCCACAGATCACAGCCTTGCGGGACACGTCTTCTCCTCCTGGTTCAGCGTGCGCGAACCGGGGTCGCCGGTTCGGGCACGATCATTGCATAAACGTTTAGGCACTTCCATGTCGAGCAGCACCGCCAAGCCACCGCCACGCAAGACGGCGCCCTGCCGCTCGCAGCTCAGTCGCGTCGGTGGCCTCCTCGACCTCGGCCAGCCCGAGCTCCCGGGCGCGGGCGCCATCGAGCCGCGCCGTGCCGACGACGGCCACGCACGGCGTGTCCGCGCGGGCGCTGCGCTGCGCGACGGCGCCGACCGCCTTGCCCGCGAAGGTCTGCTCGTCCAGCGCGCCCTCGCCCGTCACGACGAGATCCGCCCCGGCGGCGAGCGCGTCGAAGCCGATGGCGTCCAAGACGAACTCGGCGCCGGGGACGAGCTCGGCGTTGCAGTACGCCCAGAGACCACCGGCAAGCCCGCCGGCCGCGCCGGTGTAAGGCACGCCGCGCGGGTCGCGCGGGGCAAGCGCCGCGAGGCCGGCCATACGCTGCTCGAGCTTGGTGACCGTGGCGGGATCGGCGCCTTTCTGCGGGCCGAAAACCGACGGGGCGCGCTCCCACGGGGTGGCCACGTCGCAGAGCACGATCAGCTCTGGCAGCCCGGCAAGCGCAGCCAGCACGCCCGCACCGCCATCGATGATCGGCGCCGAGCCGCCAAACGCATCTGCGAGCGCAGCCAGCGCGCCGGCCCCACCGTCGGTCGTCGCCGAGCCGCCGACCGTGACCAAGACGCGCTGCGCGCCCGCGCGCACCGCTGCGGCGATCAGCTCGCCGGTGCCGCGCGTGCTCGCCCGCCAGGCGTCGCGCTCGTCCTCGGCCACCAGCGTGAGGCCGCTTGCCTCCGCGGCCTCGACGATCGCGGTCGTGCCGTCGTCGAGCAGCACGTAGCGCGCCTCGATCGTCCGGCCGAGCGGGTCGCTCGCGAGCGCCGTCCGGAACTCCCCGGGCCACGCGCTGAGCAGCGCTTCGAGCGTGCCCTCGCCGCCGTCGCCGATCGGGCGCAGCACGGGGTCGGCGCCGCCCTCGCGCAGGCCCTCGGCCAGCGCGGTCGCGACCTCGCCGGCGGTGTAGGTCCCCTTGAAGGCATCGGGCGCCACCAGGACGCGCCGCGGCGAAGCTGCTCCCGCGGGCACAGGTCAGCCGGCGAGTGCGACCGCGTCGACGAACAGCTCGGCGCCCGGGATCAGCAACGGGCCGGGCACGGTCGTGACCGTCACGACCGGCGGGTCGCCGTCGAAGCACTCGCGGACCTTGGCGTGCACGGCGCGGCCGGCGGCGAGGTCGGTGACGAAGACCCGCAGCTGCACGATGCCGGCAAGCCCGCCGCCCGCGGCGGTGGTCAACTCGTCGAGGCGCGCGAAGATCTCGTCGACCTCGTGCTCAGCGCCCGTGCCGGCCGCAGCGCGCGCGTACTGATGAGACATCCACATCAGCTCGCCCGCGCGGACCGCCTCGGCCTCGTGGGCGAGCCGCCCGGTGCCGGTCGTGATGACCTCGCGGTCGGCGCCGCGGCCGGGGATGAGGCCACGAACCTGCTGCTCCATCTTGACCGCGTCATCGCGGTGGCCCATCCCCGTGCCCTCGCGCCGCGGAACGCCCAGCCCGCGCACGGGGATGAGGGTCCGCGCGGGCGGCGCGTCGCCGAAGGCGCGCTTCCATGCCCGGTCGATCTCAAAGATGTCGGTGATGTCGGTGACCATGAGCGTCACGTGGACGACGTCGTCCAGCGAGCCGCCGACCTGCTCCATGCGCTCACCGAGGCGTGCCAGCAGCACGTCGGCCTCGTTGCGCGCCTCGCTGCCGGCCCAGATGAAGTCGGGCACGCGCGCGGCCGGGTCGACCTCGCCGGTCGCCGGGTCGAGCGTGACGTCACCGGTCACGAACACGTACGGGCCGGCGACCACGACATCGTTGTACGGCGGGCTGCCCGCGTAGTCCTGGCCGAGCTGGGACCAGTCGATCCCGCCGCCCTCCTCGCCCTTCGGCAGCTCGGTGATCTCCTTCTCGATGCCGGCGCCGGGGCGCACGGCGGTGCCGGTCGTGCAGACGACCGCGTCCTCGGGCAGCAGCGGGCCGGTGGCTGCCAGCGCCGTCGTCGGCCGGGCCTGGGCGAGGTAGCCGCCGCGCGTCGTGATGTAGCCGTCGGCGTAGGCCTTGGCCGGGGTGAACTGCTCGACCTGGAGGATGTGCTCCAGGCCGGAGCCGACGGCCTCCAGGCCGGCCGCCAGTTCCCGGAAGATGGCGTGCCCTTGATGCACCGCGTGAGCGGCCGGCGACAGGTGGTACGGGGGCTCGACGAGCGCGTCGCCGGTGAGCTCCCCGCCGGCATCTACGGCCGTCGTGCCGAAGAAGACGAGCGGCCCGCCGGCCGCGACCCGGGCGCAGTACTGACCCTCTCCGTCGATGATCCCGGCGACCTCCCGCCGCTGGGTTGCTGCTGCGTTGCCCGGCCGTGAGATGATTCTGCGCTCCAAATGACAAAAGGATTTTGCTACTGTCGGCGAGGCTACACAGGCGACCGAAGGGAAGCAAGGAATGACCACCCACCCGGGTGCAGGCGGCGCCACGGACTTCCTGCGACTCGCGCCCGGCGACGAGCAATGGTCCCCGGCGTTCGAGCTCGGCATCAGCGCGATGGCCGTCACCGGTGACACGAGCAAGTCGGGGATCTACGTGATCCGCGTCAAGTGGCCCCCGAACGTCATGAGCCTGCCGCACACGCATCCCGAGGACCGGCACGTGACCGTCCTGTCTGGCACCTGGTGGGCTGGGACCGGCGAGACCTTCGACCCCGACACGGCCGAGCCGATGACCGCCGGCTCCTACATGTTGCACCCGGCCGGGATGGTGCACTGGGACGGGGCCAAGAGCGATGACTGCGTCATCGAGATCGTGGGCTACGGCCCGAGCGCGCTGAACCCGATCGTCCCGTCTGACAACCAGTTCACGAGGATCTGACATGAGCGACTCCGCAGCACTGACACTTTCCGACGCGCGCGCGATGCTCGACCGCGCCATCGCCCATGCCGACGTGCTCGGCGTCACCGTGTCGATCGCGATCGTCGACGGCAGCGGCGTCCCCGTCGCCAGCGCGCGCATGGACGGCGCGTCGTTCGTCTCGCCGGAGATCGCGCTGGGCAAGGCGTGGACCGCCGCCGCGTTCAAGGTGCCAAGCGGCAAGGTCGCCGAGAACATGGCGTCCGCCCCCGCATTCGCCTCGGGGGTCTCGGCCGCGACCCACGGGCGCTTCATGCCACGCCAGGGCGCGATCGCCCTCGACGGCGGCGGCGCGATCGGCGCCAGCGGCGCGACGAGCGCCCAGGACGAGGAGATCGCCCGGGTCGGCGCCGGCGCGCCGGCGAAGTAGCCGGCCGCATCGACGATCTCTTCCGCTTAGGATCGGTCCGTGGCCAGCAGCTCGCGACAACAGGGTGGTATCAAGGAGGTCGCTCGCGTCGCGGGCGTCTCGGTGACGACCGTCTCCCATGCCCTCAACGGCAAGGGCCGGATCAACGAGGAGACGCGCGAGCGCATCCGACGCATCGCAGACGACCTCGGCTACCGACCCAGCAGCATGGCGCGCAACCTCGTCAGCCGCCGCACCGGGCTGCTCGCGTTCGTGTTGTCCAACACGGCCGGCGTCCCCAAGGGCATCCGCGACTTCGAGTACTTCACGCAGCTGATGCTCGGCGCGACGACGACCGCGATGGAGCTCGGGTACGCCCTCGTGTTCGCGCCGCCGAGCCAAGGGCTGGACCGCGAGTTGCGGGTCGACGGGGCGATCGTCGTCGACCCGACGCGCAACGACCCGCTGCTGCGCGGCTTGCAGGAGAAGGGCATCCCCGTCGTCAGCACCGGACGCGATCTCCGCAACCCCGGCTTCACCGACTGGGTCGACAACGACCACGTCTCCGGCGCGACGTCGGTGCTCGACCACCTACAGCGCCAGGGCGCGCGGCGGATCGCCCTGCTGACGAGCCCGACGACGATCTCCTACACCCACGACACCGAGACGGCCTACCGCGACTGGTGCGCACAGCAGGGGCAGGAGGTCATCATCCGGCGGGCCCGCAGGGCGCCCACCGAGAGCGAGGGCTACTCGAGCATGGCGGAGCTGCTCTCGCTCCCCGAGCCGCCCGACGCGGTCTACGCGACCTACGGCCGGCTGGCCTTCGGCGCCGCGGTCGCCGCCACTGCTCAGGGCGTCACCGTGCCCGACGATCTCATGATCGTGATGACCGCGACGGAGTCCGCGACCGCGAACACCAGCCCGGTTCCGCTGACCTCCATCAACTTGCAGCCCGAGCAGATCGGACGCCTGGCGGCTGAGCTGCTCGTCGCGCGCGTCGAGGGCAAGGACGCTGTTCCGCCACGGCCGATCCCGACCCGGATCGTGACGCGGACCTCGACGCGGAACAAGGTGGTCGGCGCCGCGGGAGCCTGAGCGGACGTTCAGCGCGCGCGGACGCCGTGGCAGCCTCCGACAGGCCGTGGGTCAAGTGTGGTCGCGCGGGACACGAAGCCCGGCGTTGAGCAAACGATCGATCTGCTCGACGAGCCCGTCATCGCCGATGTGGCGCACTTCGTCGGCGCCCGCACCTTTGTCCTTTGACGCAGCGTCATCGTCGTCAGCGCGGTAGTCGACAGCCCAGCTCATGCAACTGTGGGGCGCCGTTGCGCCAAGACGCCGAGGCGCGAAGTACTGATGCAGGGCACTGTCGGCGCCGTCAGCCTCGAACTTCTTGATCGCAGTCGCGAGAGCATCCGTCATGGCCTGCTCGACCGCGCTGTCAGGCGACGGTGAAGCTGCGGCCTTGGCTTCGGTGCTATCGGGTTCCACAATCAGCATCCTTGTCGCGCGTCTCCGGATCGCCAAGTCGCGGGCTGGAGCCTATCCGCACTCGTTGGATCGGTACCCACTCGGCAGCCTTGAGTATCGACGGCCCCTTCATGGACGGACCGACGACCCGGAACTAAGGCCAGCGTCCCATCGCGCGGAACCTGATGCCAGAGCCAGCGGGCAGCCACTGAGTGCACCTCAGAGAACGAGGCTGGTCTCACCCTCCACATCACGGAAGGAACCTCGGACCGAACAGGACCGACGTGGTGGTGTTCGCCGTAAACGGCGAAGGTCCTCGTGCTGTCAGCTGGACCTGTGCGGAGGCATTTGACGCCGGATCGGCCTTTGCGTCAACAGCGGCACTGCGCCCAGCGCCCCAGTCCCCGATCACCATCCACATCAGAATCAGGAGAACGCCGATGGCAATGCGGCGCGCCACGCGATCTCCGTAACGCCGCCCTAGCACCACGTAGAGATCCATCCGCGATGCCCCCGGTGGCAACGCCCCGACCAGCCACCGATATTTGCCTCGAACCCAGCCCAAGATCGGGCTGAGCAGCCGCACCGCAATCCGTCCTGGCTCCCGACCGACCGCTCGGTTGCGGCCCTGGATGAGCAGCGCCATCACCCAGCTGCTGGAGCCCCACTTGGCACTGCGCCGGAACTGACGGCGGATCGCGCGGTCGTTGAAGCCGATGGCCAGGAACCAGCCAACGACGGTGGCGCTCGCGATCGCGACGCCCGCCGATACCAGGTCGTCGAGGATGTCCGATCGACTAAAGGCCGAATCGCCCGAGACAATGTCGTACTTCACCGAGACGATGAACACTATGTTGACCAGAAGATAGAGCCACATCAGGCGTGCCAGCCAGCCGGTGATCGCCGCGTAGTAGTGCTTCTGTTGCTGGGCGATGAACGCCAGCAGCGCGGTCGGCGTGATCAGGAGGATCGTCCCGACCCCGCCGCTGGCGTCTGACACGAACTTCCCTCTCTCGGCCATCAAGGCGAGCAGGATGTTCAACATAGCTCCGAGCATCAACGGCCAGTGGTCTCGCGGGTCAGCGCGGAGAAAGGCCCTGACCGTGGAGCCGCTGATCGAGTTGCGCGGTGGGGGCGACTCGTCATCAATCGGCGAGAGCCGCCCGCCATTGAAGATGTGAACACTCTGATAGGCGCAGTCGACCTCCGCCGTGGTGTTGTCGATGGTGTTGTCGATCGCCCAATCGAGATAGGTGACGCGAGTGTCTTCCGGCGGCTGGACCATGAAGTAGTAGCTGCCAGCATGGTCGTGGATCGGCGTGCGCAGCTCATACCGCACCGGCCCGAGCCCGGATCGTGCATACGCGTCGGTGCGGAGCATGCGCAGGCGCTCGCGCGCGTTGGGCGCAGCACGACGACGCTCCAGCAGCGGGGCATCAGCCATCGTGTACGTCGCCGACAGACTCACCGTCGCCCCGTCGGACCCTGGCACCCAGCACAGGTATTGCGTGACGCCGGTCAACGGCACGAACTCCTCGACGAACTTCACGACCTTCGCTTGGATCTCACGGGCCGGTGCGTCCAGCTGGCGCAAAAGCTTGGCAAGCGCTCGCGCCGCACCCATCGCATCCCTCTTCGCGATGCTCACTTGCGGCTGGCCGCCGCGATCCACGCTGGTGAACATCGCGTACACCAACCGGTGCAAGCTGTCGTAGTCGTACTTCTCCGGGTCGCTCTCGACCGCCACGATTTGAGGCTCAGACAAGAACTTGAAGATGAAACACGTCGCCAGGCAGTAGCCGTGTTGGAATCTCGTGAGCAGCATGAGCTTGCGCCCACCTTCATCGCGGACGCAGAAGTCGGCGAAGCGGCTGCGCTTCATCATCCCGAGCGACACGATGAACGGATCGTCAGCGGGGACGCCCGTGCCGGTAGGGAGCCGAACTTGCACGTCTCGCCGCCACTGCTGACCCCCGCCAGGAAGGAAGCTCAAGTGCTCGACG
Organism: Baekduia sp.; assembly: GCA_040509415.1. Classification (GTDB taxonomy): domain Bacteria; phylum Actinomycetota; class Thermoleophilia; order Solirubrobacterales; family Solirubrobacteraceae; genus Baekduia. Next base: position 1,666 of record JBEVLC010000395.1, on the reverse strand, counting down.
ATGCGCTGCGTGTGCGCGGTCGGGTAGAGCTGCATCTCTAGGAGCGCCAGGATGTGCGCGCCCGTGACCGCACGGCGCTCATCCATCTTGTCGAGGTACTCGTTACTCATCGCCCACCCCGCTGCTCATCTCCAGCCGGGATGGCCGTGGTCCGATCGATCGCACTACCGGGCTTAGATCTGCCGACCGGAGACTCTGAGACCCGCGCGCAAGAGACAGTCGAGCTGCGAGACAATGCCCGGATCGTCAAGCGTTCGCAGGGCGGCGACACCGTCGCCCGAACGGCGCGGAGGAAAGCAGGCAAGGTGCGCCGTGTCGGCCCATGCGGCGTCTAACGCACAGATGGCCGTGCCAACTGTCTCGTCGATCAACTCTTCGACAGCACGGCCCAGGCCAGAAATCAGAGCATCCATGTGGCCCGCAGCCTAAGGACCAAGTCCGCTCAGCGCAAGTGCGCGGTTTTTTACCCTGCACGTACGGGACGATTCTGGAAGCTATGCCGGGTGGTGAGTAGGCTCGCGCCGTGGGCGCGACCCTGTCAGTGCTGTTCACCGATGCGGTCGCGTCGACCGAGGCACTGGCTCGCCTAGGCGATGAGCGGTTCGGAGCGATCGAGCGTGCGCACCTGACGCTGCTGCGCACGGCGCTGAAGGCGCACGGCAGGCGGGAGGTCAAGAGCCTGGGCGACGGGCTGATGGTGGTCTTCGACGGTGCGGCCGAGGCGCTCGGGTGCGCGGTCGCGATGCAGCAGGCGGTCGAGGCAGGGCAGCGCCGCGGCGAGGACGGCCTGGCGCTGCGGGTCGGGGTGGCGTCCGGCGACGTGACCGTCGGCGAGGACGGCGATGTGCACGGGACCGCGGTGGTCGAGGCGGCGCGGCTGTGCGGGGCGGCCGACGCGGGCCAGATCCTGGCCACCGCGCTTGCGCGCGGGTTGGCGAGGTCGCGTGGCGGGCATGCGTTCACCGCGCTCGGCCCGGTGGCGCTGAAGGGGCTTGCGGAGCCGGTCGACACCGTCGAGGTCGGCTGGGCGCCGCACTGGGCGGCGCGGCCGACGCTTCAGGCGTTCCTCCACCTCGCCCGCAGCGAGCGGCTGGCGCGCGTCCTGATCCTCGCCACCTATCGCGACACCGAGCTCGACCGCGAGCATCCCTTCAGCGTCGCGCTCGCCGACCTGCGGCGCGAGGAGGATGTCGAGCGCGTGACCGTCCGCGGCCTCGATCGCGAGGGCGTGGCAGCGTTCGTGGGCGCCGAGCACGCCGCGCTGGCCGGCCAGATCAGCGAGCAGACCCAGGGCAATCCGTTCTTCGTCAGCCAGCTGCTGCAGCACCTCGCCGAAGCCGGGACCATCGATGACGCCGTCCCCGATGGGGTGCGCGACGTCGTCGGACGGCGCGTCGCCCGGCTCTCGGCGCAGACCGGCGACCTCCTGCGCGTCGCGGCCGTCGCGGGACCGGAGTTCGAGACCAGCATCGTCGCGACGGTCACCGCCCAGCCCGACGCCGTCGCCCTCGACGGCTTCGACGCCGCGATCGGGGCGGGCCTGCTGCTGGAGACCGAGACGCCCGGCCGGCTGCGGTTCGTCCACGCGCTGGCCCGCCAGGCGCTGGAGGAGGACCTGACCGGCCTGCGCCGCGTCCACCTGCACCGCGACCTCGCGCTGGCGCTC
>JBEVLC010000394.1:0-12057 GCA_040509415.1 Baekduia sp. | reverse complement strand
CCTGGCAAAGCCCTCGCCATGGCGGCGGCCCGTCCTGCGGGCTGGCTGGCTCTGCTGCACGGGGCCGGCAGATGGCAACGGGCCGCGGCCGGCCTCGCCGCCGTGGCGATCGTCACGACCGGCGTGGCCGAGGTCGACCACGTCCAGAGCAACCGCCTCAAGCGCCAGGCCGTCCCCGCCCAAGCCGTCATCGCCTCCGCCCCGCCGCACATCGTCACCTCCCGCGCCCAGGTGCCCGCACCGGCGCCGGCGCCGATCGCGGTCAGCTCCAAGCCGCAAAAGCCGTCGGTCCCAGCGCAGCAGGCGGCGACCGACAGCCCGAGCACCGCGGCGCCGTCGAGCACCGTCCCGGCTCCGGCTCCGTCCACCCCTGCCCCGGCCGCCACCAGCCCGACGGCCAGCGTCCCCTCCACCACCGCGCCGACCGGCACGCAGGAGGGCTACGACAACACGCGCCTGCCCGACCAGCCCGGCACCGGCGCCACGACGACGCAGCCCGACTCGCCGATCGCCGCGATCACGCCCGCGCCGGCCGATCCCGCACCGCCCGCCACGACGGTCCCGGCACAGCCCGCGCCCACCGACCCCGCGCCGAGCCCGCCGTCCACCACGGCCCCGACCGCGCCGGCCGATCCGGCGCCGCCCGTCGACAGCTCATCGACGGCACCACCGGCTTCCACGGTGCCGAGCACCGTGCCGCCCGCGCCGGCGACCTCATCGGTCCCGGCGGACTAGCCGCACGAGCCCGATCGCCTACGGGCGCTCGGTGCCGAACCGGAACGATCGCAGCGCCGTCTTGAGCCCGCCGTTGTGGCCGACGTCGTCGGCGCGCACGATCGCCCGCGAGCGCGGTGCGGTGACGAGGATGTCGGCGCCCTCGCGCGCCGTCACGCTGGGCAGCAGCAGCACGCGGCGCCCGTAGGTCAGCGGACCGCCGGGGCGGCGGAACTGGAAGACGATCTCGAAGCCCTGCTGCTGGTTGATGTTCGCGCGGCCGTCGGAGCGCCAGACGAAGCCGGGGAACTGCCGCGCCATCCGCGCCTGCTGCTGAGCGGCGTAGAGCGGCAGGAAGCCCGCGGCGTCACCGCGATAGGGCGGCAGGTTCAGCTCACCGACCGAGAAGGACTGCGACGCGCTGCCGACGCGCGCCAGCTCACCGCCCTGCGGCGCGAGCCGCACAAACGGCGCGCGATAGACGAAGTTGAAGGCGATCGGCGTCCGCACGACCACGGCACGCTTGGCGTCGGCGCCGTCGCCCCGGAGGACCAAGGCGGAGAAGATCGCGACGACGAGGAACCCGCCCAGCGCGGCAAGGCCGAGGCGCAGCGCGGGCGGCAGCACCCGCAACCGCGGCCCCAGCAGTTCGGGCAGCGTCGGGCCGAACTCGGGACGGACGGCGGACATCGACTGCGGAGTCTAGGCCGCCGCTACGGCCCGGGGTTGCCGCCGCTGACGACGTGCAGCGTCGCCTTGCCGCCGCCGGCGGTGCTCACCGAGTAGTCGCCGGGCTTCAGCCCAGCCAGGCGCTTGGTCGCCGTCTTGCCCGCGGCCACCGACAGCGTGCCGCCGCCCGGCGCGGAGATCGTCAGCTTCTCGGCGCCGTCCTTGGCGCTGACGCGCAGCTCGACCGCCAGGAAGGCCGGGATCGTCACGACCGTCGGCGACAGCGTCCCACCGGCGGCCGTCAGCGTGACCGGGACGCGCACGGCCTCCTCGTCGCCCGCACCACCCTCGCCCTGTTCCCCACCGGCGGGCGCGCCGCCGGTCGTCGTCGGCTTGACGCCGCCCGGCGGGACGCCGGTGGTCGCGGTGGGGTTCGTCGAGGTCGAGGTGGACGTCGGCGTGGTCGGCGTCACGGTCGTCGTCGGCACCGTGGCGTCCGGTCCCGTCGCCGGCGCCGGGGCCGTCGTCGGCTCCTGCACGACCGTCGCCGACGTGGTGTCGTCGCTCCCGCAGCCGGTGGCGATCAGCGCGACGACCGCCACCGAAGCTGCGAGGGCTGGACGGGTCGTCCGCCTCACTGGCCGATCGAGAACATCGCCTCGAGGTCGTGCTCGGAGAACACCTCGAAGGCGACCATCGTCTGCGTGCGGCTGACGCCCGGCAGCTTGACGATCTCTCCCGTGATGACCTCGGCGAGCTGCTCGTGGCGCTGGACGCGCACGATCGCCACGAAGTCCCACTCACCGGTCACGGAGTAGGCCTCGGCAACCCCGGCCAGGCCGGCGAGCGCGCCGCCGAGCGTCGACAGCTCGTCGCGCTCGGCCTCGATCAGGACGACCGCGTGCGTCATAGCTCGTGCGACGCGCCCGGGTCCAGGACGATGACCTCGGCGAAGCCGGCGTTCTGCACGTCGGCCTTGAAGGCCTGGGCGTCGGTCTCGATCGGCGGGAACGTGTCGTAGTGGCACGGGATCACCTGATCGGCCTTGATCAGCTCGGCCGCGACGACGGCGTCGAAGCGATCCATCGTGTAGTGGCCGCCGATCGGGATGACCGCAAGATCGATGTGACCGCGCTTGGCCGGCAGGGCGAGATCGCTGAACAGCGCCGTGTCGCCCGCGAAGTAGATCCGCTTGCCACCCAGCTCGACCACCAGGCCGGCCGGCGTGTTGACGGTGCCCTTCGGCGTCGTCGACGTGTGCCACGCCGGCGTCAGCCGGACGCTGACCCAGCCGAGGTCGACGGTCCCGCCGATGTTGGGGTCCTTGACGTCTGCGACGCCGGACTCGCTGAGCTCGTTGGCCAGCTCGACGATCGCCACGACCGTCGCCCCGGTGCGCTTGGCGATGTCCACGGTGTCGCCGATGTGGTCGCCGTGGCCGTGGGTGAGGAAGATCGCGTCAGCGGCGACCTCGTCGGCGCTGGCAGCGGCCTTCGGGTTGCCGGTCAAGAACGGATCGACGAGCACGGTCTTGCCGTCGTGCTCCAGCGCGAACGCGGCGTGGCCCAGGAACTGGATCTTCATCTACGTCGTCTCCTTTGGATCGTCGTCGACCTCGAACAGCTCACGTGCCAGCTCCAGCCCCACCGCCACGCCCACGAGCATGCTCAGGCGCGTCTCCTCGGCGATCAGCACGCGGAGTGCCGACTCGCGCTCCGGGCCATCAGCCGTGGCGGCCACGCCGGTGATCTGCGCCTCGTGGGCCTCACCGAACCATCCGCCCGCCGAGAGCGCCTCGTTGAGGACGCGCTGCAGGCCGGGAGCGGCGTGGGTGACGATCTCCTGAGCGTGGACGAACCGCTCAGAGTCGTTCGACAGCGCCGCGACGGCGGCGTCGACCTGCTCGGCGGTGAAGCGGCGGGCGGGCACGTCAGTTCACCCTAGCCGCTCGCTCGCGCGCCGCGAACGCGCAGCACGCCTACCGACGCGTGTCGGTGCCCCGCACGAGCATCAGGCCGGCGAGCGCGCCGATCAGCAGCCCGGAGAACGTCGCGATCGCGCTCGCGCTGGGAACGACCGCCGGCATGAGCGCGACGGTCACGCCGATGACCGCGGTACCGAGGAGGTCGCCGTCGTGTTCGACGCCGTTACGGGCCCGCAGGACGTCGGGCACGGCCCAGGCCGCGAGCATGCCCAGCGCCGCGCCGGGCGCACCGAAGATCAGGACGTCCTGCCCTGCCGCCGCGGCGATCGCGTTGCCGCCGACGCCGCAGGCAAGGAAGATCGCGACCACGAGGATCGGGCCGTGGCGCAACTCCAGCCGCCAGCCGAAGATGCCGATCGCCAGTAGCACGGCCAGCTGGTACCAGGCGTTGGGATAGAGGAAGGCCGCCGTGACGTACCGCCACGCGTCGCCGCCGAGCGAGATCAGCGCGACGTCGGCGTCGCTGACGAACGGCAGGACCAGGAAGCCGAACAGCGACAGCACCAGCAGCGTGATGGTCGCGTTCGGCCGGCCCGTCGGGTCGCCGCGGATGCCGGGGATCTCGTTGGTGCGCAGCGGGCTCAGCGTCGGACGCGTGACGCGCCGCGGCGCGCGCGGAGCAGCGTCGCCGGAGCGGCGATCGATCTTCGGGGCTCGCTTCCGCAACCGCGTCCCGCAATACGGGCACTCGGTGATGTACGGGCTGACCTCAGACCCGCACTTCTTGCAGACCACGAACAGGTCGGGCGTCCCGGCCATCTGAAGATCGATTCTAGGCCTCCGGGCGCCCGACCGGTGAGCAGTCTCCGAAGTGACGGCCTAGAACTCGGTGTCGCCGTCGCCGGTGGTCGCGGCGACGACCTCGGCCATGACCTCGCGGAGGTCGTGATTGGCCTCGTAGACGACGACCTGACGGGCGGCGCCGTTGCCGCGCGACAGCAGATCCTCGATGCCCTCCAGCTCGGCGGCCGAGCCGAGGTCCTGCGCGTGGTCGCGCAGGCGATCCAGCAGCCGCTGGGCCAGCGCCTTGGTCGCCACCCGCGCGTTGGTGGGCAGGTCGACGAGCTCCCCGCCAAGACCATGGCGCGCGGCCAGCCAGCGGTTCTCGTCAAGCATCTGCCACGGGTACTCGCCGAGATGCTTGCCCTCGTCGAAGTGCTCGGCCAGCTCCTTGACCATCGCCTGGATCAGCGCGGCGAGGCCAAGCGTGTGCTCGACCCGGGTCTGCGCGTCGCACGCGCGGATCTCGACGGTGCCCAGCTTGGGGTGCGGACGGACGTCGTACCAGAGGTAGGTGTAGTCCTCCATCACGCCGCTGGACACCATGAACTCGATCTGGCGCTCGTAGTCGGCCCAGTCGCGGTAGCTCGGCGGCACGCCCACGCGCGGGAACGCGCGGAAGATCGGCAGGCGCGTGCTCGCCATGCCCGTGCCGTCGCCACGCCAGAACGGCGAGTTGGCGCTGAGCGCGAGCAGGACCGGCAGATGGACGCGCATCCCGTTGGCGACGTGGATCGCCTTGTCGGGGTCGTCGAGGCCGACGTGGACGTGCAGGCCGAAGATCAGCTCCTGGCGCGCGACAAAGCGCAGCGCGTTGACCAGCTCGCGGTAGCGCTGGCGCGACGCGATCCGCTGGTCCTCCCAGAGGGCGAACGGGTGCGTGCCCGCCGAGCCGATCGCCAGGCCGCGGCGCGCGGCGATCTCGCAGACCTGGCGGCGCAGCGTGCGCAGCTGCTGGCCGGCCTCCCCGGTGTTGGCCGCCGGACGGGTCGCGATCTCCAGCACCGACTCCATCAGCTCGGGCTTGATCTCCCCCGCCGTGGTGTCGACGCCGGCGGCGTCCTCGAGCAGGGACTCGATGGCGTTGACGAGCTCATAGGAGCCGGCGTCGACGATCATCAGCTCCTCTTCGATGCCGATCGTGTAGCTCGGCCCGCTGAAGTGGTGCTCCATCTGCCGCGTGAGCCTACCGACGCCTATGATCCGCAGTCCAAGCCATGACTCTTTTGGAGGTCTGACAGTGACCACCGACGTGCTCAGCGGATCGCGTCTCGAGGAGCTGCTCGGCGACGATGCCGACACGCTCCTGAACCATCGCAGCACCACCATCGACGCTTCTGAGCTCCACCTGCCGGGCCCGGACTTCGTCGACCGTGTCGTCCGCGACACGGATCGTTCCTCGACCGTGCTGCGCAACCTGCAGTGGCTCTTTGACCACGGGCGCCTCGGCGGCACCGGCTACGTGTCGATCCTGCCGGTCGACCAGGGCATCGAGCACTCCGGCGGCGCGAGCTTCGCGCCCAACCCCAAGTACTTCGACCCCAACAACATCGTCGAGCTGGCCGTCGAGGGCGGCTGCAACGCGGTGGCATCGACCGTCGGCGTCCTCGGCGCGGTCGGCCGCAAGTGGGCGCACAAGATCCCGTTCATCGTCAAGCTCAACCACAACGAGCTGCTGACCTACCCCAACGGCGCGGACCAGATCATGTTCGCCTCGCCCCAGCGCGCGGCCGAGATGGGCGCCGCCGGCGTCGGCGCGACGATCTACTTCGGCTCCGAGAACAGCGGCCGCCAGATCGTCGAGGTCGCCGCGGCCTTCGAGGAGGCTCATCGCCTGGGCATGTTCACCGTGCTCTGGTGCTATCTGCGCAACTCGGCGTTCAAGCAGGGCGACACCGACTACCACCTGTCGGCCGACCTGACCGGCCAGGCCAACCACCTCGGCGTCACGATCCAGGCCGACATCATCAAGCAGAAGCTGCCCGAGAACAACGGCGGCTACACGGCGATGAACGCGCTGGGCGGGTCCTACGGCAAGACCCACAAGCTGGTCTACGACCAGCTGACGACCGAGAACCCGATCGACCTGACCCGCTACCAGCTGATCAACTGCTACCTAGGCCGCTCCCCGCTGATCAACAGCGGCGGCGCATCGTCGGGCGCGACCGACCTGGCCGAGGCGGTCCGCACCGCGGTCATCAACAAGCGCGCCGGCGGCGCCGGGCTCATCTCCGGCCGCAAGGCGTTCCAGCGGCCGACCGCCGAGGGCGTCGAACTGCTCAACGCGATCCAGGACGTGTACCTCTCCAGCGAGGTCACGATCGCTTAAGCGCTGCGGCGGCGGCGTGACGAGTGTGCAACGGCGCACCCGTCACGCCCCTGCTGCGCCTAGGGTCGGCGGCCGATGCGCCGCACGCTGCCCTGGGTCCTCGTCGTCCTCCTCGCCGCCGGCTACGGCTGGGTGCAGCGCGGTGAGGACGGCGGTTCCTCCTCGGCGACCGCGCGGGTGCTGCGCGTGGTCGACGGCGACACGATCCTGGTCGCCGTCGGCGGCCGACAGGAGCGCGTGCGCTACATCGGCGTCGACACGCCCGAGACGGTCAAGCCGCACACCCCCGTGCAGTGCTTCGGCAAGCGGGCCTCGGCCGCGAACCGCCGGCTGGTCGATGGACGTGAGGTCCGGCTGGTCGCCGACGCGGAAGCGCGCGATCGCTATGGGCGGCTGTTGGCCTACGTCTACCGCGCCGGCGACGGGCTGTTCGTCAACGAGGCACTCGTGCGCGGCGGCTACGCGACCACGCTGACGATCGCGCCCAACGTGCGCTTCACGGACCGCTTCGCCGCGCTGGCGCGCCAAGCGCGCGACGCCGGGCGAGGGTTATGGAGCGCGTGTGAGCGGTAGCCTTCTGGGCTGATGCGCATGCGTCAGAGCCTCGCCCAGCTGGAACGGGCGCTCGTCGACGAGATCGAGCAGGATCGCGAACAGGCCGACCGCCTGCGGCGCGAGGTCGAGCTGCGCGCGCGCAAGCGCCATCTGGAGAAGACCCACAAGCGCGGCTCGATGCGCTTCGGGCTGCTGTACCTCATCCTCGTCGCCACGGCCGTCCTGGTGACGATCGCGATGTTCGAGACGCTGTACTACGTCATGGGCTGATCGCCCAGAAGACGATTACTCAGCCGCGGTGCCGAGCTTGCGCAGCGCCTCGTCGACCTCGCCGCGCACGTTGTCGGAATGCTCGGCGGCACCTCCGCCAACGGTCCCGGCGCGCTCCTGCTGGATCTCCAGGTAGACCTCTTTGCGGAACACCGGGATGTCGCGCGGAGCCTGGATGCCGATGCGCACCTTCTCGCCCATGATGGAGAGCACGGAGACCTCGATGTCGTCTCCGATCATGATGCTCTGGTTGGACTTTCGTGTCAGTACGAGCATGGTTGGACGCCTCCCAACGTCCCTGCCACCGGCCGAGCGAGTCTCGCAGGGCCGGTGCCCACATGCAAGCAGCGCGAAACCATCAAATTGCGGGAACGTCGTCGGATCACGAACCTTGCCCCAAAAGCCTGTGCGAAGTCGTGCGTGGGAGGTCGGGCATCGGACTGCAGCCTGACGGACGGAGCCGACGTACCGCCCGGACTGTCGACTAGGATGGCCACCTTCGTATGGCAAGACGATCGCTCCGCCCTCATCTGAACCAGATCCGTACGTGGGTGCGCCAAGGGCGCACGGACGCATGGGTCGCTCACCAGCTGGAGGTCACCGTCCAGCAGATCGAAGCCTTCAAGAAGGAGAACGACCTGCTCCCCGACGGGGAGTCCTCGGAGGCTCCTGGGGTCGACTTCGACGACGAGATCGACCTCCGCGCCGAAGACGACGCGCTCATCGCCGCCGAGCTGGAGGCCGAGGCCGCCCGCAAGGCCGAGGCCGGCGAGGACGAGGACGAGCCGTCCGACGAGGCCGGCGAAGACGGCGCGCCCAAGCGCCGCCGGGGCCGCCGCGGCGGTCGTGGCCGGGCACGCACCGGCGCGAAGAAGGGCTCTGCCTACGAGGGCACCTTCGACCACGGCGACGAGGGCTACGGCCTGTGGCTGGACCCGGCGATCGCCGACGACGGCACCTACGCCGAGCACTGGTCGGGCCACCGCCAGGTCGAGGTGACGGTCGAGGCCGACCAGATCGTCATCAAGCGGGTCGGCGATGGCGCCGACGCCGAGACCGACGAGGACTGACGCGCAACGGACGTGCGCTCGCCTGCGAGGGCGCGCACGTCCATGAGCGACGGCGGGCTCCGCCGCGCGTTCGCGTTCGAACGCGCTATGCGCGCCGTCGTCGGGCGGACGATCACCGGCGCCTGGGGACAGGCCTTCCTCTCGCCCGACCTCGAGCGCTGCTATGACCGCAACGTCCTCTGGGCCATCGACGATGCCGGCGGCCTGAGCGCGGCCGAGCTCGATGCTCACGCCGAGCGCCTGCTCGGCGGCCATGACCTCCCGCACCGGCGCCTGCTGCTCGAGCCGCCCGCCCAGGCGCGGCTGCGCGACGAGCTCGTCGCCCGCGGCTACGACGCCAGCCGCCACCTCTTCCAGCTCCACACCGGCCCCGCGGCGACGCCAGACGCCGTCGCGGGCGTCGAGGTCGTCGAGGTCTCGGTCGACGCGGTTCTGGCCGCCAACGACCGTTACCTCCAGACCGACCGCGACACGCCCTACGGCCGCGACGCGCGCACGCGCCGGCACCTGCTTGAGCACCACCGCACCTTCGGGCCCACCGGCGCGCACGAGCGTCGCTTCGCGGTCTGCGACGGCGAGGACGTCGTCGCCTGGGCGCGGTTGTGGACCCGTGGCGCCGAGGCGCAGGTCGAGGACGTCATCTGCCTCGCCGAGTACCGCGGCCGCGGCTACGGGCGCGCGGTGGTCGCCGCGGCGGCACGTGCCGCCCTAGCGGCCGCTCCGGAGCTGCTGTTCATCGTCGCCGACGCCGACGACTGGCCCAAGGACCTCTACGCGCGCCTGGGCTTCGCACCGGCCGGCGTGCTCGGGGTGTACTTGCGGTTCGCGCAGATGCCTCAGTCGGCCGGGCGCGGATCCAGCCGGCGGCCGCCCGCGTAGTCGGAGGCCTCGCGGACGTAGCGGCCGAAGGCGGCGTCCGCGGTCGTCCGCGCGTCCCATGCCCAGGGCGCTCCTGGCGCGACGCTGTAGGCGATGTCGGTGCACCAGCCGGTGCCCTGGTCGTAGAGCTCGACCAGCTCGTCGATCGTGAACGGACCACCGAGCCGGCGGCGCAGCTCCGCGAGGACATGGTCGACGACGCGATCCATCGCCATGCGCTCGTCCGGAAGGGACTCGCGCACCCGGCGCTCGCCCTCCTTCCACTGGAACATCGACGTCTCGAACTGGGCCACGGGCGCAGGCTAGCGCCGGCGAGCTATTACCGATCGCCCGGGAGGCCCTTGACGATGAACGGGCGCTCGCTGGGCTTGACGAGCCCCAGCCGGCGCGCCTCGCGCTCCAGCGTGCGCGGGTTCTTCAGGGCCGTGCGCCGCGCGCGCAAGCGCTTGTTCTCGGCCTGCAGCGCGCTGACCTCGCCACGACGCGCCTGCGCCTCGCGGTAGGTGTGAAAGAACGTGATCGACGGCCCGACGTACAGGGCCACGACACCAAGCAGGACCATCAGCAGCGCGACGCGCCCGACGCGATCCCAGCGAATGGCCCGGCCGCCACCCGCGACGACGCGTGGCCTTTGTCGAGGCCGAGGCTCCGTGGAGGGACGGGAGCGCGCGTGCGCCGCGGACTGGCGGGCTGGGGACATCTACTAGGCCCGTTCGCCCCGCACACGCGCGTTCCTGCACGCTATGAGCGAAAGACCGAGCGGCCCGGGTAGGTCGCGTCGGCGCCCAGGGCCTCTTCGATGCGCAGCAGCTGGTTGTACTTCGCCACGCGATCGGAGCGCGAGGGCGCGCCGGTCTTGATCTGGCCGCAGCCGGTCGCGACGGCGAGGTCGGCGATCGTGACGTCCTCGGTCTCCCCCGAGCGGTGCGACATCACCGCGGTGTAGCCGGCCTCACGCGCCATGGCGATCGCGGCCAGCGTCTCGGTCAGCGTGCCGATCTGGTTGACCTTGATGAGGATCGAGTTGCCGACGCCGGCGTCGATGCCGCGCTCGAGGCGGTCGACGTTGGTGACGAAGAGGTCGTCGCCGACCAGCTGGACCGTGGAGCCGATCTTGTCGGTCAGCGCCTTCCACCCGTCCCAGTCCTCCTCATCCATCCCGTCCTCGATCGACAGGATGGGGTACTTGCCGGCGAGCACCGACCAGTAGTCGGCCAGCTCCACCGAGCTCAGCTTGCGACCCTCGTGCTCGAGGTCGTAGACGCCGCCTTCGAAGATCTCCGACGTCGCCGGGTCCAGCGCGATCGCGATGTCCTCGCCCGGCTTGTAGCCCGAGGCCTCGATGCCGGCGACGAGCAGCTCCAGTGCCGCCTCGTTGGACTCCAGGTTCGGGGCGAAGCCGCCCTCGTCACCGACGGTCGTGCCGAGCTTGCGGTCATGCAGCGTCTTCTTCAACGCGTGGAACACCTCCGCGCCGTAGCGCAGCCCCTCGCGAAACGAGGACGCGCCGACGGGCACGATCATGAACTCCTGGAAGTCCACGGAGTTGTCGGCATGCGCCCCGCCGTTGAGGACGTTCATCATCGGCACGGGCAGCACGTGCGCGCTCTCGCCCCCGAGGTAGCGCCACAGCGGCTGGCCCTCCTCGGCCGCGGCCGCGTGCGCCGCGGCGAGCGAGACGCCAAGGATCGCGTTGGCGCCGAGGCGCGACTTGTTCGGCGTGCCGTCGAGCTCGATCAGCTTGCCGTCCAAGGCGGCCTGGTCGGAGGCGTCGAGGCCGGCGATCGCGGTCGCGATCTCACCATTGACGTTGCCGACGGCCTGCGTGACGCCCTTGCCGAGGTACGCCGAGCCGCCGTCACGCAGCTCGGTCGCCTCGAACTCGCCGGTGGAGGCGCCGGACGGGACGGCCGCGCGGCCGGTCGCGCCGGAGCGCAGGGCGAGCTCGACCTCGACGGTAGGGTTCCCTCGCGAGTCGAGGATCTGGCGGGCGTGGACGCGTTCGATGGCGCTCATGGCAGTCGGGTCTCAGTCCTCTTCTTGGAGTCGGGCCTGCGCGTAATAGGTCATCTGGCGACCGGTGTGAAGGTCGTTCCAGCTCGCGCCGTCGGCCTCGGCGAGACGCTCGGCGGCCTCGACGCGCGCGCGAAACCTATCGGCCGAGGACCGCAGCGCGAGCTCCGGGTCGACTTTGAGCTTGCGCGCGACGTTGACGGCCGCGAACAGGAGGTCGCCGGCGGCGACGTAGCGCGCGTCGGGATCGTCGGCGGCCTCCAGCTCCTCGAGCATGCCGCCGACCGCCGCATAGGGCGGCTCGTCGACGTCCAAGCCACTCGAGGCGGTGCGCCGCTGGACCTTGCGGGCGTAGAGCAACGCAGGCAGGTTCTCGGGCACCTCGCCGAAGATGCCCGGCTCCCGATCGGCCTCGGTGGACTTGATCGCGTCCCAATTGGCCAGCACCTCGCCGGCGTCAGCGACCTCCACCTCGCCAAAGATGTGGGGGTGGCGGCGGATCAGCTTCTGGCGCACGTGCTCGGCGACCTGCGCCAGCGACCCGGCGCCGCGCTCCTCGAGCAGCAGCGACAGGAAATGGACCTGGAAGAGCACATCGCCGAGCTCGTCGAGCAGCTTGGCGTCGTCGCGGCGGTGCGCCGCGTCGGCCAACTCGTAGGCCTCCTCGAGCGTGTGCGGCACGATCGTCCGCTCATCCTGCTCGCGGTCCCACGGGCACTCGGTGCGCAGCTTGCGCGTCAGGGCATCCAGCGCCGCGACCGCCTGGGCGACGTCTGCGGCGGGGTCAAGAGACA
>JBEVLC010000393.1:0-15282 GCA_040509415.1 Baekduia sp. | reverse complement strand
CGACGACCGACATGAAGCGCTTGCCCTTGGAGTTGAGATCCTTGGCCCACGCGACCTGCGCCGCGAGGATCGTCGGGTCGACCTGGTTGTCGAAGGCCATGACGCTGAAGCGCCACGGCTCCAGCGCGGTCTGCGCGGCCGAGAAGTCGCCCGCGACCAGCGTCGCGCCGTCGTTGCCGCCCGTCAGCGCCTGCGCGGCGACGAGGTTCAGGGCGACGCCCGTGATCGTCTGCGTCGCGGTGACCCACTTCGACGCGTTGGCGACCGCGTAGGGCGACGCGCCGTTGATCTGCGCGACGAGGTCGGCGATGTTGGTCTTGGCGTAGACCCAGCGCTCGGCCTCCGCGCCCTCGACCTTGACGACCAAGTTGTGCTTGTTGGTCGGGTCGGTGACGTCGGCAACGACGTCGAGCGTGATCTGGCCGCCGTAGGTGCCCTTGTAGCGCGCCGTGAGCGTGATCGCCGCGGCCGGCGTGGTGTTCTGAAGCACCTTCGTGGCGTACGCGCCGCCGGAGCCGACGATGCGGTAGCCGAGCACCTGGCCCGCGCCGCCGTAGCCCGGCAGGCCCTCGCCCTTGAAGGTGTCGCGGACCGAGCGGTAGCCCGACGTGTACGTCGGCGGCGTCGTGCCGCCCTGCCCGTACTTGCCGAGGAAGTCGCCGAAGGAGTTCAGCGGGATGACGGTGTTCTCGGGACCCCACGAGTGGGTGAAGCCGAGCGCCACGACGCCCTGCGGGTTGACGAGGGTGGGCTCTGCGACCTTCGCCTGAAAGGCGAAGTACGCGCCCGGCCGCTTCGGGCGGTTGCTCTTGCTGAACGTGCCGGCCATCGCCGTCTACGCCTCCACGGTGTCCGTCTTGACGGGAGCCTTCAGCCATGCCTTGGTGGCGGCTGCGGCCTCGTCGATGGTCAGGTTCTTCTTGGAGACCGCCGACAGCGCGCCGGCCACCTCGAACGGCTGATAGCCGAAGCTCCCGGCCGCCTCGGTCAGGAAGGCGTGATCGAACCGCTCGGCCTCCTCCGGAGGATCAACCTCACGCTGCGCTTCAACGGCCGCCTCGGCGGCCTCGGCGGGCTGGTCGTCGTCCTTCTTGCGGGGGGCCGTCGGCATCTGTTCGTCCTTCCGGGTGTTCACCACCTGCGATCCGGACGAGAGTAACTCCGGATCGAGGACCCCCCACATCGGACTTGCTACGACGCCTGGCTCTCCAGCGGCACGCCGACAACGACCTCGCCCTCGGCCGCGACCGCGACACTGCGCGTCCACCGCAACCGAATGTCACCCGTCACCACGCGGGACTTCGGCGTGTTGGGGTCGTCGATGTCGCCGATCTCCGGGTCATCGATCACCGTCGCGAAGTCCGTCGTTGCGCGCGCATTCTCGGCGACGGCGGCCGTCAGCGGCACGCCGTCGTAGTCCCACACCGGGATCCGCCGCGGATGCGCGCGGTTGCTCGCCGACCTGTAGGAGTCGGTGTGCAACCCCATCGAGAACGCCAGCGTCAGCGCCTCCACCACCGCCTCGGCGACGAGCTTGCCCTCGTCAGCCGTCGCGCTCTCCACCGGCCACACCACGATGCTCAGCGTCCGACGCAGCTCAAGCTGGAGCTTGCCGATCGCGCGCTGGTTGCCCGACGTCGACCACGCCACCCGACAAAACGGCCGCTCCCACGCGCCCTCCTCCGAGCTCAACCGCACCTCATAGTCGGGCAGCACGTCCTCGGCGATGTACTTCTTCACCGAGCGCAGCACGTCGATCGACTTGCGCATCAGTCCTCCGGTCCGGAGCGCATCAGTCGGCGCTCGCTTCGACTTCCCTTGCCCACCGATCCAGGATCACCTGCATCAGCGGGCCGGCGTCCGTCTCGGCCTCCACCACCGCCGCGGCAATCGCGACCATGTGATTGCCCGGCGAGCCCGGATGCAGCACCTTCCGCGCGCGGATCCACTGGCCCGTCACCGGGTCACGCCACGCCAGAAACGGAGCCTTCTTCGGCGTGATGACGTAGGCGCGGTGACGCGGCCCGAACAGGCCCGTGCCGTACTCCACGAACGGCGCGTACTTGTAGTCGTTGGCGATGCCCGATCGGAAGGCCGGCGCGATCAAGTAGTGGGTCTTGGTCACGGGGAGCTGGTACCAGCCCGTCCGCAACCGCCCGGTCTTCACAGGCGTGTTCTGCGCCGCGACCTCGTGCATCCGGTCAGCGCCCTTGGCCGCCATGTCCCGCGCCGCGAGCTTCGTCGCCGCCTGCGGCTTCTGGCCAAACAGCGACGTCAGCGAGCCGCCGACGTAGGCCATCAGGTCTTCTTCTTCCCGCGCGCCGCGCGCTTGCGCGCCCGCATGGCCTTCTCGCGCTCCTCGCGCAGCTTGTTGGGGTCCAGCGGATCCCGCCACGTCAGGTTCAGCGACATCGTGTAGTCGGTGCCCGACAGCGTGTGCACGACCGACGTGACGAACAGGAAGCCCTGCTCACCGACGAAGCCCTCGTAGGGCATCGACACCTCGACGGTATCGCCACGGCGCACGAACGCGATCCCGTAGTGGATGAAGTTGGAGATGTTGCGCACCGGCTTGAGGTTCTTCGCCAGATCGCGCTTGGCCTTCGCGACGACGTCGCCCTTGCCGTCGGCGTAGCCGGGCAGCTTGACGCGCCGCTCGACGTAGCCGAACTGCTTGACCGCGGCCGCCGACACCTCGCGGTGGGCGTACTTCTTGGACTTGCCCTTGCCCTTCTTCTTCGACGTGCCCGTCGCGACGACCGCCGTCGCCAGCATCGCGCGCCGCACCGGAGAGACCGTCGCGTTTCGGATCTGATCGGCAAAGACGTACAGCAGCGGGTTACGCACCGGGTGCGTGACGTGCAGGCAGAACCGGCCGCTGCCGTCCGGCCGCCACGCGATCAGCATCCGCTTGCCGGTGTAGCCCTGCTCGGCCTCCACCGCCAGTCTGATCGCCTCCAACGGGCTCACCGGCTGCCCGGTCGGCGCGAAGTTCTTCAGCCGCTTGGTGCCCTTGACCAGCGGCCCGCACGGGATCCGGTAGCGCTTGCAGACGTCGATGACGATCTCGTGGTAGAGCCACCCGCGCCGCTTGCGCTTCTTGCCCGCCCGGTAGCGGAACATGCCCTCGCTCTGGCTCGCCAGAACGAGATCGTCGGCGAGGTCCATCGTCGCCGTGCCGTCCTCGACCGTGCGCTCCGGCGGGGCCTGGATCCGCATCTCCCACAGCGGCTTCCACGCCCCGAACCACTTCACCTCGCACCGCACCCGATGACCGTCGCGCAGCACGAACGGCGTCTCGCCCGCCGCGGTGTCCTGAAGCCGCACGCTCATCGACCCGCGCAGCACCGGGATGATGTTGAGGTTGTCGGCCGTGCCCTCGTCGCGCCACTCGACCTGCTCCACCAGCCCGTCGATCGGCGCAGGTGGCCCGATGTCCGGACGGATCGCCGACAGCCGGAACTCCTGCGAGGCGAGATCCAGCGAGCTTGCCTCACGCCCGTAGGCCGCCACGAAGTCCGAGTGGATCGTGCTCTTCGCCATCAGCCCGCAAATCCAGCGACGCCCGCCAGCTTGGTCGTCCCGGTCGTCGCCTGAGCCGAGCTCGACGTCAGCAACGGAGCCGAGGGCTTCGGGATCGTCAGCTTGGCCGGCGTCAACGACTTCAGCTTGCGGTACTTCGGATGCAGGATCAGCGCGTCGTTGCGCCCCCAGTTGCCCAGCCCGTTGGCCCGCTGAATGTCCGCACCGCGCGCGGCGTCGCCGTAGAAGAACGTCGCCAGCGACGCCAGCGTCACCGGGTCGACCAGCGCCTTGCCCAGCACGTGGTCATTGCTGTCGCGCGCCGTACCATCGGCATACAGCCGCGCCACCGTCGGGAACTTCCGGCCACCTGGCCGCGCCTTGCCCAGCGCCTGACGCTTCTGGACCGGCGGCCGGTACTCCACGAAGTTGACGTTGAGGTAGCGCGCATCGCCCTCGCCGGCCTTCTCGGTGATCCGCAGCGAGCGCAGCGTCGCCGGCCACTGCACCTCCGGCCCCGCCAGCGCCGCCGACCAGCTCGAAAAGCCCCGCGGCGGCAGCGCGTGCGCCGCCGTCAGCATGAACGGATCACCGCTCAGGCAGATCAGCTTCAGCGTCTGACTGACCTCCTCGACCTCGGGCGCGTCGTCATCTACGACGTACAGCCCGTAGTCCACCACCAACGTGTCGAAGCTCACGGTCTCAAGCTGCGGCACACCCTTGCGGCTGTGCTGGAGATCGAGCGTCTCGTAGTCGGTGTGGCTGTGCGCCACATCGACCGAGAACTCGTCCATCGGCGGGCACTGAAACAGCAGCCCCGCGTCGTCAAGCAGGCCCGGCGTGCTCAGCCCCTCGATCGGATCCAGCTTGACCCGCAGGCCCTCACCGCGCGCCACCTACACCACACCCTCACGCGGCGTCTCGACCACGCGCTCGACCTGCACCAGCCCGCCGATCACCCGCCGCTTCTTGCGGATGGGCTGCGGGTCGCCCGTGATCTGCCACAGCGCCCGCCCGAACTCCTTGGAGTCGACCTCCAGCTCAGAGTCCGCGCGCACGTCCAACGGATCACCCGCCACGTCCTTGACGCCGAACATCACCTGCGGCGTCTTGACGCGCTTGCGCCGGCCGCCCTGCTCGCTGCGCTCCTCGTACTGCTGCATGTCGAGAAACAGGCGGCACCTGAACCACTCGCCGTGGCCCGGCTCCATCAACGTCGTGCCCTCGACCTTGACGCCCGTTCCCTCCTTGACCACCAGCCGGGCACGATCGACCAGGACGCTGCGCAGTCCCATCTAGGCCCCCCACAGGTGCGCCGAGTCGATGTCGACATCGCCCGCCCAGTCGACCTCCTGCACCGCGAACGCGGGCGCAACCGTCCCCGCGAAGAAGTCCACCCAGTAGTCGTACTTGTCGGGCGTCAGGAGCTGCCACAGCAGCGCACTCAGCCACGGCCATGGCACGATCAACCGCGCCTTGGCCGCCTCCGCCGGATTGCGCCGCGTCTCGCTGTACGGCCCCGCGCTGAAGTTCTGGATCAAGTCGAAGTCGCTCAACGTCTCCAGGTAGTCCTCCGACTGCTGATAGGCCGTCAGCTCCGACAGGCCCTGCACCGCGCGATGCACCAGCGGCTCCAGCGGCTCCTCCACCGTCGCCCACTCCTGACCGGTGAACCGCAGGAACAGCGCGTTGGCCGTCGCGACGATGATCGCGAGCTTGGCCTCACTCGCCTCCGTCAGCAAGTCCAGCTCGGTCCGAGCGAGCACATCGGTGGTGGTGGGTGCATCCATGAGGGAGCGCTCCTGTGCTCAGCCGAGACGACGAAGGGGCGAGGCCGAAGCCCCGCCCCTCCGGCACTGGCGTGTGGGTGTAGATCTACGCCTTGGCGGGCGTCTTGGCCGGAGCCGTGGTCTTCTTGGCCGACTTGGCCTCGTCGTCCTCGTCGTCGACATCGGCCGACGCCGCCGACGCACGCCGCGGACCCGACGACGGCTTGTCGTCGTAGTTGCTCTCCGCGAGGTGCTTGAGCGTGCGCCCGTCCTCGGTCTCGAACACGACGATCGTGCCCTTGGTCCGACCCGCGCCACGCACGCACGCGTCCACGACGTACTCGCCGTTCGGACCCTCGAGGTCGTCGAGGTTCAGCGCGTCGGTGTCGGCCTGGATGACCGGCAGGATGCTGATCGCCGCCAGCTCAGCGGTGCGCAGCGCCGCGTTGCCGTTGATCAGCTCCTCCGCGTTGCCCACCCCCTCGCCGAACGCGTCGCCCAGCTCGTGCAGAGCGATCGCCTGCTCGTCCTTGTCGTTGCCCCTCGGCATAACTCAGGTTCTCCTGTTCTCTCTCGCTGAGCAGCCGGAGCTACGCGACGACGCTCCGGTAGGCACCGCGCGGATCGACGGCCGCGACGCCGAAGTCCATGCGGACCTTGAAGTCGATCGAGTCGAGCTCGAACGTGTAGGGATCCTGCCCGCCGCCGCCGAGCGCCGCCCGGACCTGCGGCGACTTCAGGAACACCTGCGGCGTCTCCTGGCCGTTGAGGAAGCCCACCGCGAACGCGGGCACCCGCGCCGGATCCGCGAACATGTACCAGTCGTTCGCGTCCGACAGGTACGGGTCGTAGATCACCCCGTCGTTGGGGATGATCCCCGCCAGCGGGTTGAGCTGGCCCTTGTCGAACACGCCCGTGCCCGCACCGGCCGCCGAGGCGATCGTCTGCTGGCCGCCCGTGAGCTGCGAGTTCACGATGCGGTTGGCGATGAGCTGCTGGACGGGGTCGCCCACGACCAGCGACGAGACGTTGACGCGGATGCGCCGGCCCGTGTCGTCGAGCTGCTTGGTCATCTTGGACACGCCGCGCGCCAGCGAGTCCTCCGACAGCGCCGCCGTGTCCTGGTTGCCGCGGCCCGACGAGAAGAACGGGTTGCCGTCCGGAGCCGTCGGGTTGGACTCGATGAGCGCGATGACCGTCTCGACGATGAACTCCGCCGAGGCGTCGCCCATCTCCATCGGCGCGCTCTTGAGCAGCTCGTCGATCTCGTCGTTGATGATCGCGTGACGCGTGATGCCGTACGTCGCACCGTAGGTGTCGACCACCAGCGGGGCGGGCGGACGCTCGCCGCGCGTCATCATCGGGTACTCGCCGTGCTCGCCGACGTAGCCCGGCTTGCTCATCCCGGTCAGCCCGAGCAGACGGCGCTCGCGGAAGTCCGGCATGTTCTCGATACGCGCGTAGCGCTTGTACTGCGGCTGCACGCGCTCGTAGCCGTGCCAGAGGCTCTGGCGGACCGGCCCGAACAGGAAGCTCGGGAAGTCGGCGCGGGTGTCCGCCTCCTGCAAGCTATCGCGCCAGTCCGTGTACGCCTCGAACAGCAGGACCGGGCGCTTGTAATCGCCGTAGCGGCTCATGATCTGGGGGTTCCTCTCGTCTTTCCTTGAGCGCCTGGACCGGACTCCTAGAAGGAGTCCTTCATGTCGAGGTCGATGCGGGCCTTGCCAGCGGGGACCGACCGCCCGTCACCGGGCAGCTCCACGATGCGGCCGAACTTGACGTTCGAGCCCACGGTCTTCGTGAGCACGTTCGTCGCGACGACGATGTAGACCGGATCGCCCTTGGCAGGCGTGGTGAGAGGAGCGCTGTCCACCTGGACGATGCCCTTGGTGATGCACCAGAACTTCTCACCGGTCTGGATCTGCGTCGCGGCCGTGAAGGGGTCGCTCCACTTGGTCGCCTTCTGCTTGATGGCGATGCCCGAGATCCCGCCGATCGACACGGGCTGGCCGTGCGTCAGGATCGCCCCCGTCGAGTTGACGAGGTGGGTGCCAGCGCCGGGGCGGCTGTAGGTCATTTTGCTCGTGTCTCCTGTTCGCGCTCTGGCCGGCTAGCCCTGGATGGCCGTGTAGGCGGCCTCGGGGTCGGCGATCCCGTTCTCCTCGAGGAAGGACTTCCAGAACGGCGTCTCGCCGACCTGCGCCTCCTCGACGGTCTTCTTGTCCTCGGGCTCGTCGGAGCCCTTGGCGGGCGTGGCCTTGGTCTCGGAGAGCACCGCGGCCGGCGGCCGCACACGCGTCGTGCTGGCCTCGCGGAGCTTCTGGCGCTCGGCGTCGATCTCCGACGTCACGGCCTCGCGCAGCACCTCGATCGCGGGCTTCTCGACCTTGCCGTCCTCGCCGACCTTGGCGACGACGTCGAGCGCGGGCGCGGGCGCGTTGGCCTCGTCGATCGAGAACTTCCCGATCAGGGCCTCCTGCCACGAGTCCGGCAGCTTGCTCTCGCGGATGAGCCCGTGGGCCTCCCGCTCCATGCGCGCCAGCTCGAACGCGCGGTCCGTGTCGGCCTTGCTCTCGGCGCGGAGCGTGTCGCGCTCCTCCTCCAGCTTGGCCTCGACGAGGCTCGTGATGAAGACCTGACCCTCGCCGCTCGCGGTGAGCGCCTCGACGATCAGGGTTGGGTGTGCCTTCAGCGCGTCAGCGAGCGCCTCCGGGGTGATCTCGGCCACATCCCCTCCCGGGGTTTCGATGGTCTCGGTGAGCGCCTTCGCTGCCGCCTTGCGAGCGGCTGCCTCCGGCAGGCCCTTCTTCATGAGCTCGGCGACCTTCTCGTCGTCCTCGCCCTTCTTGTCGTCCTTGGCCTCCTCGACCGTGGACGTGCCCGCCTCCTGGAGGAAGGTCGGGCGGTGCTCCTTCAGGTGCTCGCGCAGGAAGTCGTCAGACATCGACTCCAACAGAGCCGTCTGCACGTCCTCCTCGTCCGCGTAGGACTCCTGAAGCAGAGGCGCGATCCGCCCGCCCGCGCCGGCCTCGGTCACCCAGTCGACCGACCCGCGGTCCCGGATGCCCTCGACCAGCCAGACACGCTGACCATCGCGGGTGATCGGCTGGACGCCCGTCGCCTGGGCCGAGATCGAAGCCTCGACCAGCTCGGGATCGTCGTCGATCAGCTCGCGGATGAACTTGACCGGCCGGACCATGCCCATGACGCCGCCGGCATCGTGCCCGGCCGCGACGTTGGCGGGGACCGTGGGATCCCACCAGCTCTCCTGCACGCGGCCGCCGAGATCCCGCACATCGCGCGGCAGCCCGTTGGCCGCCTTCTTGGCCTCGGGGCTGAGGTGGTTGGCGTACATCTTCCAACCGGTGAACTTCCCCGCGTCGCGGGAGAGCATCGCCGCCTCGTAGAGGTGACGCCCCCGGCCCTTGCCGATGCCGGGGCGGATGACGTGAAGCGGCACCCGGCCCTGGGCATCAAAGACGCCCCCGGCCTTCAGGTCGCCGTTCATGTCGTAGCCCAACTCGATGCGCGTGCCGTCGGGGCGCGTCACGAAGCTGCTGGAGGCGGCCTCAAGCAGCGAGATCCCCTCATGCAGTTCGAGGGCCTCCCGGCTCTCGGTCGTTGCCGATCCGCTCATGGCGTGAAGAGTTACACGCTCCGGATCGACCCCCACATCGGACTTGCGGCCCGACTCGGCGAAGGACTACTTCTTGACTGCGCCCGCGCGCGACTTCGCGATCTGCGCGCGCTGGCCTTCGATCTTGCGCTCGCGCTGCGTGAAGTGCTCGTGGGAGGTGAAGCGCCGCGGGCCGCCGAGCGACTCAGGATGGTCGCTCTGCGCGCTGTCGTTGAGCATTCGCGCGGCGGCCATCGACGGCAACGGCACGCCGATGCGGTTGGCCTTTGCGGCCCCGCCCAGCTCGTAGCGCGCCGCCGAGACCTTGCGCACCGTGCCGCCGTGAGGCATCGTCAGACGCTCGCCGTCAGCGAGCTTCTCCAGCGCCTCGGCGAACTTCCCCTGCCTCGTGCGAGGGTGCCGGCGCGGGTCGAAGCTCACGGCTGCCATCAGGCTGCCATCTTGGCAGGGGCGGCTGACACCGCTGCCTTCAGCGCCGCGATGATCGCCGGGTCGGTGCCGCCAGCCGCCTCGTAGGCGGCCAGCGCCGCGGCGTTCGCGACCGGCGCGGCCGAGGCCGCCTCCGGCTGCTTGAAGTCCGGCTTGCCCCCGGACATCTTGGCCTTCTTCGCGATCGCCACCGAGGACTCGAGCTTCGCGGCGAGATCGTCCTCGGCCGCAGCGTCGACCTCCGGCGCGCCAGCGGAGCCCTCAGCTCCGGCGTAGCCCTCGACCTGCGGGCCGACGTTGGCCGGCGCGAGCATCTTGTGGAACGGCTTGGCCTTCCCGCCGCCGACCGGCTTGGCGATCATCCACTGGCCCTCGTTGCCGACCTGCTTGTGCGTGTGGTACTCGACGCCGTCGGCCAGCGAGAACGTCGCGCCGAGCGGCAGCTCGTGCAGCGAGTAGCCGCCGACGTTCGGCGAGAGCGTCTCCGGCAGCTTGGCCACGCCTGACGGTCCCTTGCCGCCGCCCGCCTTCGGGCCGCCCTTCAGCATCGCCGACGGCTCGCTCTTTGGCTTGGCAGGCGCGGCGGCGGGCGCGGGCGCGCCGTGCATCTTCGCGGCGTTGGCGGCCTTCTCCTCGGCGCTCGGTCCCGTCTTCGGGTCGTAGGACTTGACCGTCGGCTTCGCGTCAGGCTCCTTCGCGGGCTCGGCCTCCGGCGCGCTGGCCGTCGGCTTGGCCTTCGCCTTGGGCGCGGGCGCGGGCGCGTCGGGCTCGGCCCACGCCACGCCCTTCTCCTTCGCGATCGCCTTGACGGCCTCCAGTGCCTCGGCGTCCTTGCCGAACGCGGTGAGATCGGCGATCGTCTTCTTGAGCTTGGTGCCGCTCATCGCCTTGAAGTTGCGCAGCTTGCCCGACGGCCCGCGTCCCGGCGAGCCAGAGAGGTCGGCATCGTCGTCAGTGCCGGGTGTCGCGTCGGCCGACGGCGCGATGTGATCGGTCTGGACGCTCGGTGACCCGTGCTTGGCCGCGGCCGCGGCGACCTTCGCCTTCACGCTGTCGGCTGCGCCTTCGACGTCGGGCGTCTCCGATCCCGACGACGCCCACGCCGGGTTGTGCGCGGCGGCGACCTGGAACGGCTGGCCCTTGTCGGGACCGTCATCGAGCTCGACCTGGGCCGTACCGATCTTGTCGACGTTGGTGACCTTGCCGCCGATCAGCTTGCCCTTGACGTTCTCCTTGTCGTGGGCGTGCGGCACCTTGACCGTGTCGCCGAGCTTCAGGATCTCGCCCTGGCCCTTGGGCGCGAACATGCCGTTGGGCATGCGCCGCATCTCGACGGCCTTGCCACCGCCGGCCGACGGCGTGTCCTTGCCGCCCCCGATGTTCTTGGCCGCGATCGCCTTGGCCTGGTCCGCCGGAATGCCCGCGGCGACGAGCTTGGCGATCATCGCCTCCAAGCCCGAGTTGCCCTCTTCGAGCTGGCGACGCAGAGCGAGCTCGCGACCGTAGGCGCGGACGAACTCGATCCCGGAGGTCGACGAGCGCACGTCGATGGCCTCGGCGAGCTGCTCGGTCTTGGCGACCACGCCGTCGAGCGCCTTGCCGGTCTTGCGGCCGTACATGCCATCGGCACGCAGGCCCCACTTGCGCTGGAAGCGCTTGACGATCTTCTCGGTCTCCGGCCCGAAGCGGCCGTCGGCCTCCAGGTCGGCGTAGCCCGACTTCTGGAGACGCTGCTGCATCGCCGCGACGCCGACGTGCGGCTCGTCGACGCCGACGCCGAGGCCCTTGTAGAGCGTCTCGGCCGTCGCGCCCGAGCTGCGGTTGACCGCCGTGCCCTCGTGACCGGTGGCGTCGGTCGTCGTCTCCGCCGCATCGGGCACGCCGTCGCCGTCGGTGTCGTCGCTCGCCATGTCCTCCGGTGTCGGCGCGCCGGCCAGCGCCTCGGTCGTCTTCGGCCCGACGATCCCGTCGGGCACGAGGATGGCGTTGCGCTGGAAGTCCTTGACCGCCGCCTGGGTGACCGGACCGAACTGACCGTCGTCGGTGAGCTCAAAGCCCAGCGACGTGAGCCGTCGCTGGAGATGGCCGACGCGGTCGCCCGCGGCTTCCATCGACGACGACCTGTCCTCGGCCTTGGCCGGGCTTTCCTCCTTGGGCGGCTTGGGCAGGGGCGTCTTGGCCTTCGTGCCGCGCGCCTCGGCCAGCGACATGTCCCGGACGTTGCGCAGGTCGAACTGCCGGACGTCGCGCTGGATACCGGAACGCCAACGGACGTCGTAGATGTAGGCCCCGGTGTCGGGGTCGACGTTCTCGGCAACGACACGGCCCTGCTCGCCAAAGTGGTAGTTGCCGTTGGCGTCGGGCTCGTGACGCCGCACGGGATCACCGACCTCGAAGCCCATCGGCGCGTCCTCGGCCAGCTCGAGCAAGAAGCTCTCTTCCAGCTCCTCGACCTCGCCCTCCTCCAGCGCCAGCAGCGACTCGATCAGCTCGGCCTCGGCGATGCTCTTGGCCGTCTTGGCCGCGCGCTTGCCCGCCGCCTTGGCGCGCAGCTTCATCCACTGCGCGACTGCCTTGGCTGCCGCCGCCTTGGTGTTGGCGTCGACGTTGCCCTTGCCGGCGGCCCAGTTCTTGACGATGCCGATCGCCATCCGGATCGCCTCGGACTCCGTCTTGCCGCGCTTCTCGACGAGGGCGTGAGCGACGTGCTGGATATACGGCGGCAGTCCACCGCCGCGCGCCACCCAGTTCGAGGTCTTCGACTTGCTGAACGGCTTCGGCGTGCTCGCCTTGGCCAGCGAGTCCTTGGCCTCAGAGAGCCGTCGATGGCGCTTGAGCGCCTCGGCGGCAGCCTCGGCCGGCGTCGCGTGCATCGAGGACTCGTTGTGCGTACCGGTGGCGTCGTTGGTAGTCCTCACCTCATAGCCATCGCGCGTCGGAATCACGGCAATCGCCGTGCCCTTGATCTTCGCCGCGACAGCCCGGCTACGCCGAGGGTCGGGATGCTGACCGGGTAGTCCAGCGATGATCTTGGCAAAGCGGCCATCGGCGTCGCGCTTGTGCTTGCCCGGATCGAACGTCTTGAGCACGTTGCCGCCTCGTCCCAGCAAGCCCTCCTCGAGTCGTCGCGACGCGGCGTTGTTGACCTCGCTGCCACCCGCCTTGATCTGCTCGTCGGTCTGGTTGACAACCCGCGTCGTCTCCCCGCAGTTTGTGCACTGGAAGGCATGCGACGTCTTGCCGTCGCCCATGTCCACCTGGCCCGCCTTCTTGAGGTGCCCCGACTTCGAGCACCCCCGGCAGACGACCGTGTGGAAGCGGCCGTCGGGACCGTCCTTGTGGGAGAACTTCCCCTCGGCAAGCTGAAGCAGCATTGGCCGAAGGGTACTTGCGGCCCCTCACTCGGCCGGATCGCAGTTACGCACCCGCGGAGCCTGAAACAACGGGCCGACGTGCTCGCGCGCGTTGCGCTTTCGCGCCGCCTCGCGCAGCTCGTCCAGAGCCACCATCTTCAACTCGTGGACGAGCTGGCCGTCACGCCGCTCTCGGTCGCCTGCCAAGTAGGCGTCGAAGATCGCGAGGTACGACTCCGCTTCGGGCAGCAGCGGCACTCTGCGCCCGTGCTTGGTCATCGGTCCGTGACGACCGCCGCCTCGCCGTCCTCGCGCAGCAGGCGCTCCATCACCTTGTAGGGCAGCCACACCAACGGGAAGGCACCGCCCCACGAGTTCTTCACGCGGAACGCCTGCCGGCGGTCGCTCGCGCCGTAGATGCAGACGCTGTGGCCGCCGCGGACCGAGCCGAGCCGTCCGTCGGGCGCGAGCCAGTGGTCGCCCTCGACGCGCAGGTCGGGCTTGGGCACGTCGAACGCCGAGTACCAGTTGACGCCGATCACCGACGGCGTGCCGGAGGCGATCGCCGCGCGCATCTCGTCGACCGTCCGCGCCCAGCGGTTGACGTCTGCGCCGTCACGGAGCACGGGCGGCTGCGCGCCGATGGGCACCGGCACCGAACCGTTGAGCACCATGTTGCGCACGCGGCGCGGGCCGTGGTCGCGCATGATGTCGTAGGCCGCGCGGACGTAGGTGCCGTTGTCGTCGCCGGGGTTCGTGCTGGAGTCGCCGTCGACCACCTTGGCCTCGTTCCAGATGGCGATCGGATCGTAACGGCGCTGCTTGATGCCGACGGCGCGCGCGGCCCGGTTCTGCGCGCTGTTGGTGATCGCGCGCTCCATCGCCGTCGCGTGCCCGACACACGAGCCCTCCGCGCCCTGGTCGTGGCTCCAATGCCACGTCGGCAGCCTGAAGACCTTCTCGACCTTCGCAGGCGCAGCCGCCGGCAGCACGGCGCGCAGACCAAAGAGCTGGATGTGCATGTCGTCGGGCGGCACCTGGCGGCCGAGCGGAAAGTCCTGGAAGGTGGGCATGTCCGCAATCGTACGGCGGCTCCGGATCGGACCCACAACGCAGAACGCCGCCCCGAAGGGACGGCGCTCGACGCGTAGGGCGAGGTGATCGAAGACTACGGCAGCGGTGACAGGTGGAACATCGCCCGCGACCCGTTGCGCGTTGTCAGCGGCCAGTCCTCGTTGAGGTCGAAGACCGTGCCGAGCACCACCTTGGCGAGCACCGACCCGTCCTCGGCCTGGCCGAGCGCTCGCTCCAGACCGGCGTGCTCGTCCACGTTGGGGGAACGGTGCATCTGGTGGGCGTACGCCTCGACGAGGATGCGGACCTTGTCGGCGAACGACTTCGGCTCACGCAGGCAAGCGGGCAACGGGAAGCTGTCGGTCATTGGTTCGCTCCGAACTCGCAGCAGCGGACGCCAGCCGGATCACCGCAGACCGGGCAGCCCGGCGCTTCGGCAACGACGTGTACGCCGCTGATGTCCGACCGCCACACGCCGGGGTGCTCGACCAACTGGCCGTCGGGGAATAGCTGGATGATGAAGAAGGGCGGCGAGGCGATCGGCTGGTGGCTGTGGGGGTCCTCGCCCGCGAACTCGTCCCACTCGATGAAGTCGACCACCTCACCGAGGCCCGCCTCATTGCCGTCGAGGTCGAAGACGCGAACCGTCTGATGAAGCGCCAGCTCCTCGCCGCGGTTATCGACCACGCGGCCGTCCACGATGTTGCTGTACGTCATCAGGTGCCCACCGAACTCGGGATGGTGCTCCACACGATCGAGCGGCGATGATCAGGCAGGTGCAGCTCGTCGCGGTAGCGGAGCATCGGTTGGCTGGCTCCGTCCCACCCGACCGAGACGATCTCGCGAGGCGGGTTGGCGAGGTACTGGGCAAGCGCAGCGTCGGGGTCCGCGCCGGGCAGCACGACGGCGACGACCTCGTCCATCTCCACGAGGTCGTTGTACTCCGGGTCGAAGACGACGATCTTGCGGTTGGTGTAGTCCTCGATCGTCGCGTAGTCCACGATCTTGACGTCACCCTCGTCGGTCAGGACGATGTCGTTGGGCCGAATGCCGACCTCCTCCGCGTACTGGCGATGCCAGCGGTCGGGCATCAGTTCATCTCCAGCCGGAACTCCGGCGTCCAGCCGCGCGGCTTGCCGCCAGCAGCGACGGTGGCCTGCGCGAACGGCATCAGCTTGCGGTCGTCGGCCACCAGCACGCACTTGATCCGCGTGCCCTTCGGGCTCGTCGTCGCCTTGCGCATCCGCAGGTCCACGAACACCGGCAGCGTCTCGATCAGCACCTTGCCGCCGCGCACGACCTGCTGCGGGTCGTGGGTGAGGATGGTGCGGCCCTGCGTTTTCATCGCCTTCATGACTTGGTCTTTCCTTGGTCGGGAATGTCCACGATGTTAGCTCACCGGCGATGGTGATGCAACCCCAGCGCGCGACGCACGAACCAGAGCATCGCCCCGCCGATGACCAGCACCGCGAGCACCAGCCAGAGCAGAAGCCCCGCC
>JBEVLC010000392.1:0-21223 GCA_040509415.1 Baekduia sp. | reverse complement strand
CGTGCCGGTCCTGGACCGGCGCGAAGGCCCACACCAGGCGCCCGGCCCAGCCGCGGCGGCGCAGCCCCGCGGGGACGTCGTCGCGCGCCGTGCCGCCCTCGCCGGTCACGACGCCGATGCAGCGCGGCAGCGCCGGGCGCGCCAGCGCCTTCTGGGGCTCGAAGAGGCCTGCGGCGCCAAGCGCGCGGCGCAGCGCCTCCATCTGGGCCAGCAGATCGCCCTCGCCGGCGATCCGCAGCCCGGTGACATCGAAGGAGAACGACGGCGACGAGGTCCGCGAGCCGGGGTAGTAGTCCGGGCCGCCGGCGACCACGACCTGGCACCCGTCCACGAAAACGCCCGGTCCGAACCCGAGCCGCTCGAAGTCGTTGCGCCACATCGCGCACGGGACCGCGCCGTCGCCGTCGCGCAGCTCGAAGTAGACCTTGGCCTTGGACAGGCGGAAGTTCCACACCTCCCCGAACAGCTGGACCCGCGCGCGCTTGCGCAGCTCCTCGCGCAGCTTCTCGGCATAAGCGCCGACGGGGAACGGGCCGGCCAGCGACGAGCCGGCGATGCCCTCGGGACGGGGTGCCGATGAGGGCTGCTGCGTGCTCATCGAGTGACCGTCGCCGCCGCCAGCGCGCGCAGCACGCCGGGCTTGTCGTCACCGCACGGCACCGCCACCAGGGTGGTGACGCCCGCGCGCTCGTAGATCGCCAGCCGCTCGTCGAGCCCGGCGGGGGTCGTCGCGATCGCGCCCGCGTCGACCAGGCCGTCGGTCACCGCCACGACGGCGCCGAGGCGGTCGCCGGCCAGGCCCTTCTCCTGGACCTCGCGCGCGGCGGCGCCGTGGCCCTGGCGCTCGGCCAGCTCGACGTAGAAGTTCTTGCTCTTGGCGCCCATCGACCCGAGGTAGAAGGCCAGCCAGGGGCGCACGGCGTTGCGGGCGGCGTCGAGGTTCTCGTCGATCGCCAGCGGGACGACCGGCGCGATGTCGATGTCGGCCAGCGAGCGTCCCGCGGACTCGGCGCCCTCGCGCAACGGCCCGAGCAGCAACTCGGGCTCGGTCGGGTCGAGCATGAACGGCAGCCAGCCATCGGCGATCGCGCCCGTCTGGCGCACGGCCTTCGGGCCGATCGAGCCGAGGTAGATCGGCACCCGCTCCTGCACCGGCCGTGCCAGGAGCTTGAGCGGCTTGCCGAGCCCGAGGCCAGGCTCGCCGCCTTCCATGTCCACCAACATCTTCTCGCGCGCCAGCGTCCGGCGCACCACGTCGACGTACTCGCGCGTGCGCCGCAAGTTGTTGGTGAACGGCACGCCGTACCAGCCCTCGCTGACCTGCGGTCCGCTGAGCCCGAGCCCGAGCCGGAAGCGGCCCTCGCTGATCACGTCCAGCGACACGGCGGCCATCGCGGTCGCCGTCGCCCGCCGCGCCGGGATCTGCATCAGGCCGGAGCCCAGGCCGATCCGGTCGGTCTTGCCCGCGAGCAGCCCGAGCACCGAGACCGCGTCTTGGCCCCACGCCTCGGCGACCCAGGCGGAGTCCAGCCCGAGGCTGTCGGCGAGCACGGCAAGCTCGACCTGCTCGGCAGGCGTGAACCACGGCCAGTAGGCGAGGAAGACTCCAGCGCGCATCTAGCTCTGAGGGTATCGGCGGCGCAGGCGGCTCAAGCGGCCAGACGCCCGCCGACGAACTGCGTGAACCCCGCGATCCGCTGGCGGACTTCGGCATAGCCGCGGGCCTTGAGCCCGTCGACGATCTCGTCGGGCTCGAAGACCCGCACGCCGCTGCGCGCGCCGACCAGATCGTTGAGCGTCCGTCCCGGCGCCGACTGAAGCCGGCAGCTGGTGAGGATCGCGATCCGGCCCCCGGGCGTCAGCACGCGCGTCATGTGGTCCAGGGCCGCGTCGGGGTCGGCGAAGAGGCTGAGCGCCGCGAAGCAGCAGACCGCGTCGAAGCTCGCGTCGCGGAACGGGAGCGCTTCGGCGTCGCCGCGGACGTACGCGACAACGCCTGCCGGCGTGTCGGCGACGGCGCGTCCGAGCATCGTGGCCGAGGCGTCGATCCCGACGGCCAACCCGCCCGGCCCGACGATCTGGGCGAACTCGCGCGTGAAGTTGCCGGGTCCGCAGGCCACGTCCAGGACGCCGTCGCCGGGCGTGAGGCCGAGCAGCAGCCGGGCGATGCGGTGCTCATCGCGCATCCCGCCGCCCAGCGCGCCCTTCAGGACTCGGCTCCAGGCGGGCCGCCACCAGCGCTCGTAGACGAGCGGCAGTGCGCGCGAGCGCATCAGCCGCTGGGCGGGGCCCGCGGCGTGGGGCAGCTCGTCGTCACGGCCCTCGAGGAGGTCCAAGTAGCCGTTGCGCAGGTCCGGAAAGCCCGGGCCTTCCCGGAATACCGGCGCAAGCAGCGGCAGCGCGCGCGCCACCGCGTCGGGCAAGGCGGGCTCTCGGCTCGCCATCCCCATCGCGGTCCTAGGCGGCGCTGTCTGAGACCGAGCGCAGCGTGCGCATGCCGGCCTCGGCGTGGTGGCCGCGCGTCTCGCCGTCGAAGCCGAGCGCGGTGAGGCGCGCGATCTCCTGCTCGCCGAGGACCCGGGCGGGGTGGTCGGCGGCCAGCGGGTCGATCAGGCGCGCGATGCGGTTGCGCAACTGCAGCGCGAAGTGCGGGGTTGAGGCGCCCATGAGCTGGCGGACGTCGTCGACGGTGACGTCGCGGTTGAGGCGATCGGGGCTCTCGGCCTGGCTCATGGTGTCGGGGCTGCGCTTCCGCGTTCGTTGACGGGGACGATCTCCAGGAGAGCGTCGATCTGCGATTGGACAGCGACCGAGAACGCGTTCTCGTCGCCGATGATCCAGCCGTGATTGTAGACGCCGCGCACCGGATCCCTGGTGTAGCCGGGCTGCACGTCGAGCAGATAGCCCTGCAGCGCGGTCGGCAGCTTGTTCGGGTCGTCGGTCACCAGCAGCGGCCCGTAGGTGCCGCTGGCCGACAGCGGGGCGGCGGCGCCGGCGTCAGCCGGGCGGCGAGTGTCGGCGAAGACGAAGCCGTGGCCGGGATCGACGACGCCCCAGCCGAAGGCGCCGTCGACGAAGCGCGCGAAGGCGACCGAGGACGCGGCCGGCGTGGCGCCGGAGATGCGCGTGACGCTGCCGAGCTTCTTGAGCTTGGTCAGCGTCTTGTCAGAGACGGCGCTCGCCGGGCCGAGGACGTAGATCTTGGGCTGCTGGTGGGCGGCGATTGCCGCGCGCGTGTCCTCCGGAACGCTGTCGCGGCGGGTGAAGAGGATCGGGTCGCCGGCCTTGGCGGCCCAGGCGGCGGCGGGCATCGCGTACTCGGGCGCGTCGGCGCCGACGACGATGACGCGGTCGCTGGTGGTCCCGCGCGCGGCGGCCTGGAAGGCGTCGATGGCGCGGGCGAGCGCGAAGGCGCCTTCGCCGCGGAGATCCGTCGTCTTGGTGTCCTTGAGCTCGGGCACGTCGCCGACGCGGATGACCTGGGCGCCGCCGGCCTCCTTGGAGCCCCTCGGCGCCAGCGCGGTCAGCGCGTTCTGGGTCGCGGGCGGGAGCTTGTCGGCGCCGTGGGCGTAGAGCAGCGGCGCGCGCAGCGGTGCGCTCATCAGCACCGAGGCGGCGAGGCCGACACGCCAGTCGCTGTCATCGGCGAGCACGACGGCCTGCGGCCGGCTGATCCGCGACGCGCCCGTGTAGACCGCCCGCGCGGCGGCCGCGGCGTCGGCGATCGCGTCGGCGCCGCCGATGCGCGTCGTGTTCTTGGTGGCGAACGTCGGGAAGCCGAGATCCTGGGCCGCGGTGGTCTCGGTGCCCTTGGCGCCGGTGGTGGGCGTGGTGCGGCGCTGGTCGGCCGTGTCGGAGTCCCGGCCGCAGCCGGCCGCGACCGACGCGACGACGAGCACCGCGGCGGCGATTCGCGCGAGACGCATGGCCCGGCAGGCTACGTCTTCGGTCCGTCGTCACGCGTCGATCCGTCATGGCCGCGCCATGGGCCATCCGTCCGGAGGCGAACCACCGGGGTGTGGAACGCCCGGCTCGTCGCCGAACCACGGGGTGCAACCTGCATTGCGGGACGTGGATGTGCATCTTTCCGCCCCGTCGTGTAGGTTTCCGACCACGCCGAACCGCTGGTGAGGAGCCAGTGGGCGGGGGACCCAGGTTGTTTGGGGCGAATCACACGGTTATCCGTGAGAAGCGCAGGCTCTTTCCGCGCTAGCCCGTCAGCTAACCCCGCAGGCCGACGAAAGAGGATTCGACTTGCGGGCATATGCCCTTGTGCTGACGATCGCTGCATCGCTGGTAGCCGCTCCTGCGGCCCTGGCGCAGACGGTGACCGGCGGTACAGACCCATCAAGCACCATCCCGGCGACGCCGGTTGCGCCTGTCGCCACCGGCGGCGCGACCTACGGGCAGCCGAATCCGGCGACCACGCAGCTCACCCCCGAGCAGACCGCGACGATCCTGCCGACCGGCTACGCCGCCGCGCCCGTCTCGGCGCCGCAGGAGGTCAAGGACGCGATCGCCGCCGCCAACGAGATCATCGGCAAGCCGTACGTCTACGGCGGCGGGCACAACGCCAAGTTCCTCTCGCGCGGCTACGACTGCTCCGGCACCGTCTCCTACGCGCTGCACGGCGCTGACCTGCTGCCCCGCCCGCTGGACTCCTCGTCCTTCATGAAGTGGGGCGCCAAGGGCCCCGGCACCTGGTTCACGATCTACACGAACCCGGGCCACGCCTTCGCCGTCATCGCCGGCCTGCGCCTCGACACGAGCGCTGCGGGCGATCCCGCCGGTGGCAAGGGCCCGCGCTGGCGCCCGGTGCTGCGCAGCACCAAGGGCTTCGCTGCGCGCCATCCGGTCGGCTTCTAGCGGACCTTCGCGGGCCAGGGGCTAGGCTTAGGCCGAACCCCTTTCCCACGATCTGTACGGAGGCCCGATGGCGGGCGTAAGTGGCCGTTTCTCGACGGTCGTGAAGGCAAAGATCTCGAAGCTCCTCGACCGCGCCGAGGACCCAGCTGAGACGCTGGATTACAGCTACCAGAAGCAGCTGGAGTCGCTGCAGAACGTCAAGAAGGGCATTGCTGACGTCGTCACAGCGAAGAAGCGGCTGCAGATGCAGTCCTCCAAGCTCGAGCAGTCAGTTGTCAAGCTCGACACCCAAGCGCGCCAGGCGCTGTCGCAGGGCAACGAGGAGCTCGCCCGCGTCGCGCTGGAGCGCAAGAACGTCGCGCAGACCGAGCTGCAGGGGCTCGACTCGCAGGTCGCCGAGCTGGAGGCCCAGCAGCAGAAGCTGATCGACTCCCAGCAGAAGCTGACCACCAAGATCGAGGCCTTCCGCACCAAGAAGGAAGTCATCAAGGCGCAGTACTCGGCCGCTGAGGCGCAGGTGCGGATCTCCGAGGCGGCGACCGGTGTCGGCGAGGAGATGGCCGACGTCGGCCTGGCGATGCAGCGCGCGGTCGACAAGACCGAGCAGATGAAGGCCCGCGCCGACGCGGTCGGCGAGTTGGAGGCCTCTGGCGCGTTCGAGGACCTCACCCAGCTCGGCGAAGGCGGTCAGGACGACATCGATCGCCAGCTGCACGAGCTCTCCAGCGGTGCGGCCGTCGATGACGAGCTGGCCAAGATGAAGGCCGAGCTCGGCTCGGGCTCGGCGCCCGCCGACTCCAAGCAGCTCGAAGAGGGCCAGGCATGATCGTCCGCATCTCCGAGGAGGGCCAGTACGAGCTGGCCGACGAGCTGCACGATCAGCTCAACCAGCTCGACGCCGCCGCGGTCGCGGCCGTCGACCGCGACGACGAGGCTGGCTGGCGAGTCGCCTTCGACGAGCTCCTGAAGTTCGTCCGCGAGAACGGCACGCGGACCGGCGAGGAGGACCTGCGGCCGTCGGACATCATCCTGCCGCCCGCGGATCTGAGCTATGCCGAGGCGGGGGCGGATTTCACCGGCGAAGGCCTCGTTCCGGATCCAGCCTAAATCGGGATTCCCCAGAGGGGGAACCAGCGCTCGAGCTCCTGTTCCACCGGGAGCTCGGCGCCAAGCTGGGCCTTGATCTGCAGCTCGCGCTCGGTGCTGCGCTGCTGCTCGCCGCCCGCCGGCACGAACGGGTACCACGTGCCGCGCTTGTAGTTGTAGATGAAGTAGACGGGGTGGCCGTCGGCCTGCTCGAAGGCGAAGACGGCGCAGAGCACGCGGTTGCCGTAGCCGCCGAGCGCGAGCGCGTCGCTGACGGCGTTGACGCCGACCGCGAGGTCCTCGATGTCGTCGTCGTGCAGGACCATCCAGCGGTAGCCGTAGGTGTCGTCGCTGGTCGTCAGCGTGGTCCCGGTCTCCTCGCCGGTGCCACGCACGACCGCTTCCATCTCGGTGACGATCTGGGCGAAGTCGCCGGTCGCCAGCGGCTGGAAGACGATCGCGGCCGAGCCGCGGGTCTTGATCCCGGGCCCGGTCTCCAGCGCGATCGCGGCGGTCGTGATCGCGAAGAGGCGGTCGGGCGCGGGGCCCTTGACCTTGCTGCGGCCCAGCAGCGCGTCGAACAGGCCCATGGACTAGGAGGCCAGCGCGGCGTCGCTGATCCGGCCGCCGCTCTGCAGCTGGGACTCCAGCCGCGACAGCGCCTCGACGCGCTTCTCCATCGGCGGGTGGGTGGAGAACAGGTTGTAGAGCGAGTCCTTCACCTTGACCGGCACGATGTAGAAGGCGTTCATCTCGGCGTGCGCGCGCAGGTCGGACTGCGGGATCCGGTCGTTGATGCCGCTGAGCTTCATCAGCGCCGACGAGAGGGCCGACGGGCGGCCGGTGATGACCGCCGCGCCGCGGTCGGCGGCGAACTCGCGGTAGCGCGAGAGCATCCGCATCAAGAAGAAGCTGACGACCCACACGATCGCCGAGATCAAGATGATGGCCATGAAGCTCGGGCCGTCGTCCTCGTCGTCGTAGCCGCCACCGCCGTAGCCACCGCCGCCGAAGAGGAAGCCGAACTGGACGATCATCGACGCGATCGAGGCGAAGAAGCCCGCCAGCGTCATGATCATCACGTCACGGTTGACGATGTGGGTGATCTCGTGGGCCATCACGGCCTCGAGCTCGGCGGGGGAGAGCAGGTCCATGATCCCCGTGGTGGCGCAGACCGTGGCGGTCTTCTGCGAGCGACCCAGCGCGAAGGCGTTGGGGACCGGCGAGGCGACGACCGCGATCTTCGGCTTGGGGATGTCGGCCTGGACGCAGAGGCGCTCGATCATCGCGTGCAGCTCGGGGGCCTCCTGCGGTGAGACCTCCTGGGCGCCCATGGAGCGCAGCGCGAGCTTGTCGGAGCCAAAGAACTGGAAGGCGAGGAAGGCCCCGCAGCCGATCAGCGCGATCGCACCGCCCGCGCTGGCGAACAGCACGCCGAAGAAGACGATGTAGACCAGGCCGAGCAGGAGCATCGTGGTGAGCATCCGTACCTGCAGGCCCGTGTCCCGGCCGAACGACGTGTTCATGGGCGTAAGGGTAGTCCGCTCGCATTAGGGAATGCTGAAGGCGTGCTGGAACCCGTCCCGCCGCCCGCCCCCCGCCGGGCCCCGCACGGCGACTTGCAGGCCGGCGGGGTTACGCCACCTACCATGCGCGCCGCATGCGCCTGCGCCACTTGTTGGCCGGTGCCGTCCTGCCGCTGGTCCTCTGCGCCTCGCTGTGGCTCGTCCTGCCGCTGGGCTCCGAGGCCCAGTCGCCCCAGGGCCGCGCCGCCTCCCTGCAGAAGAAGATCGAGACGACCCGGGGCAAGATCGGCCGCCGCAAGGGCACCGAGCACGTCCTGACGTCCGACATCCAGCGCTGGTCAAGCAAGATCAAGCGGCTGCAGGGGTCGATCAGCACGCTGCAGACCCGCGAGAGCCGCATCCAGGACGATCTGGACGCGCGCCGTGCCGAGCTGGTGCAGACCCAGAAGGAGTTGCGCAGCGAGCGCGCCCGCCTTGCCCGGCTGCGCGTGCGCCTGGCCGACGGGCGCAAGATCCTGTCGCGGCGCCTGGCCGAGCTCTACACGGCCGACAAGCCCGACCTGATGACCGTCGTCCTCAACTCCGACGGCTTCGCCGACCTGCTGGAGCGCGGCGAGTTCCTCGGGCGCATCCAGCACCAGGACAACACCGTCATCAAGCTCGTCCGCGACGCGAAGGCCGACGCGACGAGCACCGCCGCGCGCCTGGACAAGCTGGAGGCGCGCCAGCAGCGTTTGACCGCGATCGTGCTCAAGCGCCGCGACGAGGTCGCCGCGGTCAAGAACGAGCTGATCGGCACGCGGGTGGGCTACCAGCAGACCCGCGCCGGCAAGGCCAACGCGCTGAGCAAGGTCCGCACCGAGCGCAAGTCGCTGGAGACCCACCTCGACGAGCTCCAGAAGGAGTCCGACAAGGTCCAGGCCCAGCTGCAGGGCGGCGGCGGGCTGCCAATCGGCCCGATCAAGGGCGGCAGCGGTCGCTTCATCTGGCCGGTCAACGGGACGCTCACCTCGCCCTTCTGCGAGTCGCGCTCCTGGGAGTCCTGCCACCCGGGCATCGACATCGCCGTGCCGACCGGCACGCCGATCCGCGCCGCCGACGGCGGCCGCGTCGCGATCGCCGGTTGGGTCGGCGGCTACGGCAACTACACCTGCATCCAGCACACCGCATCGTTGTCGACGTGCTACGGGCACCAGTCGGTGCTCAAGGTGCACGTCGGCCAGCAGGTCTCACAGGGTCAGGTCATCGGGCTCTCGGGCTCGACCGGGCATTCCACCGGGCCGCATCTGCACTTCGAGGTGCGGATCAACGGCGCGGTGCAGAACCCGATGGCGTACTTGTAGCTGGGGGCCGGGGCGCGAGCGTCGGTGGCGCTCAGCGCGGGCGTGGTCGTGATGCGGAACGTGGTGTGTCGTCACCGAGGAGAGCGAGCGGAGCGGGGCTTCGTGGCGTTGGCTCGTCGTCCGCGGGAGGGCGGGAGCGTCCATCTCGACCTATGCACCGTATGGGTGCTTTTCTCGAGATGGAGAGAACTCCGTGTCGAGCAAAGGTTCGTATAGACCCTTTGCTCGACACGGACCGTGGCCCGAGCGCCAACGGACGACCCGTGGCGCTGCGAGGCGCCACTCCGGCTCACTCCCTCGGTGCCGACGAACCACGCATCGCAGCACGACCCGCGCCTCGCTCTGCTCACCACAAGCGCCCGCGCCCCCTACGCCCGCGCCCCCTACGCCCGCGCCCGCATCGCCCGCACCAGCCACCGCACCGCAGCCCCCTGCAGCTCCGAGTCGTGCTGCACCGAGCGATGATGCCCGCCCGGCACCACGACCAGCTTCGACGCCGGCGCCGCCGCGTGCAGCGCACGCGAGTGCTCGACGGGCACGACCTCGTCGCCCTCGGCATGCAGCAACAACAGCGGCACGTCCAGGGCGCGCGCCGCCTCCATCTCATCGTGGGCGCCCAGCAGGGCCACGACCCCATCCCGATCCACCGCGAAGTCGAACCGCTGCGCGCGGACGCCGACCGCGAGCCCCGCCGCCGACGCCGGGCAGATCGCGACGACCGCGGCCGCGCGTGCCTCAGCGGCGGCGACCAGCGCCAGGTAGCCGCCCATCGACGAGCCGCGCAACCCGACCGCATCCACACCAGCCCGCTCGCGCAGCAGGTCGGCCATCCGCGCGACGTCGTCGATCGCCCGGCCGTCCAGCGGGCCGGGGCTCTCGCCGTGCCCGCGCGCGTCGAAAGCGAGCACCGCCAACCCGCCGCCGGCACACGCGCGGGCGAAGTCGAAGTGGCTCTCCTTGCGCGAGTCCGCGCCGTGCAGCAGGACGACGCCGGACGTCGCCGCACGGTCCGCCGGAGCGAACCGCGCCCATGCCAGGCCGTCAAGTTCTCCGGTCTCGACGGGTGGGTCAGCCCGAACGGTGCGCATGGCGTGGCATCATGCCGCCCCGCCGATGGCGACCACGCAGACCTCCGTCTCTCACGTCTGGCCTTTGGGCACGACCCTCGACGCCAACGGCGTCCTGCAGCTCGGCGGCTGCGACGCCAAAGCGCTCGCTCGCGAGTTCGGCACGCCCGCCTACATCGTGGTCGAGGACGACCTCCGAACGCGCGCACGGCGCTTCCTGGCGGCCTTCGCGGCACGTACCGACGACTTCGAGGTCCACTTCGCCTCCAAGTCGTTTCCGGCCACCGCGGTCCTGCGGCTGTTCGCGCAGGAGGGCCTGGCCTGCGACGTCGCCTCGGGCGGCGAGCTGCACCTTGCGCTCAACGCAGGCTTTGACCCCAAGAAGATCCACCTGCACGGCAACGCCAAGAGCGAGGCCGAGCTGCGGATGGCGCTCGACGCCGGGATCGGCGACATCGTCGTCGACAACCTCGTCGAGCTCGAACGGCTGGAGCGATTGGTGTCTGCCGGCGCGCGTCAGCGGATCCTCTTGCGCGTCGCCCCCGGCGTCAGCCCCGACACCCATCCCAAGATCTCCACCGGCGGGCCGAACACGAAGTTCGGGTTCAACCCGGCCGACGCCGCGATCGCGATCGAGCGCGCGCAGCGCTCCGACAAGCTCGACCTCGACGGCCTGCACTTCCACATCGGCTCGCAGATCCTCGACCTCGCGCCCTTCCGCGCGGCGCTTGAGGCCGTCGCGCAGCTGGGCGATTTCAGGACCTACAACATGGGCGGCGGCCTCGGCGTCGCCTACACCCACGAGCAGTCCGCGCCGGAGATCGAGGACTACGTCGAGCGCAAGGTGTCGCTCATGCGCGAGATCCTGGGCGAGGGCAAGCGGATCGCCGATGAACCGGGTCGTGCGCTCGTGGCCCAGTCGACCGTCACCCTATACACGGTGGAGTCGGTCAAGCACAACGTGGTGGACTACGTCGCCGTCGACGGCGGCATGTCGGACAACTTGCGTCCGATGCTCTACGACGCCCGCTACGAGGCGATGGTGGTCGGTCGGCCGCACACCGATCCCACGCACCCGACGCCCGTCCACCTCGCCGGCAAGCACTGCGAGTCCAGCGACATCATCATCGCCGACGTCGACCTGCCTGCCCCGCAGCCGGGCGACATCGTCGCCGTGCCCGTCACCGGCGCCTACGGCCACGCGATGGCCAACAACTACAACGGTCAGCCCCGGCCGCCGATCGTCTTCGTCGGCGATGGGAAGGCGCGCGCGGTCGTGCGCCGCGAGAGCTACGAGGACCTGACTCGGAGGGACGTCTGACCATGCCCGACCCGTTCCGCATCGGCCTACTCGGCCGCGGCACCGTCGGCGGCGCGTTCGCCGACCTCGTCGCCGAGCGCGCTGACCACGTCGCCAACGTCACCGGCCTGCGCCCCGAGGTCACCGGCGTCCTGCGCCGCAACGAGGGGGACTTCGGCGACATCCTCAACAACTCCGACTTGGTGGTGGAGTTGATGGGTGGCCTGGAGCCCGCACGCGAGTACGTCGTGCGTGCGATGGCCGCCGGCAAGCACGTCGTCACCGCCAACAAGCAGCTGCTGGCCGAGCACGGCGAGGAGCTGTGGACGGTCGCGCGCGAGCACGGCGTGCAGCTGCGCTTCGAGGCCGCGGTCGGCGGTGTCGTCCCCGTCGTCAGGGTCCTGCAGGAGTCGCTGGCCGGCGCCCACGTCGAACGCCTGCACGGCATCGTCAACGGCACCACGAACTTCATCTTGAGCCGGATGGCCGAGACCGGCGCCGAGTACGCCGACGCGCTCGCCGAGGCCCAGTCGCTCGGCTACGCCGAGGCCGACCCGACCGACGACGTCACCGGCAAGGACGCCGCCGCCAAGATGGCGATCCTGGCGCGGCTGGCGTTCGACACACCGGTGAGCCTCGCCGAGATCCCCTACGAGGGCATCGAGCACCTCACCGCCGACGACCTCGAGTACGCCCGCGAGCTGGGCCTCGGCCTCAAGCTGATCGGCACGGCCGAGCGCGTTGACGGTGGCCTGAGCGTCCGCGTCCACCCGGCGTTCCTCTATGGCGCGCATCCGCTGGCCTCGATCAACGGGCCCTTCAACGCCATGACGATCGAGTCGCCGGCGATCACCGAGATCACGCTCAGCGGGCCCGGCGCCGGCGGTCCTCAGACGGCCTCCGCGGTGCTCGGCGACGTCATCAGCGCGATGATCCCGCCGGCCTCGACGCCGGAGCCGTCGACGCGGCTGCCGATCGTCGCCGACGTCACCAGCGCCTTCTACCTGCACGTCGAGGTCGCCGACGAGCCCGGCGTCCTGGCCCAGCTCGCCCAGATCCTGGGCCTGCAGTCCATCAGCGTGAAGTCCTTCGTGCAGAAGGGGCTGGGGTCCAACGCCCGGTTGGTGATGGTGTTGCACCCGGTGCTGGAGTCCAAGCTGTTCGCGGCGGTCGAGCTGATCGCCGGCCTGGAGTTCGTGCGCTCGCGCCCACGCGCGATTCGCGTCATCGACGAGGAGTTCTGAGAGAGCCCGTGCCCGGTCTGATCGAGCGGTATCGCGACCGCCTGCCCTTCGCGCCCGACGACCCTGTCGTCTCGCTGCAGGAGGGCTCGACGCCGCTGGTCCCGGCACCGCGCCTGAGCGACCGCGTCGGCGCCGAGGTCTTCCTCAAGATCGAGGGCGCCAACCCGACAGGCTCCTTCAAGGACCGTGGGATGACATGTGCGGTGAGCGACGCGGTTCGTAGCGGCTCAGAGGCCGTGCTGTGCGCCTCGACCGGCAACACCGCCGCGTCGCTGTCGGCCTACGCGGCCCGCGCGGGCATCCGCGGCGCGGTGATCGTGCCCGAGGGCAAGATCGCCACCGGCAAGCTCGCCCAGGCGCTCATGCACGGCGCGCGGGTGATCGCGCTGCGGGGCAACTTCGACGTGGCGCTCAAGCTCGTCCGCGAGGTCTGCGACCGCCAGCCGATCGCGCTGGTCAACAGCGTCAACCCCTTCAGGATCGAGGGGCAGAAGACGGCGTCGTTCGAGATCCACGAGGAGATCGGATCGATCGATGCGCTCTGCATCCCGGTCGGCAACGCGGGCAACGTCACCGCCTACTGGAAGGGCTTCCAGGAGCTTGGCGAGTCGCCGCGGATGCTCGGCTTTCAGGCCGCGGGCGCGGCGCCGCTGGTGCAGGGCCACGTCGTCGAGAATCCGGAGACGATCGCCAGCGCGATCCGCATCGGCAACCCGGCGCGGTGGGAGGAGGCGATGGCGGCGATGACCGCCTCGCGCGGCATGGTGCGCGCGGTCACCGACGAGGAGATCTTGGACGCCTACCGCTTCCTGGCCTCCGGCGAAGGCGTCTTCTGCGAGCCGGCCAGCGCCTCGGGTGTCGCCGGGCTGTTGAAGTACGGCGCGCCCGAAGGCGTCACGCGGATCGTCTGCATCCTCACCGGCCACGGCCTCAAGGATCCGCAGACGGCGCTGATGCAGGCGGGCTCCGTGGTGCCGTGCGAGCCGGAGTTGGGCGCGGTCGAGCACGCCGTCCTAGGCTGACACACCGGTTTCTAAGCTCTGACTTTCGGGAACACGCACAAAGTTCGCGCGTGATTCTGACCGCGCCTGCGTTTCAGGGAGGGAGGCCCGTCATGAGCTATCCCCCTTCAGAGTTCTCCGTCACCGTCGGCCACCACCGCGACACCGTGTCGGTCGCGCCCGCCGGCGCCATCGATCTCGCGACCGCGCCGCTGGTCGCCGACCACCTGGAGGCGCTGGCCGCGGGCGGTGGGGTTGCCCACGTGCTCATCGACCTCCGGGACGTCACCTTCTTCGACTCCACCGGCGTCGCGCTGCTGCTCGGCAGTTGGCGGCGCGCGGAGCGCGAGGGCTGGGAGCTGACGATCGTCAACACCCCGCCCGACGCCCGCGGCGTGCTGGAACTTTGCGGGCTGCTCGAGCAGCTGCCGCTCAGCTGACGGCGGCGCACCGTCCGATTCGTTCAAGACGGCGGCCGGTCGACGCGGCAGGATGGCGGGCATGACCACGCTCCCCACCCTCCACGGCCGTCTCGTCTCCCCGGGCGACGACGGCTACGACGATGCCCGCCTGGGCTGGAACCTGGCGGTCGACCAGCGGCCGGCCGCGGTCGCCGAAGTGGCATCGGCCGCCGACGTCCAGGCGGTCGTGCGCCATGCGCTGGCCACCGACGTGCGCGTCGCGCCGCAGGCGACGGGCCACGGCGCTGAGGCGCTGGCACTCGACGCGCTGCGCGGCGCGATCCTCCTGAAGACCGCAGGCCTGGACGCGGTCGCCGTCGACCCGACGGCGCGGACCGCGACGATCGGCGCGGGCGTGACGGCCGGCGCGCTGGCCGCAGCGGCCGCTGAGCACGGCCTCGCGCCGGTGCTCGGGCTCGCACCCAGCGTTGGCGCCGCGGGCCTCACGCTCGGCGGCGGCCTGGGCTGGCTGAGCCGGACCCACGGGACCGCCGCGGCGGGGCTGCTCGGCGCCGAGGTCGTGACGGCCTCAGGCGAGCTGGTGCAGGCCGACGACGACCTGCTCTTCGCGCTGCGCGGCGGTGGCGGCCGCGGCGTGGTGGTGACGTCGCTGACCGTCGCGCTGCATCCGATCGGCGACGTCTGCGCTGGGATGATCGCCTGGCCGGTCGAG
The DNA here is from genome assembly GCA_040509415.1 of Baekduia sp. GTDB lineage: Bacteria > Actinomycetota > Thermoleophilia > Solirubrobacterales > Solirubrobacteraceae > Baekduia. The sequence continues at coordinate 6,656 of JBEVLC010000392.1, read as the reverse complement.
CGCGCGAGCGAGGTCCTGGAGCAGGCGCGCCGCGTGGCGCTGAGCGCGCCGGACGCGCTGAGCCTCGTCTTCCGCGTGCTGTCGCTGCCGCCGCTCGACGTGATCCCGGAGCCGATCCGCGGCCGGCGCATCGCGGCCGTCGTCGCCGCCCACCTTGGGCCGCAGGCCGACGGCGAGCGCCTGCTGGCGCCGCTGCGCGGCGGCGACAGCGTCCTGCTCGACGGCGTAGGGCCGGTCGCGCCCGGCGATCTCGTGCGCGTCGCGGGCGACCCCGAGGCGCCGGGTGCGGCGCGCGGCGCCGGCTTCCTGCTGGACGAGCTGACGCCTGATGCGGTCGCGGCCGTCGCGGGGCTGGTGCAGGACGAGGCGCTGCAGGCGCTGACCGTGATGGAGGTCCGCCAGCTCGGCGGCGCGCTGCGGCGCGCGCCCGAGCGCGACGCCGCCGTCGGCGCGATCGACGCCGGCTGGGCCTTCTTCGCCGGTGGCGGGGCGGACGAGGCGGAGGCGGCCGCCGCGGTCACCGCAGCGCTGGCGACGGTCCGCGAGCGCCTGGCGCCCTTCGCGGCACGCCGCACGCTCCTGTCCTCCGCCGTCCTCGGTGCCGACCCCGCGACCGGCTACCCGCCCGGCGTCTGGGATCGCCTCACCGCGCTGCGCGACGCCCACGACCCCGCGCGTCTGTTCCTCCATCACCACGATGGGTAGCCTCGAAGCGCGATGAGCGACGGCAACGCCTACGTCGAAGTTCGCCCGGCACCGGCGCTGCGCCGGTTCGTGGAGACCCTGTGGGTCCACCGCATCGAGGGACCGCCACCACCCGAGGGGCGCCGGCTGTTGCCCGACGGGCGCGTGCACCTCGTCTGGATCGCGGGCCTGGGGACGCGCATTGCCGGGCCGTCGCGCGAGGCGCTGAGGCCGCCGTCGCTGGGGCGCATGGTCGCCTTCGGCGCCACGTTTCACCCGGGCGCGGCGCCGTACCTGCTGCGCACGCCGGCGTCGGAGATGGTCGACCGTCACGTCGACCTCGACGCGATCGACCCGCGCTTCGCCGCCCGCCTGGACGGTGCGCTGAGCGCCGCGCCGGATGCGCGCGCCGGCGTCGCCGCGTTGGCCCACCAGCTGGCGCGGCGCATCGAGGGCACCGATGACCTGCCCGACCCCGCGGTGCGGGAGGCGGTCGCGGTGCTCGACCGCGCGGCGGTCACCGTCGCCGACGCGGCGGCCAAGGCCTCCATCAGCGAGCGGGAGCTGCAGCGCCGCTTCGTCCACGACGTCGGCTACGCACTCAAGACGCTGCAGCGGGTCCTGCGCTTCCAGCGCTTCATGGGCCAGCTGGCGCTCCCGTGCGTTGAGCTGGCGGGGGCGGCGGCGCGCGCGGGCTACGCCGACCAGTCGCACCTCTCGCGCGAGGCGCGCCGTCTGAGCGGCCTGAGCCCGCGCCAGCTGGTCGGATATCAGCACTGAGCTCCGCCGGCCGTTAGGGTCCGGCGCCGTATGGAGCGCCGTCGCCTTGTCCGCGTGCCCGCGTCCTCGGCCAACCTCGGGCCGGGCTTCGACGCGTTCGCCGCGGCGCTCGCGATCCACACCGAGATCGAGGTCGTCGAGACCGGGCGCTTCGCCGTCGTCACCGACCTCGCGATCGCCACCGACCGGCGCAACCTCGCGGTGCGCGGCTTCGAGCGCCTCCACCCGCCGGACCGGTTCGAGTTCCGGATCCGCTCCGACATCCCGCTCTCGGGCGGGCTGGGGACCAGCGCGGCCGCCTACGTCGGCGGGCTGCTGGCCGCCGACCACCTCTTCGAGCTCGACGCCGACGTCCTCGCGCTGGCCTGCGAGCTGGAGGGCCATCCCGACAACGTCGGGGCGGCGCTCTACGGCGGCTTCGTGATCTGCGCCGACGGCGCGCCGACGCGCTTCGACGCCCCCGCCGGCCTCGAGGCGATCCTCGTCGTCCCGCACCAGGCGGTCCGCACCAAGGAGGCACGCGCCGCGCTGCCGTCAACGGTCCCGATGGCCGACGCGGTCGCCAACATCGCCCACGCCTCGCTGCTGACGCTTGGCCTGGCCCGCGGCGACTGGGACCTCGTCGGCCGCGGCCTCGCCGACCGCCTCCACCAGCCGCACCGCGCCCACCTCTTCCCCCGCTCGATGGAGATCGTCGAGCGTGCGAGGTCCTTCGGCGCCCTCGGCGCCACGATCTCCGGCGCCGGCCCGACCGTCCTGGTCTGGTGCCACTACGAGCAGACCGGCGCGGTCATGGAGACGCTGCGCGGCGAGGCGGGGGAGTGGGCGCAGGTGCTGCGGGCGCCGTTCGAGCCGCATGGGGCGGACGTGCGCGAGTTGTAGGGGTTGGGGCGCTTGTGGTGCGGGCGCTTGTGGTGAGCAGTGCGGGGCGCTGGTCGTGGTGCGGCGCGTGGACTGTCGGCACCGAGGAGAGTGAGCCGGGTTGGCGCCTCGCAGCGCCACGGGTCGTCCGTTGGCGCCCGGGCGGGCGGGCCCGTGTCGCGCAATGGGTATATATCACCCTTTGCTCCACACGCTTGGTCTCGAGCAAAGCACCTATACGGTGCATAGGTCGAGATGGACGCTCCCGCGGACGACGGGCCAACGCCGCGAGGCTCCGCTCGCTCTCCTCGGTGCCGACACACCACGCCGCGCAGCACCAACCGCGCCCCGCACTGCTCACCACAAGCGCCCGCACCGCCTGCCGTCAGCCGTGGATCCTGACCGGCGTCCCGAGCCGCACCTGCGCCATCAGACGACGCAGCGCTGCGTTGCTGGCCCGGACGCAGCCGTGGCTGACCTTGTGGCCGAGCGCCCAGGTGTGGGGCGTCGCGTGGATCGCGACGCGGTCGCCGCCGCCCCAGCCCTGGGCGATTTTGGGCTGGTGGGCGTTGAGCGCGAGGATGCAGCAGCCGTAGTCTGACTTGGGGTCACCGGTCCGCAGGCGGTCGGTCACGGCGAACTTCCCTCGCGGCGTCGGGGTCGCATCGGTCCCGATCGCCACCTTGTAGCGGTCGGTCTGCTTGCCGCGGTGAAAGACCGTCAGGGTCCGGCGCGAGAGATCGATGACGATCGAGCGCGGCTGGCTGAAGAGCGCGCCGGAGCTCAGCGGCAGCCAACCCACGTGGTGGCGCTTGAGCGAGGTGCGGACCCGGACCCAGCCGGTTTTGCGCCCGGCGACCGCAAGGATCGTCGGGGACTTGAACTCTGTCTTGGTCCGGATCCGCGCGACCATGCGGCCGTTGGGTCGCGTGCGCAGCATCGCGCGGTGGCGCACGTGGAAGGCCAGCGGCGGGCGCAGCTTGGACGCGCGTGAGGACTGCGATGGCTTCGGCGGTGCGGGAGCCATCGGCGTCGTGCTGAGCGTGGGGGTCGTCGCGGTCGTGGTCGCGCCGTCCTGGGACGGCTCGACGTCAGCGCCGCAGCCCGCGATGGCGAGCGCCAGGAGCGCCGCCGCGGCGCCTCCCAGCACGGCACGGCGATGGCTCATCGAGGCGTGGCGCCGTTCCCGGAGGCGTCCACGAGCGGCTTGAGCTGCTTGCGAGCATCGTCGAGCGCCAAGCGGCCAAGCAACTCGTCGGCCAGCGCGAGGTAGTCGGCGCCGAGATCGGGACGGTGGTCGAGAATCGAGACAGCGCGCTCGGCGGACTCGGCGTAGGCGATCGACTGGCGCACGGCGGTGGTGAGCAGCTTGTCGCCGTAGTGCTCCTTGAGCCCCGCCTGGGCCTCACGGGAGTGCACGGTGCGCAGGTCGGCGATGGTGAGCACGACGCCGAGCCAGTGCAGGTCCGGGTTGAGCCCGTCGCGCGCGAGCTCGATGACCTCCAGCGCCTGCTCGACGCCCTGTAGGGCGAAGTACTGCGCCTCGGCGCTGAGCAGCGCGTGGTCGGCGGCGACCAGCGCGTTGACGGTCAGCAGCCCGAGGTTCGGCGGGCAGTCCAGGAAGATGACGTCGAAGTCGCCGTCGATCGGCTTCAGCGCGCGGCGCAGCGTCAGTTCGCGGCCCATCTTGCCGGCCAGCGCGACCTCGGCCTCGGCGAGCAGCAGGTTGGACGGGATGACGCTGACGCCGTCGGGCGCGACGTGCAGGGCGGCCTTGGCCTTGACGGCGCCGACGAGCACGTCGCGGATCGTCGGCTCGGCGTCGGCGGCGACGTCGAAGTAGTCCGACAGGTTGCCCTGCGGATCGAGGTCGACCGCGGCGACGCGCAGGCCGGCACGCCGGAACGTGTCGGCGAGATGCCGGACGGCGGTCGTCTTGCCGGTGCCGCCCTTCTGGCTCAGTACGGCAATTTTCAGCGCCATTGGCGCTGCAGTCTAGGAGGCGGTCGCTGCCTTGACCGCGACCACGTGAAGGAACTGCAGGCGGTAGCGCCCGACGACGATCTCGTCGCCGTCGGTCAACGCCCGCCACTCGACCCGCTCGCCGTTGACGAAGACCCCGTTGAGCGACCGGTCGTCGAGCACCCGCACGCCGTCGGGCTGGCGCACGATCAGCGCGTGGCGGCGCGACACCGTCGGGTCGTCGAAGCGGATGTCGGCGGCGAGGCTGCGCCCGATCCGAGTCCACTCCTTCTCCAGCGGCGCGACCCGCAGGCGGCCTTGATCCTCATAGGCGAGGTACTCGCCCGGCGTGTCGATGACCGCGCGCGCGGCGATGACGAGCTCGGCGCGCTGCTCGGCGCTCGGCGCCTCGCCGGGCCGCCGGTGGAAGCGGCCGCCGGCAAACAGCGAGGCGCGGACGAAGCTCGCGCCGCCGCAGCCCGGGCAGGCCGGCAGCTCATCGGCGGCGCCCAACGTCACGACGTACCCGCACCGCTCACAGCGAAAGGACCCTGTTCCCGCAAGGGTTCCTGTCGTCACGGACTCCATATCGACCAACTCCCTCGTCGTCGGCTGGCGACCCGAGGACCGACTGTACTGCCAGAGCGGCAAGCAAGAAAGCCCGGGCGTCAATCCTTTGACAGGTCGCCACCATCTCCACCATGGCCAACGCTCACCATCCCCGCCCGCAACGGCCTGCAAACGGCCTGGGCGTGCCGGTCGGCACGGTCGGCTGCAGTGGGAGGAGCGCCCCGGCACGTGACGAACCCAGGCCTATGGCCCGCACCCTCAAGACCCTTTCGGAGCCCGATCTGGAGCTAGCCCTGCTGCGCAAGTCGGTCGGGTCGCTGACCGCAGGCCGTCACCTCTGCGCCGACTGCGGACGCACGCCGCTGGTCGGCGAGCGCATGTATCGCTTTGGCCGCGCGTCGACTGTCTGCGCGCTGTGCACGCCGCTGCGCCGCTCCGAGCCCGACGCCGTCGAGCTGGTGCGCCACTTCGAGCGCGGCCACACGGTGCGCCGCATCGTCGACGCGGCCTGAGCCGCCGGCCTCGGCGGCCCGCGGATAGACTCCGACCGCGTGGATCCCATCAGCGTCGAAGTGACCATCGCGCGTCCTCGGGAAGCGGTCTTCGAGTACCTCGCAGACATCGCCAACCACGCCGAGTTCACCGATCACTACCTGGTCGACTGGCGCCTGACCCGCGAGGACAGCTACGGCGTCGGCGCCGGCGCCCGCTACAAGGTCCGGGCCCGCGGCAAGCGCTACACGTGGGCCGATTCGACGATCACCGAGCTCGCCGCCCCGCGGCTCATCGTCGAGCGCGGCCGCACCGGCAAGTTCAACCGCAACTTGACCCGTGGCGTCTACGAGCTCGACGAGGGCTCCGGCGGAACGACGCGCGTGACGTTCACGCTGGAGACCAAGCCGAAGCTGCTGTCGGATCGCATCCAGGAGATCGGCTCACGCGGCTGGCTGAAGCGCAAGAACAAGAAGGCGCTGAGGCGCCTGCGCTCGATCCTCGAAGAGGACCTGGACCGGGGCGTGCGCCCCTCCGTGGCAGGCGGCGCGCGCAAGCCCGCGTCGGCCTTCCGGTTCCAATCCGGCGTCAATCGCTAGAGTCCGCGCCCGCCATGCAGCTCCGCCGTCTCGCCGCCATCACCGCCGTCGCGCTCGCCGCCGCGACCTCACTTACCGCCTGTGGTTCCGGCGGCAAGGAGCCCACCGCCGGCGAGACCGAGGGGATCTACGTCAACACGGGCGACCTGAAGTACCAGGTCCAGATCTCGCGTCAGCTCAACGCCGCCGACTTCGAGGATCGCGACTACCTGACGGGCATCCCCGTGGCCGACAGGACGCTCAAGCCTGGCCAGGAGTGGTTCGCGGTCTTCATCCGGGTCTTCAACACGACCGACGAAGCGCATCCGTCGGCGGCGGACTTCGAGATCCGCGACACGACGGGCGAGGTCTTCAAGCCGATCGCGATCAACACCAACGTCAATCGCGTGGCCTACCGGCCGGCCGAGGTCGGCGCCGGCGATCAGATCCCCGTGCCGGGCTCGCTGGCTCGCGAGAACCTCACGCAGGGCGGCCTGATCCTCTTCAAGGTCCCCAACACGGCCTACGACAACCGCCCGCTCGAGCTCATCATCGCCTCGCCTGACGGTGACGGCGAGGCGACCGTCGATCTCGACGTCTAGTTCTTGAGCGCCGCCAGGAGCACCTGGCGGGCGGCGGGTGCGGCGGTGGGGCCCCCCGCGCCCGGGCCCCCCCGCCCGCCCCCCACCCCCCTGGGGGGGGGGCCCCCGCCCGGGGGGGCGGAGGCCC
>JBEVLC010000391.1:0-12805 GCA_040509415.1 Baekduia sp. | reverse complement strand
GAGGGCGCGCACGCGCAGCGCCGGATCGCGCGGCGCCAGCGCGCGGCGCGCCAGCCGCCGCGCCCAGCGCGGGCCGAGCACGACATCCAGCGTCCGGGTCCCGAGCCAATGGGCCGTCTCGGCGTCCACGCGCCGCAGGACCAGCCCAAAGAGCAGCCGCCAGATCAGGAGGCGTTCGGGTGGGTGGGCATGGACAGCGTCTCCAAGCGGGCCGCATGCAGCTCCTGCAGCGAGATCACCTCGGCCACGCCCTGGCGCTCGGAGGAGATCGCGCGCGCGGCGCTCAGCCCGGCGCTCAGCGTCGTCAGGCACGGGATGCCCGCGGCGACCGCGGCGCGGCGGATCTCCCAGCCGTCGGTGCGCGCGCCCGAGCCCGTTGGGGTGTTGACCACCATGTCGACGTCGCCGCGCTCGATCCAGTCGACGACGTTGTTGCCCGCGGGCCCCTCGTTGATCTTGTCGATGACCGTGGCCGGCACGCCCCAGCGCTGGATCGCCTCCGCGGTCCCGCGTGTGGCGACGATCCGGAAGCCGAGGTCGTGGAGGATCTGGGCGACCGCGCCGGCCGACGGCTTGTCGGTGTCGGTCACCGTGATGAAGGCCGTGCCCTCCGTCGGCAGCGCGGAGCCGGCCGCGGCCTGGGCCTTGGCGAACGCGCTGGGGAAGTCGCGCGCGACGCCCATGACCTCGCCGGTCGAGCGCATCTCCGGGCCCAGGACGGCGTCGGAGCCCTCGAAGCGGTCGAACGGCAGGACCGCCTCCTTGACGCTGACGTGCTCCAGCGGCGCGTCCTCGGCGGGCAGGTCGAGGTCGGCGAGCTTCTCGCCGAGCATCAGCCGGCAGGCCATCTTGGCCAGCGGCACGCCGATCGCCTTGGAGACGAACGGCACCGTCCGCGACGCGCGCGGGTTGGCCTCGATCACGTAGAGCTCGCCGGCGTGGACGGCGTACTGCACGTTGCAGAGGCCGACGACGCCGAGCCCGAGCGCGATGCCGCGCGTGGCCGCGCGGATCTGGTCGAGCATGTCGGGCCCGAGCGAGTGCGGCGGCAGCACGCAGGCGCTGTCACCGGAATGGATCCCTGCCTCCTCGACGTGCTGCATGATCCCGCCGACCCAGACGGATTCCCCGTCACACAGCGCGTCGACGTCGACCTCGATCGCGTTCTCCAAGAAGCGGTCCAGGAAGATGTCGCGCCCGTCGCGAGCGTGGCGCGTGAGGTAGTCGGCGAGACCGTCGCGCGAGTAGACGATCTCCATCGCGCGGCCGCCGAGGACATACGACGGGCGCACGAGCAGCGGATAGCCGACGGTCTCCCCCGCGTCCAGCGCGCCGTCGATCGATCCGGCCGACGCCCACGGCGGCGCCTTGTAGCCGAGGCGCTCCAGCAGGTCACCGAAGCGGCCGCGCTCCTCCGCGAGATCGATCGAATCCACGCTCGTCCCGAGGATGTTGACGCCAGCCTGTTGCAGGCCGTGCGCGAGCTTCAACGGGGTCTGGCCCCCGAACTGGACGATCACCCCGATCGGCTTTTCGATCGCGATGACGCCGAGCACGTCCTCCAGCGTCAGCGGCTCGAAGTACAGACGGTCTGACGTGTCGTAGTCGGTGGAGACCGTCTCGGGGTTGCAGTTGATCATCACCGCATCGCGGCCGCTCTCGCGGACGGTCATCGCGGCGTGCACGCAGCAGTAGTCGAACTCGATGCCCTGGCCGATGCGGTTGGGCCCGGCACCGAGGATGACCACCGAGTCGTTGTCGCCGCGGCGGACCTCGTCGGCGGCCTGGCGCTCCCAGCCCGAGTAGAAGTACGGCGTCTCGGCGGCGAACTCCGCCGCGCAGGTGTCGACGGCCTTGTAGGTCCGGACGCCGGCGAACGGCGCGTCGGGATCGAGCGCGACCGCTTGGAGCTCGCGCAGGAACCACGGGTCGATGAACGTCTTGGCGCCGATCTCCTCGATCGTGGCCTCCTTGCGGAAGGCCGCCAGGATGACGTCGAAGCGATCCGAGGCCGGGCGGTCGAGCATCGTCAGCAGGTCGCCGCGCTCCAGCGCGTCCAGCCGCGGCGGCGCGTCGAGCTCGCGCGAGCGCATGGCCTTCAGGAAGGCCTGGGAGAAGGTGCGGCCGATCGCCATCGCCTCGCCGACGGACTTCATGTGCGTCGACAGCTCGGCGTTGGCGCCGCTGAACTTCTCGAAGGCGAAGCGCGGCCACTTGACGACCACGTAGTCGATCGTCGGCTCGAAGCTCGCCGGCGTCACCCGCGTGATGTCGTTGGGGATCTCCTCCAGCGAGTACCCGACCGCCAGCCGCGCGGCGATCTTGGCGATCGGGAAGCCGGTGGCCTTGGAGGCCAGCGCCGAGGACCGCGACACGCGCGGGTTCATCTCGATGACGAGGATCTCCTCGGTGCTCGGGTTGACCGCGAACTGGACGTTGGAGCCGCCGGTCTCGACGCCGACCGCGCGGATGCAGGCCATCGCCTGGTCGCGCAGCTTGTTGTAGAGGCGGTCGGTCAGCGTCTGCTGCGGGGCAACGGTGACGCTGTCGCCGGTGTGCACGCCCATCGGGTCGAGGTTCTCGATCGAGCACACGATCACGACGTTGTCGTTGTGGTCGCGCATGACCTCCAACTCGAACTCGCCCCAGCCGATCACCGACTGGTCGATCAGCACCTGGGTGATCGGCGAGGCGGCCAGGCCGCGCGAGACGATCGTGCGGTACTCCTCCTCGGTGCGGGCGATGCCACCGCCGCGGCCGCCGAGCGTGAACGCCGGGCGCACGATCGCGGGCAGGCCGATGCGCTCGCGCGCCTCCTCGGCCTCCTCGATCGTCGTCGCGATCGCGTTGGCCGGCATCTTCAGCCCCGCCTTGGCCATCGCCTGCTGGAAGAGCTCGCGATCCTCGGCCGTGTTGATCGCGTCGTAGTTGGCCCCGATCAGCTCGACGCCGAACTTCGCCAGCGTGCCATCCTCGTGCAGCGCCTTGGCGAGGTTGAGCGCGGTCTGGCCGCCGAGCGTCGGCAGCAGCGCGTCGGGGCGCTCCTTCTCGATGACCTGGGCGACCGGGCCGGGCAGCAACGGCTCGACGTAGGTCGCGTCGGCGAACTCCGGGTCGGTCATGATCGTCGCCGGGTTGGAGTTGACCAGGACGATCTCGTAGCCCTCCTCGCGCAGGACCTTGCAGGCCTGCACGCCGGAGTAGTCGAACTCGGCGGCCTGGCCGATGACGATCGGGCCCGAGCCGAGGATCAGGATCTTGTGGATGTCGTTACGGCGGGGCATCTAGGCAGCGCTCCGGACGGCGTTCAGGAAGCGGTCGAACTGGTAGAGCGCATCGTTGGGGCCGGGGCCGGCCTCAGGGTGGTACTGGACCGTCGCGCCGTTGACCTCCAACAACTCCAAGCCCTCCACCGTGCGGTCATAGAGGTTGACGTGGGTCAGCGCGGCCTCGCCGAAGTCGGTCTGCCAGCGCACTGGCTCGTCGGCCTCGACGCGGCCGGTGCCGTCCGGCGCCTTGACCGCGAAGCCGTGGTTCTGGGCCGTGATCTCGATCTTGCCCGTCCGCAGGTCCTTGACCGGGTGGTTGCCGCCGCGGTGGCCGAAGGGCAGCTTGTAGGTCTCCAGCCCGACGGCCTGGCAGAGCAGCTGGTGGCCGAGGCAGATGCCCCAGACCGGGCGCTTGCCGACGAGGCTGCGGACGGTGTCCACGACGTAGCTCAGCGCCGCGGGGTCGCCGGGGCCGTTGGCGAGGAAGAACGCGTCGGCGTCGGTAGCTAGGAGCTCCTCGGCGGTGACCGTGCAGGGGTGCAGCGTGACCTCCGCCCCGCGCTCGACCAGATTGCGCACGATCGAGGACTTGATCCCCGTGTCGATCGCGTGGATCTTGGTCGCGCCACCGAAGCCGACGGTGTGGGCCTGCTTGGGCGTGACGACGCGGGCGAAGTCAGCGCCGACCATCGACGGCTCGGCGGCGATCAGCTCGCGCGCCTCGCGCTCGGAGATCTCCCCCGTGAAGACGCCGCCGCGCATCGCGCCCGCGTCGCGGATGTGGCGGACCAACGCGCGCGTGTCGACGCCGGTGATCGCCGGGATGCCGCAGTCGATCAGCCAGTCCAGCCAACCGCGCTCGGCCTCCGGCGCGTCCTCGCGGTTGACCGCCTCGCGCATGATCGCCGCGCGCGCCCAGACGGCCTCGGACTCCATGGCGGTCTGCGAGACACCGTAGTTGCCGATGTGCGGATAGGTGAAGGTGATGAGCTGGCCGGCGAAGGACGGGTCGGTCATCGACTCCTGGTAGCCGGACATGCCGGTGGTGAAGACGACCTCGCCGGTGGCGTGGCCATCCGCGCCGACGGAGATGCCGTCGAAGCGCGTGCCGTCCTCGAGCAACACGTAGGCATTGGACTGCTGCATCTAGATGATCACCTTCTGGACGGCCTTGAACTCAGGGGTGCCGGCGCGCTCGCAGAGCTCGAGCAGCGCGGCTTCGACGGTGGTCAGGGTCGCGCCGGCACGGTCGAGGCGCGTCAGCCCCACCTCGCGATCGTGCGCGTGGCGCGAGCCGACGGCGTCGGTGACGACCTGCACGGTGACGCCGCGGTCGAGGAGATCGAGCGCGGTCTGCATGACGCAGACGTGGGCCTCGATGCCGCAGAGCAGCACCTGGTTGCGCCCGGCGAGGTTGAAGCCGTCGGCGCGGACGGCGCTGAAGACGGACTTCTCGACGAGCGTCGCGTCGCCCTCGCCCAGCCCGACCTCGGGCGCGGTGTGCTGCAACCCCTTGGGGTACTGCTCGGTCGCGATGATCGGGACGTCGAGGATCTTCGCGCCCTCGACCAGGCGCCCGCACGCGGCGGCGACGTCGGCGAACGTGTCGTAGGAGCGAAAGCCGTCCTGGACGTCGATGACGACCAGCGCCGCACGGCGGCGGTCATAGAGGCGGGTGGAGTTGCTCTGCGCGCTCATCTCTAGCGGACCGATCCGATGATGGTGGATCCGTTCGTTGTCCGGTACTGGGTCATCATCGGACCACTTCCAGTTGGCGGGCGCGGAACGCGAGCGTCCCGGCCGCGATGGTCAACAGCACCTTGCCGCGCAGGGTCTGGCCGTCGAAGCAGCAGTTGGCCGAGCGCGACTCGTAGCCGCCGTCGCCCACCACCCACTCGCGGTCGAGGTCGACCAGCGTGAGGTTGGCCGGCGCGCCGGGCGTGATGCCGGGCGTCGGCAGGTCGAACAGCGCCGCGCCGTCGGTGAGGCGACGCAGGAGCAGTTCCAGCGTCAGCACCCCGGGCAAGACCAAGGTGGTGTAGATCGCCGCGAACGACGTCTCCAGCCCGGTGGTCCCCATCGGCGCCTGCTCGAACGGGACCTCCTTCTCGTCGCGCGCGTGGGGCGCGTGGTCGGTCGCGATGCAGTCGATTACGCCGGACTTCAGCCCCGCGATCAGCGCCTGGCGATCGTCCTCGGTGCGCAGCGGCGGGTTCATCTTCATCCGCGTGTCGAGCGTGCGCACCGCGTCGTGGGTGAGGCAGAGGTGGTGTGGCGAGGCCTCGCCGGTGATCTGCACCCCGCGCTCCTTGGCGTCGGCCAGCGCCTGGACGGACTCGCGCGCGCTCAGGTGCTGGATGTGGATCCGGCCGCCCTCGTATTCGGCGATCAGCGCGTCGCGCGCGACCATCGTGGACTCGCTGATCGACGGGATGCCGGTGACGCCGAGCTGCGCACTGACGTCGCCCTCGTGCATCGCGCCCTTGCCGCTCAGCGTCGGGTCCTCCTCGTGCAGCGCGATGACGCCGCCGCAGAGCCGCTGGTACTGCAGCGCCTTGCGCAGCATGCCGGCGCTGACGACCGGGCGGCCGTCGTCGGTGAAGCCCGCGGCGCCCTCCTCGCGCAGCTCAGCCATCTCGGTCAGCTCGGTGCCGTTCATGCCGCGGGTGACGGCGGGCAGGAAGCCGACGGGGATGCGCGCGTCGCGGGCGGCGGCATCGCGGACCGAGCGCAGCAGCGGGCCGGAGTCGAGCACCGGGTCGGTGTTGGGCATCGCCAACAGTGCACAGAAGCCGCCGGCAGCGCCGGAGCGGGTGCCGGTCTCGAGGTCCTCCTTGTGCTCCTGGCCGGGCGTGCGCAGGTGGACGTGCGGGTCGACGAACGCCGGGAAGAGGTGGCGTCCTTGCGCCTCCACCGTCTCTGCCTGGTCGGGCGCGGTGATGCTGCCCGCGGGCCCGATCTCCGCGATCTCGCCGCCGCGCACGAGCACGTCGCGCGCCTCGTCGATCCCGGCACGCGGGTCTACCACATGGGCCTCGCGGATCAGGACGTCGACGGACGGCGCGGAGTTGTGCACCAACAACGGGGCGGCCATCAGGCGGGGACTCCTTCCGGGGTCCGTGTCGCGCTCGGCACGTGGGCGAGCACTTCGTAGAGGACGGCCATCCGGACGACGACGCCTGCCGCGACCTGGGCGGTGATGACGGCCTGGGGCGAGTCGACGACCTCGGCGCTCAGCTCCACTCCGCGATTGACGGGGCCAGGGTGCATCAGCACCTGCTTGGGCCCGAGGCGGCGGCCGTTGACCTGGTACCAGTGGGCGTACTCGCGGATCGACGGGATCCAGCTCTCGTCCATGCGCTCGTTCTGCATCCGCAGCGCGTAGACGACGTCGGCCTGCCCGAGGTCGTCGAGCGTGTAGCGGACCTCGCAGCCCATCGCCTCGATCCCGCGCGGGATCAGCGTCGGCGGGCCGGCGAGCGTGACCTTGGCCCCCATCTTCTGGAAGGCCATGATGTCGCTGCGCGCGACGCGGCTGTGCAGGACGTCGCCGACGATCCAGATGTTGAGGCCGTCGAGGCCGCCGAGCCGCTGGCGCAGCGTGTGGACGTCCAGCAGCGCCTGGGTCGGATGCTCGTGCTTGCCGTCCCCCGCGTTGATGATCGAGGCGGGCGTCCAGCCCGAGACCAGCTCGGCGGCGCCGGCCCACGGCGTGCGGATGACGATCGCGTCGGGCTTGTGGGCGCCAAGGGTCAACACGGTGTCCTTGAGCGACTCGCCCTTCTCGACGGACGAGCCGGAGGCGCTGAAGTTCACGACGTCGGCGCTGAGGCGCTTGGCGGCGAGCTCGAAGGAGCTGCGCGTGCGGGTCGAGGCCTCGTAGAAGAGGTTCAGGACCGTGCGGCCGCGGAGTGCCGGGACCTTCTTGATCTCGCGATCGGCGACCTCGGCGAACGAGGCGGCGCGGTCGCAGATGCGCTCGATGTCGGCACGGTCGAGATGCTCGATGGAGAGCAGGTGTCTCATGCGGCCACCTCGGAGAGCTCGGTGATGCGGACCTCGTCGACGTCGTCGAGCTCCTCGACGTGCACGTTGACGCGCTCGTTGCGTGAGGTCGGCAGGTTCTTGCCAACGTAGTCGGGGCGAATCGGCAGCTCGCGGTGGCCGCGATCGGCGAGCACGGCGAGCTGGACCTTGGCGGGCCGTCCGTAGCTGAACAGCGCCTCGATGGCGCTGCGCACGGTGCGACCGGTGAAGAGGACGTCGTCGACCAGGACGATTGTGCGGCCGTCGAGCTCGAAGTCGATGTGGCTGGCGTGCACGGTGGGCTGCTCGGCGCGGCGGCCGACGTCGTCTCTGTAGAAGGCGATGTCGAGGTCGCCGATCGGGACCTCACGCTCCAGCAGGTCGACGAGCAGGGCGTGGATGCGGCGGGCGAGGATCGCGCCGCGGCGGTGGATGCCGACGATCGCCAGCTGCGCTGGATCGTCGTTGCGCTCCACGATCTCGTGGGCGATCCGGACGAGGGTGCGACGCATGTCGTCCTCGTCGAGGACGACCTTCTCATGGTCCATCGGGTGTTCCGTTCCTTCCTGGCCTCACGGGACCGGGTTAAAGGAGCTTGGGGTGCTGCACTCAAACCTAGCGGACCGTCCGGGCGTAGGGTTCTGTCATGAGCGACTCAGTTGAAGACGATCGCGCCTTCAAGGCCCGGACGCGGGCGATGTGGGCGACCGGCGACTTCCCGCGCGTAGCGCGCGAGACGATCAAGGACGTCGGCCCGACGCTGGTGAAGGCCGCGGGCGTGCGGCCCGGCCAGCGCGTGCTGGACGTGGCGGCCGGCTCGGGGGCGACATCGATACCGGCGGCGCTAGCGGGCGGTGACGTCGTCGCCTCGGACCTGACGCCGGAGCTCCTGGCTGTCGGCGAGGCCGCGGCGCGCGAGCAAGGCCTCGAGCTGGCGTGGGTCGAGGCCGACGCCGAGGCGCTGCCGTTCGAGGACGCGTCGTTCGACGTCGTCCTGTCGTCGTTCGGCGCGATCTTCGCACCACGCCATCAGGTGGTCGCCGACGAGCTGCTGCGGGTGGCACGCCCGGGCGCCACGATCGCGATGGCCAACTGGCCGCCCGACGGCTGGGTCGGCCAGTTCTTCCTGACGATGCTGCCGTTCATGCCCCCGCCGCCGCCCGGCGCGACGCCGCCGCTGGCCTGGGGTGTCGAGGACCACGTGCGCACCCTCTTCGGCGACGGAGTGAGCGAGCTGACCTTCACGCGCCACATCCAGCCGGTCGAGCACTTCTCCACGCCGGCGGAGCTCATCGACTACTACAAGGAGAACTTCGGGCCGACGATCACGGCCTACGCGTCGCTGGCCGACGACCCCGAGCGGACCGCCGAGCTGGACGCGGCGCTGCTGGACTTCGCCACGCGCATGAACCTCGCGGCGCCAGACGAGCCGGCGCGGTTCGAGTTCGAGTTCGTGGTGGTCGTCGCCCGGCGCGCGACCTAGGTTCCGCGGGATGACCAACGACCACGAGGTCGCCCTTCAGGCGCTCTACCGCGCGGTGCTGGCCGGATGGAACGCCGACGACGCCGACGCCTTCGCGGCCCCGTTCGCCGACGACGGCCAGGTCGTCGGCTTCGACGGCAGCGAGATCACCGGGCGCGCGAGCATCGCCGAGCAGATGGCCGCGATCTTCGCCGACCACGCGACCGGCAGCTACGTCGGCATCGTGCGCTCGGTGCGCCCGCTCGGCCCCAACGCAGCGCTCTTGCGCGCGGTGAGCGGCGTCGTGCCCGCCGGCGAGTCCGACCTCAAGCCGGAGCTCAACGCCATCCAATCGCTCGTCGCCGAACGCCATGGCGACGACTGGAAGATCATCTTGTACCACAACACACCGGCGCAGTTTCACGGCCGGCCGGAGCTCGCCGAGGCGCTGACCGACGAGCTGCGCGGGCAGCTGCCGCCCGACCGGGACTAGGCGCGCGTCGCCTCGATACCGCGGATGTCGCCGTCCTCGTCGAGGAGGACACCGACGTCGGTGAAGCCGTGGTGGGTGAGATCGTCGTGGAGGCGCTCGGGCTGGCCGGCGCCGAGCTCGAGCAGCAGCGCGCCGCCGGGGCGCAGGAAGCGTGGCGCGCCGGCGATGGCGCGGCGCAGGTGGGTCGTGCCGTCATCGCCACCGTCGTAGGAGAGCGCGGTCTCGAAGGTGAAGGTGTCGCGCTGGAGCAGGCCGAGCTCGGGCGTCGGAACGTAGGGCACGACGCCGACGATGACGTCGACCTGTCCTTCGAGTGTTGGCGGGAGCGGGTCGAGGAGATCGCCTTCGAAGACCTCGATGCCGTTGGCTCGTGCGCAGGCGATCGCGCGCTCGTCGATCTCCGTTGCGATCACGCGCGCTTCGGGGCGCCTCGCACGCAGCACGGCGGCAATCGCGCCGCTGCCGGTGCAGAGGTCGACGGCGACGCCGTGTTCGGGCAGGCGCTCGGCGGCACGCAGCGCGAGTTGCTCGCTCTGCCAGCGCGGGACGTAGACGCCGTGCTCGACCCGGACCTCGACGCCGCAGAACGTGACGCTGTCGGTGATCCACGCGAGCGGCTCGCCGGTGAAGCGCCGCTCGAGCAACGCCTCGAGCCGCTCATCGTCGCCGGCCGCGCAGGCCAGCAGCTCGTCGGCCTCCTCGTCGGCGGCGACAAAGCCTCCAGCCTCCAACCGCGCGACGAGCGCCGCGCGATCCTGGCTCAAGCGATCGGACCCTGGGCCGGCGCCGGCTCGACGGGCGCGGGCCGGTTGGGATCCCAGCGGTGCAGCTCCGGCGCCGCCTTCTCGGGGAACGGCACGTCGATGAGGTCGAAGTCGCGCGGGACCTCTGTGCGCGGGAAGATCGCGCGCGCCTCGTCGCGGATCTCCCCTCCCGCGTAGCGCGTGGAGACGTGCGTCAGCGCGAGCAGCCCGACGCCTGCCTCGGCGGCCAGTTCGGCAGCCTGGCGCGCGGTCGAGTGACCGGTCTCCAGCGCACGATCACGCTCCTCGGAGGTGAACGTCGCCTCGTGGACGAGCACGTCGGCGCCGTCGGCGGCCACGCGCACCATGTCGCACGGCGACGTGTCACCCGAGAACACCAACTTGCGCCCGCGCCGCGTCTCCCCGACGACCTGCTCGGGCGCGACGCCGTTCACGGTCTCCCCGCGTTGCAGCCGCCCGAAGTCCGGCCCTGGCGCGACACCGAGCTTGGCCGCCAGCTCCGCGTCGAAGCGACCGGGCCGGTCCTCTTCGATCAGCGCGTACCCGTAGGCCTCGCCGCGGTGGCGGACGCGCAGCGCGTGGATCTCGTAGCCGTCGAACTCGACGATCGCGTCGGGCTCCAGGTCGACCACGCGGAAGCGGTACTTCAGCCGGCCGAAGACCGTCCGCTGCATCGTGTCGAGCAGCGCCTTGGTGCCGGGCGGACCGAAGATCGTCAGCGGCGCCGTGCGGTCGCGCAAGTCGAAGGACTTCAACATGCCGGGCAGGCCGAGCCAGTGGTCGGTGTGCAGGTGCGTGAGGAAGACCTCGGTCAGGTCGGGAAGCCCGACGCTGCGGATCAATTGCCGCTGCGTCCCCTCGCCGCAGTCGATCAGCACCTTGTCGGCGCCGCGACGAATCAACGTCGCGGGCAGGCCGCGGCGGGCGGTGGGCACGGAGCCGGCGGTGCCGGCGAAGAAGATCGAGAGGTCCATCAGACGCGTGTGGAGGCTACCGCCGGGGGTAGGGTCGCCCCATGCTCAAGGACTTTCGGCAGTTCCTGCTACGCGGAAACCTCGTCGACCTGGCGATCGCGGTGGTCATCGGCGCGGCATTCGGCGCGGTCGTCGCTGCGCTTGTCGCCGACATCATCACGCCGCTCATCGCCGCGATCGGCGGACAGCCCGACTTCAGCGGGCTCGACTTCACCATCAACAAGAGCCGCTTCGCCTACGGCCACTTCCTCAACGCGGTGTTGACGTTCGTGATCATCGCGGCGGTCGTGTTCTTCTTCGTCGTCAAGCCGGTCAACGCGCTGCTGGAGCGGATGCAGACGTCGGAGCCGGTGGATGAGGAGACGCGAGAGTGCCCGGCGTGTCTGAGCCAGATTCCGTATGCGGCGCGGCGGTGTGCGTTCTGCACCGAGGAGGTTGGGACGGCGCCGGCGCCGGCCTAGGGTCGTGGTGCGGGGTGTGGCTGGATGGTCGGCGCTCCGTGACGATCGCCACCACGCTTCTGTCGCCTGGGGCGTTGGGGACGTAGCCGAGCTGTGATTCGGCGTTCCGTTGTGTGGGCATCGAACGGGGTCCGCGCGGATGGCGACATCACGGATCACCGCCCTCCCCACGCGCTCGCGCCGCCAACGCGCGTCGCGCGCGACCGTCACGCAGTTACGACGAGGCGCTCGCGAGCTGCTACGGCTTCGCCACTTCGTTCCGGGGTCTGACCCCGTCACGACTCTGCGCGACCGCGCGGGCGGGTCCGGGTCGTTTCGTGGTCAATAGTTCACTACTAAACGCCCCGGATCTCGTGCGTCGGGTCCGGGGCGTTTGCGGCTCCATAGTGAAGCCCAGAACGACCCGGACCTCACGCCGAGGGTCGAGGTCGGCTGGTATCCCCCATAGGGACACCAGCCGACCGGGATCCCGCCAGCGTCGACATGGGACAACGCGAATCGCCAACCCAGACCCAAGGCGGACGACGAGCCAACGCGACGAGCAACCAACCACTGCGCACTCCCCTCGGTGCGAAACAGACCACGCCCGCACACCGGCCAACGTTTGCACTGAACACCCACGCAGACGCGCCACCCAAGCACTCGCAATAGACCAGGCCCGCCCCGCGGCCAGCGCTCCACGACGTCAGTCTTGGGCGGTCCGCTACCCGTCCCAAGGCAGACGGCATGACAGATGCCCGGGAGTTGTTGGTGTGGTCGGCCTGCAACGGAACTACAACATTGCAACGACTCTGCGAAATCCACCAATTCCGTCGGCCCCGCCATGTAGGCTCCGTCGCTCATCCAAAGACAAACCCCCGCGACCGCGCAAACGGCCCGGGGGCATGACCCAAGGAGTTATCACCTCCATGAGTGCCCACCAGGGTAATTCAGGCTGCCGTATCAGCGTCGACCCGTCGACCGCCGACGTGCTGCGCATCGAGGCCAAGAAGGTCTTGATGTTCAACCACGACCCGTTCGAGGACTTCCTCGACTACACCCCACGCCGCCAGCTCAAGCTGGCCGACGTCTACCGCGACGCGACCGCCGTCATCGACGCACTCGGCTGGGACCCCGAGATGGCCCCACACACCGACGACGTCGAGGTGCCGCTGACCCCCGGCCACGTCCAACAGCTGCACGAACGCCGCTGCGACCTCCTGGCCACCAACCTCGACCTCCTCGGCGACATCGACGCCGACAACGACGCCAACGCCGCGGTGATGTCCGACATCTACGCCAACCGCCACAGCGTCGAAGCCCTCAACAAGGTCTTCGACACCTACAGCAACGCCATCGAACGCCGACAGCAGTAAC
>JBEVLC010000390.1:0-6549 GCA_040509415.1 Baekduia sp. | reverse complement strand
CGAGGCGTCACGCTCTTAGGTGCCGATCCGCGGTTCGTGCAGCTGCGCGGGAACCTGCTGAAGGGCTTCTCCAGCAAGCATGCTGCCCAGCAGGACACGATCGCGGTGCCGGCGCCGGTGGCCAAGGCGATCGGGGTCAGCACCGGTGACGATCTCAGCGTCCAGGTGGCCGGACGAACGATCACCCAGCCGGCCGTCGTCGCTGGCAGTGATCAGATCGGATCATTGATCCACACATCAGTCGCACTGGTGCCGCTGGTGTACCTGCAGCGGTTGGCGCAGGTCGGTCACCGCGTCACGCGGATCCTCGTCGAAGCTGAGCCCGGCCAGGTCGGGGTGGTGCGTCGGCGTCTCACGGGCCTAGCGCCGGGGCGGGCGGACGTGCGGGCGTCCGACTACGAGACGACGCTGTTCAACGAGGCGGCAAGGCCGACGACCATGGCGTCGACGATCTTCAGCGCGCTGAGTGCCCTGGTCGGGTTCCTGTTTGCCATCTGCGCGCTCCTCGTGACCGCCGCCGATCGACGCAAGCTCGCGATCCAGCAGCGCAACCAGGGCTTTCCGCCGGCCACGACGCTCGCGTCGCTGATGGTCGATGCTGCGGTGATCGGGGTCGCCGGCATCGTCTTCGGACTGATCGTGGGGGAGGTGCTGTCGCGACACGGGTTCTCGTCAGACGTCAGCTACCTCTCGGGTGCCTTTCCGGTCGGCAACGAACGGGTCGTGACGTGGCAGAGCATCGCTATTGCCGGTGCCGGTGGACTGCTCGCGGCCACCATTGGTGTGCTGGTGCCCGTCCGCGAGTTCGTCTTCACCCGAACGCCTTTCCACGTACGGTCCGAACCGGTCACAGAGGAAAGGAGCAAGCGGGCGGCGACGCAGGCGCCGCTCCCGATACTGGGTGGCCTGAGCCTGGCGGTGACCGCGCTCATCACCCTGGCGGCCCCGGGCGCGGCGGTCATCGGAATGTCGCTCCTCGTTCTCTCGCTCGTCCTGCTGCTGCCCGTCATCTTGACCGCGACGATCGCCGGCATCGAATGGTGCAACCGTCGTGGCGGCACCGTTGCCTCGGTGGAGCTGGCGCTCCAGCAGCTCCGAGCGCGTCGCTGGCGCGCGCGAACGCTCGCGATTGTCACCACCGGCGCGGTCGCCGTCTTTGGGGCCACCGCATTGGAGGGCGGGCGGACGAACCTGGCCAATGGCTTGGCTGATGTTGTTCATGGCCTTGCCAACGTGTCCGCCGTGTGGGTCGCTCCGCAGGGAGCAGGTGACGTGTACGGCACCGCCTCGTTCGCTCCCAAGGCGGCCGCCCGACTTGCAGGACTGCCCGCCGTCGGCGGCGTTGCGCTCTATCGCGCCGGCCTGCTCGACATCGACGATCGGCGCGTGTGGGTCGTCGGCGTACCCGCTGACGCATCGGACCCTGTCGCACCGCATCAACTGCTCGACGGAAACACAGAGGAAGCTACGGCACGCATTCGCGCGGGCGGGTGGGTCACGATCTCCCGTGCACTCGCCGATGGCCTGGGTCTGCACACGGGGCAGCGCTTCACCCTTCCAAGCCCGGTCCCGACGAGCCTCCGTGTGGCGGGGATCACGACCAACTTGGGTTGGTCTTCAGGCGCGGTGGTCATGAACGCCAAGGATTTCGGCCGTGCGTGGAGCAGCCCTGCCATTGCGGCTTATCAGGTGCGATCAGCGCCCGGCGCGACCCCGGAACAGGCCGCCCGCCAGGTCGCCGGCGCGCTCGGTCCGCGATCGGCGTTGCGTGTCGAAACGGCAAGCCAGCGCGCAAGCCGTCAGCTCACCGCAGGTCTGAGCGGGCTCAGGCGGCTGGAGCAGATCGCGCAGCTCACCCTGTTGGCTGCGGTCCTCGCGATGAGCGCGGCGATGACGGGCCTGATCTGGCAGCACCGGGCCGTGATCGCGGGTCTCAAGGTTCACGGACCTGGCACAGGGCTGATGTGGCGCTCGCTGCTGGTCGAGACCGGGATCCTGTTTGCGATCGGAACGCTGGCTGGCGGAGTGTTCGGTCTTTTCGGCCAGGTTCTTGTCAGCCGCGGAATCCAGGTCGTCACCGGTTTCCCCGTCGTCGAAGGTCTGCAGGTCGGGACGGCCATCTCGGCTATGGGACTGGTTGCGGGCGTCTCACTGCTTGCAGTTGCAGTACCCGGTTATCTTGTGAGCCGTGTTCGCCCCGCTTGGCGCGACTAGTTCCTCATTGTCCTTGTGTGCGCTACGTCGATGATCGCTGGAGATCTGGCACCCGTCACGACGCACCAGCTGCGCGCGCTCACCCTGAGTGCGGGACGCGAGCTCATATGGGGTCTGTGTGAGGTCAAGGCCGAGCTGTTGCAGTGGCGCACTCGCGCCGGCGCGATCGTTGATCCCTGCACCCGCGACCATGCTCTTGCAGCGATGGACGAAGGCCGTGTCCTAGTGGACGGCGCTGCGCTGTTCTGGATCTTGCCGCCGCGCCGTCATCGTGAGCTGTTGCGATTGCTTGTCGCATTTCAGACGCTGTTGAATTTCTTCGATCTCGCGCTTGAACGCGAGGCTCGTGGACCTGGCCGGCGCCCCGGGAGCTGGATGTGGCTGGCCTGTGAGGCACTGGACCTCTCTCGGCCACCGCCACATCGTGAGATCAAGGCCCGGCTCGGGGACGACGGCGCGTATCTGAGCGCCTTGGTCATGGCGTGTCGTGGTGGTTGCGCGACCCTTCCCAATTATCAGCATGCCCGCGGATTGCTGATTCGGGAGGCCACTCGCTCCCGCGCCTTCGAGATCGAGCACGACCGCGATGCACTACGGCGCAGCGCGACGATGCAGGCACATGTGGCACAGCACTTCCGTGGTGTGACGGGCATGACGTGGTGGGAGCTCGTCGGCGGTGCCAGCGCGCTCCTGACCGCGATGGTCGTTCTGGCCCTCGCCGCCGACGAGGCGACGACACCGGACGACTTCCTGCGAGCTGCTGACGCCTACGTCTGGGTCGCCAGTGCGGCAGCCCTCCTTGACAGCTACGTCGATCGACCCGTCGATGCGTCCAGCGGTTCGCACAACTGGTTCGACTACTACCCGACCGATGGGCTTGCGGCCCGGCGCGCAGCCGAGCTCTTGCAGGGAGCGATGAGCCAGATCTCCGCGTTGCGCAACGCCGAGCGCCATGTCGTGATCGTCGCGTCGATGGCCGCGCTCGCGCTCTCCAGCGACACCGCCCGCCGCACCGACATGCGCGCGGCCACGGCCACTATGGCGCGCAGCGGCGGCGGCACGACCAGGTTGTTGATCCCGGTCCTCCGGGGCTGGCGCATGGCGTATCGTCGCACACTCGACTGATCGCTTCCAATCTGTCACCGGTCTGACCTAGTGCCATCAGCACTACTGCCGCTGGCACTAGTTGATGGCGTCGGCGGCACGTACTGTCGGTGTCTGATGGGATTCCGCAGAGACACTACCTCCGCGGCGCATGAGCGAACCGCCGAGGTCACTCGGTTCGCCGACATCAAGGCAGAGCGCGAGCGACGGGAGCGCGAGGATCTGCAGCGGGGGCTCGTTGCCGCCACCGACGCGATCTACGAGTGGACCCGGCCACGCCAAGATGTCCGCGTTGCGATCATCGCGATGTACGGCGACCCCTATGGGGGGACCGAGGACCGGACCGACACTGGTCGCAGCGTTCCGGTGGAGGCTCAGTTCATCAGCCTCGACGACGCCAAGCCGTTGACCGATGCGCAACGACGACATCTCGCGATCGAGACGGTACGTGCCGCGTCCGAGCCGCTCTTTCGCGAGATCAGCCTCGGGCTGTCGCTCGCCGATCTCATCGAGGATCTCGCGCAGGCCGCCGAGACCGGAGACGCGCAGGCCGAGGCTCGGCATTCGGCGCTGATGGAGGCTCTGGGCGGCGACAATCGACCGACACCAGGAGACCAACGTTGAAGCGGACGACCACGCGTGAACAGGCCAGGCGCCGCAAGACCCTGCGTCCGCATCCCACACGCGACGCGATCGTGGACACGATGCACAGCTACGGCCGGCCGATCAGCCCGACACGCCTAGCCGAGATCACCGGCAAATCACTCGGATCGACCGCCTATCACGTGCGCACGCTGATGGAAGCCGGGGTCGTCACGCTGGCCGACGAGGGACGGTCCCGCGGCGCCGTGGAGCACTTCTACGCGCTCGTGCCCGACAACGAGGCCGACCTGAACGATCCGCTGGTCGGGCTGCAGAAGCTCTGCGGCCTCTTGACCCTTCCGAACCTCGCCGACGGCGGCTATCCCAAGCCGATCGTCCTCGATGCTCGGGCGCGCACGCAGTTGCAGGAGACGCTGGACGTGCTGCGTCCGAAGGTCGAGCGGGTCGTGCGGGCGGCGGCGCAGCGCGCGGACGACGGGGCGCATCGGGTGTAGGGAGTGCCTTGAGGGGTTTGTGGTGACGTGGTTTTCCGCCCTACGCCAAGCTAGGCTGTCTGACGTGAAGCCACCGCGCCGGAATCCGAAGAAGAACCCGGCTATCGACCGTCTCGTGCGAGAGGGCAAACTTATGCCGGCGACGGCTGATATCCGCGAGGTGCTTGCTCGTCGCGGACCGCTGACCGGCCCAATCACCGACGCCGGCACCCGTGCGCTGCAAGAGCAGCGCGGCGAGCGTGGCTGATCCGTACTCGGGCGCTCTCTACGTCGATACCTCCGCGCTCGTCAAGCTCGTCGTCCGCGAGGTCGAGAGCGATGCGATCGCGCACGAGGTCTCGCACTGGGAGTGGCTCGTCACGAGCGATATCGCCCCGATCGAACTCCAGCGTGCAACGACACGAGCGCGGGCCGATGGTCGAACAGCGGTTGCGGATGGGCGAACCATCCTCGAAGTGCTCGCAGCGTTGGACGCCATCCCGATGACCGACGAGGTTCGCGCAGCCGCGGCCTCGATCGAGCCCGTCGAGTTGCGCACCCTCGACGCCATTCACCTGGCCTCGGCCCTATCGCTTGGCGATGACCTCGCGGCCGTGCTGACATACGACCGCCGGATGGCCGACGCGGCAGAGTCGCGTGGTCTGGCGGTCGTCGCGCCGAGCTAATCGCGCTCCGCTGGGTGGCGGCTCGGCCTCTCGCTTGTCCTTCAGGGCCTTCCTTTGCACCGGCTGCTCGGTGCCGGCGGAAGGTCTCAAGCAGCACGGCCTCGTGAATCAGGCGGCGAACCTCGTTCAGGACTCGTCCGTCGATCGGGGGCGTAACCGTCTCTGTGCCGTTTCGTGCTGGGCGACAAAGCAGCTCCGCTGCTAGGAGTTCCACTACGTAGGCCTGCCCGACGTGTTCCGACTCGCGGTAACTGTCCGGATTCATGACCGCCTCGGCCATGGACACCTGTGCCAGAAGATGGCCGGCGTCAAAGCGGGCGATGAACTTTCGCAGTTCGTCCCGGCGTCGCTGCACGTTTTCTCGAAGGTCGTTGCTTGCTTGCAACTCCGGATACAGCGCCTGGCCCCGCTCCAGCGTCGCGATGAAGTTCGCGGGCAGCGGTTCGTACATCTGTTCCCCGCGCCGTTGCCGTGCTCGGCCTCTCTTGCCCATGGCCAGACACTTTGTCGTGTATTGCGGACGAGCTAGGACCCTCAGGAGCGGCCGCGACCCTCGCAGCAACCTCGCTGCCGGGCGACTGCCGCTTCGGTTCGACTTCTCAGTCAAAGATCCCGTGTCGTGAGACCATTGCGCACCATGACGAACCGATCCTCAGCTGAACTCAGGGCGCTGAGCGGACATCTGCTGTACGAGGCGCAGATGTTGTACGCGGCGGCAGATGTGCTCCGGCGCGCCGGCCAGGAGGGCGCCGAGCTTCCATGGGTGCTCCGCATGGCGACGATCGAGTCCTTCGCGATGCACACGAGAGTCCTCATCGAGTTCTTGTGGACCGATCCGAACGAGAACCGCCGAAAGCGGCATCCCGACGACGCCTTCGCCGAGGATTTCATGCCACCGGGGGAGTGGCAGAAGGTCCGAGATGTCGTTCCCATGGAAGCAACGCTTGAAGGCATCCAACGTCGTGCGGGAACAGAGATCGCGCACTTGACCTACAAGCGCACCGCGGATCCGGAAGAGCGCCAGTGGCAGTTTGATCGGATCGCGGGGGCAATTGGCCGCGCACTTCGGTCGTTCTTGGAGAACGTGGATCCGGCGAACCTCGCAGAGGGCTTCGAGAACTCGCTGCGCGGAACGTGGCCGGAGTACCTCAACTATCCGGTCGCGGTGTCCTTCCCTCCGTCCTCTGGTGCGAAGGCGGTAGCGACAGCTCCTCTCGTTGACATGAGCGTCACGCGCCCCGCCAAGTCCGAGGAGTTCTTGAAGTAGAACATCGCGAGGTTCGGATATGGACTGTGGCGCGGACTTCGCATCCGCCCCGCTGCACTCGCCTTGCAGGCGTTCTGCCTTCAGCGCTTCCGACCACCCACACACATGATGAGGGGTGCGGGTGGTTGGCCGTGGGGTGGCAGCGCCGAACGGGTTCCAATCCACGTGTGTAATCGGCTGCTGAAACGACGAAAGCCCCGCG
>JBEVLC010000389.1:0-19653 GCA_040509415.1 Baekduia sp. | reverse complement strand
CTCGGCGCGCAGGTCAGCGGACTAGAGGAAAGTCAGCGGAGCAGTGGCGAAGCCGAGCGAGTCGAAAGTGGCGTTGTACCAAGAGACGACCACTGCGCACGGCGAGGTGCCCACAGTGTCCCGGCAGTGCGTGAACATGCCCTGCAGCGGCGACGCGCCCGGGACGAATGAGTGGTTAGTGAAAGTGTTCTGCACAGTGACCGGCTTGTTAGTGCTCGTCAGTGGCGAGGGGGCCGTGCCCGAGAGTTGGTTGCAGTCGCGCCCCCAGTCGTTCGGGTTCGCAGAAGTGACGTTGCACTGGGCCAGCGTGTACTGCGTGGCGCCGGCCGGGGGCGCCGAGACCAGCGCGGTCAGCGTCTGGTGAGGGTTCGGCGTGTTGTCGTTGACGATCACGCCCGCGTTGGCGGTCGCCGAGCCGAGCGCCAGGAAGGCGACGGCGAGGGCGGAGACCGGGATGAACCGTCGGATCGAGTGAGACATTGCAGATGCTCCTGTGTATTGTGACCGGCGGGCTGCCGTATTAGGCGACCCTAAGTGGTCGGTGTTAGGGTAACCTAACTGCCACCGGAGGACAAGTCCATGTTTCTCATTGAAGTGGACGACTTAGCCATTGCCAGCTGGCAGGACCGGCGAGCTCAGGCCGCTGCGGGCGATGCGTGCCGACGGAGCTTGCGGCGGAAGATCCGGGCCGCTCAACTCGCGTCAAAACTGCCGGAAGGTGTCACAGCGAGCGCCGTCGTGCCCGGCTGACCCCGCTTTTCCTGCGCCGCGCGCAGAACGGAGTACGTTGTTCGCGCAGCAGAGCTACTTACGCATGTGTGCGTAGTGGAGGTGATGGGATTGGGCGTTGTCGTGCAGTGGCGTGGCCGTTGTGGCCATCGCGCACCGCTTGTCGTCCTGGTCGTGTGCGCGTCGATCTTGCTGAACGCCGGTCAAGCGCTCGCATCGTTCGGGACCGTGCCTCCGGGGCAGGAGTCCAATCGCTCGAACACCGATCTGGTGATCAACCGCCTTGGGTCGGGGCAGGGCGTCAGCGGGTTCTACCCCAACGCCGCCAATCCGTTCGACCCGGTAGCCGACGGCTATCCGGCGAGCAATCCGTCGACGGCCGCGGGGTCGGGGTGGTCGGCGCTCAGGGAGGGCTTCGCGGGCATCATCCACGCCAAGCCTCCCCCTGGCGGGGAGGAGCTGAGCCTCTACTGCATCGACATCGCCACGGGCACCAACATCGGGTACGGCTACGCGCTGGGCACGTGGGATGCGGCCAACGTGCCGAACGTCGGCTACGTGGCCAGGCTGTTGAACCAGTACTACCCGCATACCGACGAGCCGGCCTCGCTGACCAACCTCAACCAGCGGGCCGCTGCCGTTCAGGCGGCCATCTGGTTCTTCACGGATCGGTACGTTCTCAGCACCAGCGACCCGCTGCACGACGCCGTGGTGGCGATCGTCAACGACATCCTCGCGGCAGGCCCGGTGATCGAGCCCGATCCGCCGAGCGTGTCGATCGACCCGACATCACGCTCCGGTGCCGGGGTCCTCGGGCCGTTCACGGTCACCACCGATCGGTCGTCTGCGGCGGTCTCGGCGACCGGGGCCAACATGTTTGCCAACGCGGCGGCCACCGACGAGATCTCCAACGGGGACGCCGTGCCGTCCGGTCAGCGCATCTGGCTGCGCTCCAGCTCGATCGGAACAGCGGTGCTGGAGGCCTCCGCGACCGCCACGGTGCCCAGAGGCAACGTCTTCCTTTATGACGGCAACATCCGAGGGGTCGAGGACGCCCAGAAGCTGATCCTCGCCGAGACGGGCGTGCTGTTCACGACGGTCCGCGCGACCGCCGAGTTCCGCGAGACCGGGGCGCTGAGGGTGAGGAAGGAGATCGCGGGCCCGGCGGCCGGCTCGCAGGGCCCGGTCGTGATCAATGTCGCCTGCGACGACGCTGTCGACCGGCCGGACTTCGTGATTCCGGCGGGAGCCACCGGCGAGCAGACGCGCACCTATGAGGACATCGTCGCGGGCACCCGGTGCACCGTTGCGGAGACCGTCAACGGGCACGTCGTCGGCGTCGACGTCGTGGTCGAAGGCGATGAGCGCGACGTGAGGATCGACGCCGGCAGGACCGAGACGGTTGACCTGACCAACACCTACACCTTCGTCGAGAACCCGCAGCCCGGCCCGGGTACCGGGGCCTTGCTGGTCACCAAGACCGTGACCGGGCCGCAGGCCGGCAGCCAGGGGGCGACCACCATCCGCGTCACCTGCGGTCAGACCGTCCTGGCGCCGGACTTCGTGCTCGCCGCCCGGACCTCCGCCGGGAGCTACTCACGTCGCTTCGACGTGCCGGCCGGCTCGGTGTGCACCGTGGCCGAGATCGCGGATGGAAGCGGCGAGTCGATCACGACGGCGGTCAGCGGAGGCGGGCAGACGGTGGTGGTTCCGGACGCGAGCGTTATCCCGGTGAGCGTGACGAACCTGTTTGGAGCGCCCGGCGAGGTGTCCGCGGCCGGCTACCTGTCGGCCGTGTCGGCGGCCGCCGGCTTCCTGCGGGTGACCAAGACGATCGCCGGGCCCGCGGCCGGACGGCAAGGCACGGCCATCATCAAGGTCTCCTGCGGCGGACCGTTGCACGCCTACGTGTTCCGCATCCCGGCGCGCACGCGCGCTCGCACGGTGTCGCGCGCGTTCCCGGAGCTGTCGCCCGGCGACCGCTGCATCGTCACCGAGACCCAGACCGGCGGCACCAAGTCGGTCCGCGCGGTCACGACCCGCACGCGCCGGACCGTGCTCATCCCCGCAAGCGGAGGTGTCACCGTCAGATTCCGTGACAGCTTCTTCTCCCGGCGGACGGCATCGCCGGTCACCGGCTGACCGGCAAGGAGATCGCGGCGGCCCGTGCGGGGGCATGACTGCCTCAGCGGATCCTCACCCGAACGCCCAGCAGTTCGTCAGCGCCGACTCGGCGCACGAGACGATCGATCACCTTGTTGGACACCCGCACGCAGCCGTGGCTGCGGGCGCTGCCGAGCGGATCGAGCAGGCTCGCTCCTCCGCGGCCGTGGATCGCGACCCGCCCATCGCCACCGGCGAAGGTGTCCAGCACGCGGCTGTGCGCGGTCAGCCCGACCACCCAGCGGCCAAGGAACGACCGCGCCGGCGACGGCTGGACCCACAGCACGGCGAAGACGCCGCCCGGCGTTGGCGTCGCCGGTGCGCCGATGACCACGCGCGATCGCAGCACGCGCCGGCCGCCGCGCACCAGCGTGAGCGACCGCTTCGTGCGCGAGATGACGATCCGCCACCGGGTGGGTCGCAACTGCACGCGCCTCGCGTTGACCCAGCCCGCGGCGCTGCTCGGCCGCCACGGCAGCCGCACCCGTACCCAGCATCGCCCGCGTGCGTCCTTGGCGGCGCGCGTGACCATCAGCCAGGAGGCGTTCCTCGGCCGCACGGTGCGCACCGACCGCCGCCCATGCCCGCGGAGCCTGACGTGCACCGGGGCTGGCCGCACGATCCGAGCGCGCCAAGCGAGCGCGGCGGTGGGATGTCCCACCGCGGTCTTCGTCGCCTCTGCGCGCGTGCACCCCACGCGCGACTGCGCCGCCGCGGGAGCCAACGCGAACGCGATGACGACCACCGCGCACAAGCCTGCGCAGCGGCTGGCCCGCGGGACGACCATCAGATCTCCAGCTCGGGCTTGAGCCGCGCGAGCGTCCACTGGCGCTGGCGGGCGACGGCGAGCAGCGAGCCCAGCAGCGCGACGGCGAGGAAGCCGGCGATGACGATGATGTCGCGCGTCAGGTGCGCGGTCTCACCACCGCTGATGGCATAGCGGAACGCGTCGATGGTGTAGGTCATCGGCAAGATCGGGTGCACGATCTGGAAGATCTCGGGTGAGATCTGCAACGGGTAGAGGCCGCCGGAGCCGCCGAGTTGGATGACCAGCAAGACGAGCGACAGCACGTCGCCGACGACGCCGAAGGCCAGGCGCAGGGCGTGGTCGATCGCCGTGAAGGCCCACATCGACAGCCACAGCAGGCCGAGCAGCAGCACCGGTTGGTCGGCGTCGAGGCCGAGCGCCAGCTCGGCGATGGCGAACAGGACCGTCGCAGCCACGGTCCCGACCATCGCCGCCGGCAGCCACGCGGCCATCGCGACGGTCGGCGATCGCAACCCGCTGGCCAGCGCCTCGCCGGCGACCGGGCGCAGCAGCAGGTAGGCGATCAGGCCGAAGACCCAGAGGCCGATGGACAGGAAGAACGGCGCCACGCCGCGTCCGTAGACCTTGGCGGGGTGGAGGTTGCTGGACTGGACGTCGACGGGGTTGCCGAGGACCTCGGCATTGCGGGAGCGCGCCTGCGCGTCGGCCGCCGGGACCTTCTTGTAGGCGTCGTCGAGCTTGCTGGCCAACGTGGCCGCGCCGGTCGCCAGCTGGCCGTTGCCGCGCGACAGCTTGGCGGCACCGGAGTGCGCCTCGCGGGCCGCCGTCTGCAGCCGCTTGGCGCCAGCGGCCACCTGGTTGGCGCCGCGGTCGAGCTGGTCGACCTTGTCGACGGCGGTGTCGACCTGGTCACGGGCGTCATTGGCACGGCTCGTGATCGATGAGGATTGCGCCGCGATCGTCTTGGCCGCGGCGCCAAGGGCGTCGGCGTCCTTGGCGTCGCTGGTGGCCTCGTCGACCTGCGTGCGCAGCGCCTTGAACGTGGGGTCGTCGGCCAGGTCGGGGTTGGCGGCCAGCAGCGCGGAGGTCGCCGCCTTCGCGTCGCTCACGGCGCTGCCGACGTTCCCCGGCGCTTTGGCCGCCAGCTCCTGCACGGTGCGTGCTGCCTCTTGGACGCGCGCCGCCGCGCGCGAGGCGGCCCGCGACGCGGCGTTCGCGGCCGTCGCCAGCTCGTCGGTGCCCGCGGCGACCTCGGCGCTGCCGGTCGCGAGCGTGCCGGCGCCCGTGGCGAGCTGGTTGAGCCCGGAGCTGAGCTTCTTGGCGCCGGCATGTGCCTCCTGGGCGCCCGTCTTGAGCTTGGTCGCGCCTTGGGCCGCCTCTTTCAGGCCGGAGCGGACGTCTTGGAGATCGCCGAGGCCGGTCTCCGCGTAGGCGGTCTGCGCCGCGGTGTTGATCTGGGCCTGCAGCTCGCTCTCGGCGGTCTTGGCCATGATCCCGACGATGAAGCCATTGGCGTCGTTGAGCTCGACGTGCAGCGCCGCGCGCTCGGGCGTGCCGGTCGTCGGGCTGGTGAGCCGCTGGCTGAAGTCCGGCGGCACCGTGATGACGAAGTAGTAGCGGCCGGATTTGAGCCCATCGAGCGCGTTGGTCTCGTCGACGAACCTCCAGTCGAACTGACGCTGAACGCGCAACTGGTCGACGAACTGCTGGCCTGCGTCGATCGTCTTGCCGTCGACCTCGACCGGGCGGTCTTGGTTGACGACCGCGACGGGGATCTTGTCCACCCGCCCATAGGGATCCCAGCTGGAGTAGAGGTACACGCCGGCATAGAGCGTCGGCACGATCACCATGAAGGCCACGGCGGCGCGGCGCAGCGGCCCGCGGAACCGCCGCAGCTCGAAGATCGCCAGGCGCAGCGCGCTCACTGCGCCGGCTCCAGGGGCAGGATCGTGGTGGCCAGGCCTGCGGCCGCGCGCGGATCGGTCGTCACGGCGAGGACGGCGCGGTTCTCGCCGGAGAGGGCCCGCAGCGCCGCCCATACCCGGCGCTCGTCCTCGGGCCCGAGGCCACGGTCGGCGTCGTCGAGCACGACAACGGGCCGGTCCTCGGCGGCGGCCAGCGCGAGCTCCAGGAGCGTGCGCTCCAGCGGGGTGAGCTTGTGCAGCGCGGTTGCCGGGGCTACGTCGACCCCGGCGGATGCCAGCCGCGCGGGCACCGCGCTCTCGATCGCGGCCGCCGGGCCGCGGCGCGTCAGCACTCCGCGGTTGGCGATCGCCTCGCCGACGGTCCAGCGCTCGTCGAGGTCCACGGTGTCGCCAGCACGGGCGATCGCCACGAGGTCGCGGATCGCGCCCGACTCGAGGTCGAGCGGGTGGCCGCCGACGATCAGGCGCCCGCCCGCGACGCGCAGGCGGCCCGACAGCGCGAGCAGTAGCGCGGTCCGGCCGCTGCCGCCGGGACCGGTCACCGCCAGCAGCTCACCGCCCGCAACGCTGATCGTGACCGGTCCGAAGGCCTTCCCTCGCGGTCCGGTCGCCAGCAGTCCGTCAGCGACGATGAGCGGCGGGGGCGTGGGCTCGGCGGCGGATGGCTCGGTGACGAGCACGGAACCTCAACCTCACGCGCTCCGGGGTGATCCGACCTCCCCCTGCTGGTGTGATCTTCGGTTGGCGCGCAGGCGACATCTGCCGATTTCTCCTGCAAACCGATCAAAGAACGGCTTCAGCGGCCGAAGACCCGGGTGCTGAACGCCACGGGCTGTCCCGGGCGACCTAAGGAAGGGAAACCCATGAAGCGCAAGCCGTTGAGCATCATCGCTGGACTCGCAGTCGTCGGTGCCATCGCCGCTGGTAGTGCGGCGTTCACCGCAAGCAACACGATCCCGGACACCGTGATGGGCTTTGGGACGTCGAACATCACCGGTGCGACGGCGACGTCGCTGACCTACACCCGGTCGGCCGACGGGAGCCACATCACCGCGGCGACCTTGGTCTTCACCGGCGACATCAGCACCAGGACCGTCGAGGCCGGCTTCAACGCCAACGCCCTCGACACCTGCGCTGCAGGCGTCTTTGCTGCCGGCGACACGACGGTCGTCTGCACGATGAGCACGCCCGAGCCGACCGCCGGCGCCACCACGTTCAACGTGGCGGTCAGCTAGGCAAGTCCCGTTCGCGGTAGGGGATGGTCCGTCGCGTTGCGGCGGTCCATCTCCACCCACCGCGCGGCGCCGGGCGACGGAGAGCGAGCAGGAACGTGCGATATCCCCGCACCCGCCTGATCACGGGCGCGACCGTCCTGCTCCTCGCCGTCGCGTGGCTGATCGCGGGACCCGCGCAGCTCGGTGGAGCGACGACCTATGTCACGACCCACGGCACCAGCATGCAACCGCGGTTGCACACCGGCGACCTCGCGCTGGTGCGATCGGCTGCCGAGTACCGGGTCGGCGACGTCGTCGCCTATCGCAGCTCCGTGCTGCGCAGCGTCGTGCTGCACCGCATCATCGCCCGCGACGGCGACCGCTACGTCTTCAAGGGCGACAACAACGACTTCGTCGACCCCGTCCACCCGCACCGCGACGAGCTCATCGGCCGGATGTGGTTGCGGGTGCCGCGAGGTGGAGCGATCCTCTCGTGGCTGCGCATCCCCGCCATCGCCGCGCTGCTGTGCGGCGGCATCGCGCTGGTCGCGCTCTGGCCGGTGCGCCGGCGGCGTCGCCGGCGCGGCAAGGCCGGCACTCGTCCTCGAGGAGCATCGATGAGCGCCCGGTCGCTGCGGATGGTCAGCCCGAACGCCCAGCTGCTTCTCGCCGGCTGCGCGGTCGTCGCCGTTGCGTGCCTCGTCCTCGGCCTGCTCTCGTGGACGCGTTCCACGACCGACCCGGTCGCCGCGAAGGTCAACTACACCCACAAGGTCCGGTTCTCCTATCGCGCCGACGCTCCGGCCGGCGCGGTCTACCCGAGCGGGATCGTCAAGACCGGCGACCCGATCTTCCTGCGGCTCGTGCGCCAGGTGCGCGTCAAGGTCGCCTACCACCTCGCCTCGGATGCCCAGCGCCAGGTCAGCGGGACCCAGCAGGTTCTGCTGCGGCTGCGCAGTCCCACGGGCTGGAGCCGGACCATCCGGCTGCAACCGCCCACGCCGTTTCGTGGCGCCGGCGCCAGCGCTTGGGTGGTGCTGGATCTTGGGGAGCTACGCGCGCTGATCGGCCGCGTCGAGGCGCTGACCGGTACGCCGGCCGGGTCCGCGTTCACGGTGGACATCCTGCCCCGGGTACATGTCGAGGGGACGCTGGCCGACGAGACGCTCGACGAGCGCTACAACCCGGCGCTGACCTTCCAACTCGACCCGCTGCAACTGCGCGCGGGCGGTGGCGGGTCGGCCGATGCGCAAGAGGGCGGGGCGTTCACCCAGAGCGAGCCCGGCAGCGTCGCGGCGACGGTCGCCTCTCCCAACTACCTGCGCTTGGGCGGCCATGGCCTGCAGGTCGGGACCGCACGCTGGGTGGCGCTGATCGGCTACCTGCTCGCCATAGCCGTTGCGCTGCTCACCACGATCCGCGAGCGTCGCCGCCCGCAGGATCTCTCGATGCAGATCCACGCGCGCTACGGGCACCTCATCGTCCCGATCGCGGCGATCATGCATGACCCGGCCCAGCCGGTCGTCGACGTCATGAGCATCGACGCGCTGGCCCAGGTGGCCGAGCGCTGCGAGCGGGTGATCCTGCATCACCATCGCATTGGCGCGGAGAGCTATCTGGTGGATGACGAGGGAACGCTGTATCGCTACCAGCCGCGGGCGGCGGCGGTCGCGCTGCGGGAGGTCGCGGCGGCGTAGCCGCGTCTACGACGGCGGTTGCGCCGCTCGCGTCCCGTCTTCGTTGTAGGTGTAGAACCCCGCGCCGCTCTTGCGTCCCAGCTGGTTGGCGGCGACCATGTTGCGCAACCCCACGGTCGGTCGAAATCGCTCACCGTGCGCGGTCGCCAGGCTACTGATGGCCTGTAGGTAGGTGTCGAGCCCGTTCATGTCACCCAGCTCCAGCGGCCCCATCGGGAAGTTGAACCCCAACTTGAGCGCCGTGTCGATGTCCTCGGCGGTCGCGATGCCCTCTTCGAGCATGCGGATGCACTCCAGGCGCAGGATCGCGTAGGCGCGGCTGGTGATGAAGCCCGGGCTGTCCTTGCGGCAGACGACCACCTCCTTGCCGAGCGCCACGGCGAAGGCGCGGGCGCGCTCGACCTCGGCGTCGGCGGTGAGCGTGCCGGCGATGAGCTCGACGAGGCGCATCATCACCGGTGGGTTGAAGAAGTGGATGCCGACGAGGCGGTGCGCGTTGTCACCGAGTACGGAGGCGATCGAGGTGATCGAGAGCTGCGAGGTGTTGGTGCCCAGCAACGCCGACGGTGGAGCGTGCGTCGCGATCTCGGTCCACACCTCACGCTTGAGCTCGAGGCTCTCTGAGACCGCCTCGATGACCACGGCGGCGCCGTCGACAGCGGCTGGCAGCTCGGTTGCAAAGGTGATGCGTCCCAGTGCGTCACCGGCGTCCCAGGCCTTGAGGGTCCCGCGCTTGACGAACCGCGCCAGGCTCGTCTGGATGGCGATGCGCGCTCGGTGCAGCGCCGCCTCATCGATGTCGTGTAGGACGGCCGCATCGCCGGCCATCGCCGCGAGCTGGGCAATGCCATTGCCCATGATCCCGCCGCCGATGACCGCGACCCGGCCGCTCGGGGCATCTTCCGCGCGCTCGTTGCTCATATTCCTTATACTATAGGCGTGACGTTCGCGCTTGACCAGACCTACGTCGATCTCCAGGCCGAAGCCCGTGAGGTCGCAACATCCATCTCCAAGTTCGCCGCCGTGGCCGACGGCATGAGCAGCGTCCATCCCGGCGTCCTCTCCGCCCTGACGTCGAGCCGGCTGTTCGAGCTGATGGTCCCCGCACAACATGGGGGCCGCTTCGAGCGGCTCGACCCACTGGCGATCGCCGTCGTGCGCGAGGTCCTGATGGCGACCTCGTCGCATGCCGACTCCCTTTTCGGCCTACAAGGCATCGGCAGCTACGCCATCACCGTGGGCGGCACCGAGGCGCAACGCGCCACGTGGCTGCCAAAGGTCGTCACCGGCGAGGCGCTCGCGGCGCTGGGGCTGACCGAGCCGGAAGCGGGCTCGGATCTCAAGAGCATCACGACCGAGCTCGCCCCCGACGGCGACGGGTTCACGCTCCGGGGAGAGAAGGCCTTCATCTCCAACGCCGGCGCCGCCGCGTTCTACACCGTGTTGGCCCGCCATGGCGACGGGACCTCGATGGTGCTCGTGCCGGCCGACAGCCCTGGGTTGACCATCACCCCCGCGCCGCCGCTCGCCTCACCGCACGTCCTCGGCGACCTGCGCTTCGATGACGTCCTCGTCCCGGCAGACGCCCTGCTGGGAACCCCCGGCCACGGGTTCGACCTCGTGATGGCGACGCTCTCGATCTTCCGGGTCTCGGTCGCGGGCGCGTCGCTGGGTATCGGCCAGGCTGCGCTGGAGGAGGCCACGCGCCACGCGGCGCGACGCCAGCAGTTCGGTCGGCCGCTCGCTCGCCACGGCGCCATCGCCGAACTGCTCGCCGACTCGTGGGCCGAGCTCGAAGCGGCGCGGCTGCTGACCTACCGCGCCGGCACGCTGGCCCAGCAAGACCCTGCCGCCGCGCTGCATCACTCGTCGATGGCCAAGCTCGTCGCGAGCGAGACCGCCGGGCGGATCGTCGACCGCTGTGTGCAGATCATGGGCCGCTGGGGGCTCATCCACGACGCGAAGATCGAGCGGCTCTCTCGCCAGGCGCGCCCGATGCGCATCTACGAGGGCGGCTCGCAGGTGCTGCGGTTGGGGATCGCTCGCGCGCTGGTCGACGAGCTGGGCGAGAGCGAGCGCCCAGCGTGAGCCGCCTGATCATCGACGCCCACACCCACGTCTGGCCCGACCGCATCGCCAGGCGGGCGCTCGGGACGCCGGCCGACGGCATCCGGCGCTTCGGCGACGGCACGGTTGCTGGCGCGGTGGCCGCGAAGCGCCATGCGGGCGTCGATCGCTCGGTCGTGCTCGCCGTGGCCGACGCGCCGCAGCGCCTCGAAGCCGCCAACGCCTTCGTCGGCGCGCTCGATCCCGCGCACTTCATCGGCTTTGGGACCGTCCATGCCGGACGGTCACCACAGGAGAACGTCGACAGCCTGCGGCGCAACGGGCTGCGTGGCGTCAAGGTCCATCCGCTCTTTCAGGGCTACCCGCTCGACGACCCGCGCCTCTGGGACATCTTCTCCGCGCTGGAGGGCGAGTTCGTCTGCCTCTTCCATGTCGGGCCCGAGACGCGCAACGGCTCCAACGTGCTGGCCACGCCGAAGATGGTCGCCGAGATCGCGCGCGCCTTCCCGCGCCTGACGATCATCGCGGCGCATCTCGGCGGCTATCACGTCCACGACGAGGCGCTCGAGCACCTCATCGGGCTGCCCGGCATCTACCTCGACACGTCGTGGCCGCCGTCGATCGGCTCGCTTGACGCCGGTCTCGTACGCCGGGCGATCGAGCGCCACGGCCCCGAGCGTGTGGTCTTCGCGACCGATTGGCCGATGGCCGATCCGGCGGCCGAGATCGCCGCGATCAGGGCACTGGGCTTTGGCGCGGACGAGACCGCGGCGATCCTCGGCGGGACGCTGGCCGGGCTCCTCGGGCTCGGCGCCGCCAGCAGTTCCTAGGGGTCGACCTGGTCCCAGCGCAGCTCGGCGTCGACCACGTCGGGGTACTTCTTGCGCAGGTAGTTGGCGAAGTCGCCGATGTGCCGCGTCATCGTCAGGTGCGCGGCATCTGCGTCGTGGGAGGCGATCGCCTCCTGGATGCGGATGTGATCCTTGAGCACCTTCTGGCGCGCCTTGGTGGGGTACTCGACGCCCAGCGGCGTGGCGTCGCAGATCCAGTTCAGCGAAGCGATGACCAGCGAGAAGAGCTCGTTGCCGGCGGCTTGGGCGACGAGCGAGTGGAAGCGCTCGTTCTCGGCCAGGAACGCGTCGATGTCCTCGATCTGGTCGCGCATCCGCACGGTCGATGCATGGAGCGCTTCGATGTCCTCGTCGGTGGCGCGCTGTGCGGCCTGCTGGGCCATGGCGGGCTCCAGCACCTCGCGTGCCTCCAGCACGGAGCGAAACGAGGTGTGCGCGAGCTGCATCCGCATGGCGATGACGCTGGCGAGGTGGCGCGACTGCGGCTCGCCGACGATCGGGCCGCCGCCGGGGCCCGTCTTGATGGTGATGACGCCCTGGATCTCGAGGAAGCGCAGCGTCTCGCGCAGCGTGCCCCGAGCGACGCCGTACTTCTCGAGCATCTCGCGCTCGGAGTGCAGCGGGGCTCCCGGCTCCAGGCCCTCGTCGGTGATCTCGCTCACGATGCGCTGGGCGAGCAGCATGGCCATCTTCTGCGGGCGAAAGCTGTTGTGACCGCGGGAGCGCACGGTCCGGGAGGTGGACTTGGGGGCTCGGGAGGTAGACTTCATATTCATTATATTAGTACCTAGCGGGTCCTCTACCAAGGTTCGCCCATCGATCTGCAGGAGCTGTGGTGCTCACCAACCGAGAAGCGCTGATCATCGACGCCGTGCGGACCCCCGTGGGGCGCGGTCATCCCGAGAAGGGGATGCTCAGGGAGATCCATCCTGCAACCCTCCTCGGACGCACCTACTCGGAGCTCGTGCGGCGCAGCGGGATCGACCCTACCGAGGTCGACAACGTCGTAGCCGGATGTGTGTACCAGGTGGCCGAGCAGGCCGCGGGCATCACACGCTTCGCCTGGCTGCAGGCCGGGCTGCCTGAGACGGCCGGCGCCACGACGCTCGACATCCGCTGTGGCTCGGGCCAGCAGGCGCTGCATCATGCGGCGCTGGCCGTGTCGGGCGGGATGGACGACGTGGTGGTGGCCGCGGGCGTCGAGCACATGGGCCGCGTCGGCTTCAAGGTCAACGAGCAGGCCCAGGAGCAATGGGGCCGGGCGTTCACCCCCGAACTGCTGCACCGCTATGACTTGGTCGGCCAAGGCGAGGGCGCCGAGCTGATCGCCGACCAGTACGGGATCACGCGCGAGGACATGGACGCGTTGGCGGCCGAGTCGCACCGTCGCGCGCATGCGGCCACCATCGGCGGCGGCTTCGCCCGTGAAGTGATGCCGATCGAGGCCGGCGGTGAGATTCTCACCGCCGATCAGGGCATCCGGCCGGCGACGACCCCGGAGATCCTCGGCGGGCTGGAGCCGGTGTTCCGCGCCGGTGGCCGGGTGACCGCGGGCAACTCGTCACAGGTCTCCGACGGCGCCGCGGCGTTGTTGCTCATGTCGGGGCAGAAGGCCGACGAGCTCGGCGTGACGCCGCGCGCGAAGGTCGTCGATCAGGTCGTGCTCGGCGTCGATCCGATCACCATGTTGACCGGGCCGATTCCCGCGACCGCCAAGATCCTCGCGCGCAACGGTTTGCGCATGGCCGACATCGACGTCATCGAGATCAACGAGGCCTTTGCCTCGGTGGTACTGGCCTGGGCCGCGGTCCATGAGCCCGACATGGCGCGGGTCAACCCGCGTGGTGGGGCGATCGCGCTCGGCCATCCGCTCGGCTCGACGGGTGCGCGGCTGCTGACCACACTGCTGCACGAGCTCGAGGACCTCGACGGTGAGCTCGGGCTCGTGACGATGTGCTGCGGCGGCGGGTTGGGGACCGCGACGCTGATCCAGCGCATCTGAACTCGTGTAATCAGTATACTTGTTAGCGTGCGCGATGAACTGCTGGACGCCACCGAGGGTCACGTCGCGACCCTGAGGATCAACCGGCCCGAGCAGCGCAACGCGCTGTCCACCGAGCTCCTCGAGGAGCTGGCCGCCACCATCGAGCGTCACGACCGCGACCCGCAGATCCGCTGTGTGGTGCTGGCGGGTTCAGCCAAGGTCTTTGCCTCGGGCGCCGACCTGCGAACGCTCCAGCAGGCCGACCCGCTTGAGCACTACCTCGGCGCGCGCATCCGCGCCTGGGCAACGATCCGCCGGGCGCGCACGCCGATGGTCGCGGCTGTCTCGGGCTTCTGCCTCGGGGGCGGCCTCGAGCTGGCGATGTCCTGCGCCGTGATCGTGGCGGCTGAGAGCGCGCGCTTCGGCCAGCCGGAGACGATGCTCGGCCTGGTCCCCGCCGCGGGTGCCACGCAGCGGCTGCCGGCGGCGATTGGGCGGGCCAAGGCCTTGGACATGATCTTGACCGGCCGGATGCTCGATGCCGCTGAGGCCGAGCAGGCCGGTTTGGTCTCGCGCGTCGTCGACCAGGGCGCCTGGATGGACGAGGTCCGCGACGTCGCGGCCGCGATCGCCGCGCGCGGGCCGCTGGCCCAGCGTCTGGCGTGGGAGACCGTCGAGGCGGCGTCCGACGTGCCCTTCGCCGCCGGCCTGGCGCTGGAGCGGCGGGCGTTCGCGATGGCGCTCACCTCGCCTCAGGGGCAGGAGGGAATCGCGGCCTTCCTGGACCGGCGTACGCCCGACTGGGACGGCCGAGGTTGACAGCGTTAGGCCTCCTGCTGGTAGGATATTTGTCATCATCAATTGCCGGGCGCAAGGGTCCCTGAGATCGCCCGGCACGACATTCGGGGGAAGACGTCGTGAGACGATTCGAAGACAAGGTCGCGTTGATCACGGGCGGCGCCGCAGGTCTTGGTGAAGGCGTTGCTCTGCGACTGGCCGAGGAAGGCGCCAAGATCGTCATTGCTGACGTCGACGCCGAAGCGGGCGAGAAGGTCGCCGCCGCCCTGCCTGACGCCATCTTTGCGCAGGTCGACACCAGCGACCCCGCGCAGGTCGAGGCGGCCTTCGCTGCTGGCATCGACAAGTACGGCAAGGTCAACGTCGTCTACAACAACGCCGGCATCACCGGCGAGCAGCAGCCAGTCCACGAGACGACCGTGGAGAACTGGAACCACGTGATGTCGATCAACGCCAGCGGCGTGTTCTACGTCCTGAAGTGGGGCATCGACGCCTTCTTGAAGGCTGGCGGTGGCAGCATGGTCATCACCTCCTCCTCCGCCGCGCTCGCCGCACAGGAGAACATCACCCCCTACACCTTCGCCAAGGCGGGGATCATGGGCGTCACGCGCTCGGCCGCGGTGGAGTACGCGACTCGCGGCATTCGCATCAACGC
This sequence comes from Baekduia sp., assembly GCA_040509415.1. Taxonomy (GTDB): domain Bacteria; phylum Actinomycetota; class Thermoleophilia; order Solirubrobacterales; family Solirubrobacteraceae; genus Baekduia. The sequence continues at coordinate 4,801 of JBEVLC010000389.1, read as the reverse complement.
GATCGCGCCGACCGCGGTGCTGACCCCGATGGTCGAGGCGTTCATCGAGGCCTCCGAGGACCCGGCCGCCTTCCGCGCCGAGCGTGAGACCTGGAACCCCGTTCCCGGCTGGCCATACGCGTCCGACATCGCGGGCGTCGTCGCGTTCCTGGCCTCTGACGAGGCGAAGTGGATCACCGGCCTGACGATCCCGATCGACGGCGGCTACACCGCGCGCTGAGCGCGGCCACCAACGGAGTCTGAGGAGAGAAGAGATGGCGAACGACACAGCACAAGGGGCGTCGGTCGAGCAGCTGCTCGAGCGCGTCAAGGCGCTCGAAGCGGGCGAGGCCGCTCGGACGATCCTGGCCAAGTACGCCAGGGCCGTCGACGCCCAGAGCGTCGAGGGGATCCGCGAGCTGCTCGCCGACGACGTCGTCCTCGACGTGGGCCAGGAGGTCGAGGGGGCCGAGGCGGTCACCGAGTTCTTCCGCAAGGCTTTCGCGGACGACCCGGCGGAGAAGTCGCACTTCATCACCAACATCGACGTACGCTGGCTCGGTGACGATCACGCGAGCGTCGAGACCTACTTCCTGTGGACGGCGGCCGACGACACGACGTCGCTACTGGGCTGGGGCACCTATGCCCACGAAGTAGTGGTGCAAGACGGCACGGCTCGCTTCAGCAAGATGTCGCTGGCGATCCGCCGCATGGCAGACGTCCGCGAAGGCTGGATGACCGGCGCCGCCTGAGGCTCATGGTCTACGAGCTGCGGCGTTATCGGATGACGCCCGGCGGAGCGGCAGCGTTCGAAGCGGGCTTCCGCGACGAGCTGCTGCCGCTCCTCTTCGAGCACGGCTTCGACCTGGTCGGCGCGTGGACGGTGTCGATCGAGGATGGCAGCGAGCTGAAGTGGCTGCTCCGCTGGTCCGACCTGGCCGCCCGCCAGGTCGCCTATGACGCCGTGCGGGCCGACCCGCGCAACGGCCGCTTCCGCGAGCGCCACCTCGAGCACTTGGTCACGACGTCGAGCGAGCTGCTGACGCCGACCTCGTTCTCACCGCTGAACTGACTGGTCTTCCAGGTGCCGGCCGCCGATCCAGGTCGGGCGGATGGCCAGGACAACGCGCACCGCGGCGTCCGGGACATGCGTGGGGTCCATGCCGTAGCGGACGCGCAGCGCGCGGTGGAAGGCCGCCTCGTCGTCAGGGCGCGTGCTCTCCAGTCGCCCGCGGACCTCGATGTAGCGGTAGAGGTTCTCGGGGTCGGCGATGCAGAGGCTCAGCCGCGGGTCCTGCGCGAGGTTGCGGAACTTCTTGCGGTCGGAGGTGTGGCTCATCTCGATGACCGAGCCGTCGTAGGAGAACCACATCGGGTTGCACTGCAGGCCGCCGTCTGGGCGTGTGGTGGCGAGGAAGGCGACCAGGGGGCGCTCGAGCAGATCGGCGAGCTCGGGCGGGACCCGCACCGCGGGCGGTTCAGCGTCGGGGTTCATCACCTGATGGTATCATCATCATGATCATGAATTCGGGGATCATGGAGAGCCTGAGCATGCCCGTCGGCGGCTTGCTTCGGCGCGCCGCGCGGCTCGCCCCGGCGACCGTCGCGGTGGCGTGGCCGGGCGGGGAGCTGACCTACCGGCAGCTGTCGGAGCGCGTCGCGGCGGTGGCCGCGCTGCTGCCGCCGGCGACGGGCGGTCCCGAGCCGATCGGCGTGGTCGCCGAGCACGACGCCACCGTGCCCGAGCTGTACTTCGGCGTGATGGCCGCCGGCCATGCGGTCGTCCCCATCAGCGCGCGCCTGCCGGAGCATGCCGTCGCCAAGATCGCCAATGCGGCGGGCATCCGTGTGGGGCTCATCGCACGCTCGGCGGCCCACCGGCGCGCGAGCCTGGCCGAGACGGCCGACGCCACGCGCTGGCTCGTCCACGGCGAGGGCGGACAGATCGCATCGCTGCCGACGGCGCGGCGCGCTCTCCCCGCCGGCACCGCGATGGTGGCCTTCACGAGTGGCACCACCGGCGAGCCCAAGGGCGTGGTCCTCAGCCATGCCAACTTGACCATCCACGCGCTGACCTGCGCCGCCGTGCTCGGTCTCGGAGCACCGAACGTGCACGTCAACCCCATGCCCTTGGCGCACTTCACCGGCGCCAGCAGGGTGATCATTGCCGCGGTCAACGCGGGCACCCACGTCATCCTGCCCGGCTTTGACCCGACCGCGGTCTTCGAGGCGGTGGCGGCGTGGGGCGGCACGCACATGGCGATCGTCCCGACGATGGCCATCGACCTGCTCGCCGCCGATCCGGACCGCTTCGACCTGCGCTCGCTGCAGACGCTGGTCTACGGCGCGGCCCCGATGCCGATGCACGTCGCGCGCGAGCTGGCGCAGCGGTTGCGATGCGAGCTGTTCAACGGCTATGGGCTGACGGAGTCGTGTGCGATGGCGACGGCGCTAGACGGTCAGGCGCATCGCGAGGCGATCGCGACCGGCGATGAGCAGCGCCTCTCCAGCGTCGGGCGCGCCGTGCCCGGGATGGAGGTGAGCATCGTCGGCGACGATCACCGCGAGCTCGCGCCCGGCGAGGTCGGTCAGATCGCGCTGCGCGGTCTGAAGGTCAGCTCCGGCTACCTCGATCGTCCCGACGCGACGGCGGAGCGCTTCCTGCCCGATGGCTGGATGCTCACCGGTGATCAGGGACATCTGAGCGCGGCCGGCGACCTGACCCTGGCCGGACGCATCGACGAGATGATCATCTCCGGCGGGATCAACGTGCAGCCCGGCGAGGTCGAGACCGAGGCGCTCGCCCACGATGGCGTGGCGTCCTGCGCGGCGTTCGGCGTGCCGAGCGAGCGCTGGGGCCAGGAGGTGCAGCTCGCGGTCGTCGTCGCCGACGGGGCGAGGATCAGCCCCGAGGACCTGCGGTCGTTCCTGGCCGGGCGGCTGGACCGCTACAAGGTCCCCAAGGTGGTGCACTTCCTGGAGGAGTTGCCCTACACCTCGGTCGGAAAGCTTCAGCGCGCGACGCTCGCGTCGCGTCTCACCCCTCGCCCGTCCGAGACGGACGGGCGACCGACATCCGGAGTACCTGAACCATGATCGAGCTCCATCACATCAACCTGCCCTCGCACGACATCGAGGCGACCGAGCGCTTCTACCGTGAGGTCGTCGGCCTCACCGACCTCGAGGGCGGTGAGGGTGACGCGATGAAGCAGCGGCTGACCGAGAACGTGACGATCTCGACCAGCTTCCTCGGTTTGGGCAAGGGACCTGAGGCCATCCAGCTGCACCTCTCCGACGTGGACTTCAACTTGCATACGCGGTCGGGCCAGAGCGTCAACCCGGTGACGCCCGCCGGCCACGTCGCGCTGCGCACGGACGACATCGATGGGCTCAAGCGCCGGCTCGAAGCCGCGGGATGGGACTACTCCGACTACGGCTCGTCGCAGGTCCACGACTGGCAGCAGATCTTCTTCATCGATCCGGCAGGCCATGTGATCGAGGTGCATCAATCCTTCGAGAGCTGACTTGACAGCGGAGCCTTACTATGATCATGATTCGTATGAAGATACTGAAATGGTGGGGTCATGATCCAACGGAGGAGAGGTTCCATGTCAGCCAGCACCGTCAAATGGGGAGCGCGCGCCTCAGGCGTCCTTGCGCTCGGCGCATCGCTCATCGTCCTATCGGCCTGCGGGTCGGACGACTCGTCGGATTCCGACAGCGCCGCCTCGGGGGCTGCGCAGACCACGGCAGCCTCCGCGGGCAGCGACGAGGTGACCAAGGCCAAGGAGTCGGTCGAGAAGTTCAAGGCTGACAAGGACTTCGTCGGTCCGGGATCCGGGCCCAAGGGCGTCAAGGGCAAGAACATCACGGTCATCGCCTGCCCGCTCGCCAACGAGGGCTGCACCAAGGCCGCCAAGGCCGTCAAGAACGCAGGGGAGCTCCTCGGGTGGAAGGTCAACATCGTTGACGGTCAAGGCAGCCCGCAGGCGTCAAGCGCTGCGATGAAGCAGGCGATCGCCGCCAAGACCGAGGGCATCGCGCTCGTGGCGATCGACAAGGAGATGGTCTCGGGCGTGCTGCCCGCAGCACAGAAGGCCAAGATCCCGGTCGTCTCGTTCGCCGACAACAACGTCCCGGGTGACGGTCCCACCAACGTCTTCGCGGTCGTCAACCTCGACGCCGACGTGCTTGGCACGATGATCGCCGACTGGATCGTCGCCGACAGCGACGGCAAGGCCAACGTGGCGATGTTCAACGCGCCCGAGCTCTCGACGATCCAGCAGCGCTATGACGCGAGCAAGAAGGTCATCGACTCCTGCGAGGGCTGCAAGGTGGGGGTGACGCAGAACTTCCAGCTCGCCACGAGCGCGACGCAGCTGCCGTTGCTGACCACCAACGTGCTGACCAAGCACCCCGACGCCGACTACCTCTGGAACCCCAGCGGCGGCCTCGGCTCGCTGCAGGCCACGGCAGTCGACCAGAGCGCCTCCAAGGGCAAGGTCAAGACCGTCACGTTCGACTGCGTCAGCACGAACCTCAAGCAGATCAAGTCCGGGAGCTCGTCGCTGGTGGCCTGTGCCGGCACCGGTGAGGAGCAGTCGGGCTTCGCGATCGTCGACCAGCTCAACCGGGCCTTCGCCGGTGAGCCGCGCGCCGAAGAGGGCGACACGATCCCGTTCCACCTGATCGACAAGGCCAACGCTCCGGAGCCCGACGTCGGCTGGCCTGGCGACCCCGGCTTCGAAGAGGGCTACAAGCAGATCTGGGGCGTCTCCTGATGCATCCCGGCTCGGGCGCACCGAAGTCATGATCGATGCCC
>JBEVLC010000388.1:0-8538 GCA_040509415.1 Baekduia sp. | reverse complement strand
CGGACCGCTGGGCACCGAACTCGCCCTCGACGAACAGGAGACGAGGGGGCGGCCCGTTGCACGTTCAGCTGGGATCGAACTGTGCCACGCCTCTGGCACGACGTCCACAGCCAAACGGGCAATGTTGATTGTTCTTACTTGGTGTGAATCGTGACCGCCGTCCCGGTGTTCGGGACGTAGCTGCCATTTGTCACACCCGCATATACGCGGTACTTGCCACCGGAGCGGATCGTCACGCGCTTACTGTAGGTCGCGGCGCTGCCGCTGCCCTTGTGGGTGACCGTGCCGGTGACCGTGACCCAGTGCTTCTTGGAGTTGAGCTTCTGGATGGCGATCGGCGTGCCGCCGGTGCTGTCGGGCGTGACCGAGCCCTTGAAGGTCAGCTTGCTGCCGCGCTTGACGGTCTTGGTGCCCAGCCGGGTCGAGACCCGGACCGAGACGCTGACGACCACGATCGGGCTGACGACCGCCGGCTTGTCGGGCAGCGCGACGCGGAACTGGGTGTTGAGCGCAACCATCTGCAGCCCGAAGGAGAAGTTGCCCGCCGCGTCGGTGACGAGCTTGTTGCCCACGGCCTTGAAGCCCTGGGTGTAGGGGAACGGGTTGCTCTGCAGAACGACGTCGCGGCCGCCGTTGCCGGTGCCCGTGAGCTGGCCCGACAGCGTGGTGAGGCCGCCGGTGAGCAGCGGGTTGGGCGTCGCGACGAAGGTCACGCCCAGCGGTTGGACCTTGGTCTTGAAGCTGCGGTCGGCGCCCTTGCTGAGGCCCTTGTCGTTGCGGGCGATCAGCCGGAAGTGGTAGGTCGTGGCCGGAGCCAGGCCGGTGATGTCGGCGGTGACGGTCTTCTTGCCGTCGCCCGTCACGACCTGCTCGGGGGTGACCGCGCCATAGGCGCTCGTCGTCCCGTACTGGAACTGGACGGTCGTGGCGGCGCCGTTGGGGTCGACCGACCCCGTGAGCCGCGCGGTCTGCTGCGCGACGTTGGCCGCGCCGCCGGTGGTGGCGACTGGTGCGGTGGCCGCTTGGGCGGCCGTGGGCAACGTGAGCGTCAGCGCGAGCGCGCCGGCGCGGAGCGCCCATTTCATGGTGGTGCGGTGCATCGTCCCTCCCAGTGGGATCAAGGTTCGTCGGTTTCCTTACAGCCAACACGGCAGGAGCCCGCGTGTCGCGGTGCGGTACCCAGATTTCATGTCATTGCTGCGTCGCCGCCGGGCGCCGTGCGGCTGTACGGTCCTGTTCATGTCCGACACCAATCGCCAGATCCGCCTCGCGGCGCGCCCGCAGGGCGAGCTCAAGCCGACCGACTGGGAGCACGCCGACGAGCCGCTGCGCGAGCCGGGCGAGGGCGAGTTCGCCGGGCAGACCAAGGTCATCTCGTTGGATCCCGCGATGCGCGGCTGGCTCAACGATGCGCGCTCCTACGTCCCGCCGGTGGGGATCGGCGAGGTCATGCGCGCAGGGTCGGTCGTCGAGGTCACGGCGTCCAACCACCCCAAGTACGAGGTCGGCGACCACGTCGTCGGGATCTTCGGTGTGCAGTCGCACGTGGTCTCTGACGGCAAGGGCACGCTGAGGGTCGACCCGAGCGCCGCGCCGTTGCCGACCTACCTCGGCGCGCTGGGCATGCCGGGCATGACGGCCTACTTCGGCCTGCTCGACGTCGGGGCGCTGCAGGAGGGCGAGACGGTGTTGGTCTCCGGCGCCGCGGGCGCCGTCGGCTCGCTGGTCGGCCAGATCGCCAAGGTCAAGGGCGCGCGGGTCGTCGGCATCGCCGGCGGGCCGGACAAGTGCGCGCTGCTGACCGACGAGCTGGGCTTCGATGCCGCGATCGACTATCGCGGCGATGACGTCAAGGGCGCGCTGCGCGCCGCGACGCCCGACCGCGTCGACGTGTACTTCGACAACGTCGGCGGTGACATCCTCGACCTCGCGCTGACCAGGTTGAACATGAAGGCGCGGGTGGTGATCTGCGGGGCGATCAGCCAGTACAACAACGAGTCATCTATGCAGGGGCCGTCGAACTACATGTCGCTGTTGGTCTGCCGCGCGCGCATGGAGGGGTTCGTCGTTTTCGACTACGCCAAGCGCTACCGCGAGGCGGCGGCGGAGATCGCGGGCTGGATCGCCGACGGCAAGGTGACCACCAAGGAGCATGTGGTCAAGGGCGGGATCGACGACTTCCCCGAGACGCTGCAGATGCTCTTCCGCGGTGACAACGTCGGCAAGCTCGTCCTCGAGCTCGCCTGATGGAGCTGCGAGACAAGGTCGCCCTCGTCACCGGCGGCGCCTCCGGGCTGGGCCGAGCGACGGCGCTGGCCCTGGCCGCCGAGGGCGTCGAGGTGGTCGTCGCCGACCTCGACCAGGAAGGTGGCCGGGCGGTCGCCGAGCAGGTCGGCGGGCACTTCCTGACCTGTGACGTCTCGGACTTCGACGCCAACGTCGCGCTGGTCGCGGCGGCGGCGGAGGTCGCGGGCGGCATCGACATCGCGTATCTGAACGCCGGGATCGCCAGCGGCTGCTCGCTCGGCGAGGACTTCTCGCTGGAGCGCTACCGGCGTGCCAACGGGGTCAACCTCGACGGCGTCGTCTTCGGTACGCACGCGGTCATCCCGGCGCTGAAGGCCCGCGGCGGCGGCGCGATCGTCGCGACGGCCTCGCTGGCCGGCCTGACCAGCGTCCCGTTTGACCCCATCTACGGTGCCAACAAGGCCGCGGTCGTCGGCCTCGCCCGCGCGCTCGGTCCGGCGCTGGCCGCCGACAACATCACCTACAACGCGATCTGCCCGGCGTTCGCCGAGTCCAAGATCGTCGATCCCATCCGCGAGGTGCTCAGCGCCCAGGGTGTGCAGCTGATCCCGGCCGAGACCGTTGCCGAGACCGTCCTGCGCATCATCACCGGTGGCGCGACGGGCGAGGCCTGGTTCGTGCAACCCGGCCGTGAGCCGGCGCCGTTCGCCTTCCGCAACGTGCCCGGCCCGGGCACGGGGCAGGCGGCGCGCCCGGCCGAGATGTAGGTGAACCTAGGACGGGACGCCGAGCGGCTCGAGGTCGATCGAGTCCACGTACTGCTCCGGATACCCGTACATCCCGTGTTCGACGATGTCGAGGCCGGCCTCTTCCTCCTGCGGCGTCACGCGCAGGCCGAAGACCGCCTTAATCGCGGCAAAGGTGACGTAGGACAGGACGAAGACGACCACGAACGCGATCGTCAGCCCTAGGGCCTGGACGCCCAACTGCGTGGGCGATCCGGTGTAGAACAGGCCGGGGTCGCCGATGCCGTTGGTGCCGCCGACCAGCCGTGGGGAGGAGAACAGCCCGCAGCTGAGCGTCCCCCACACCCCCGCCACGCCATGGGCGCTCAACGCGCCGATCGGGTCGTCGAGGTGGCGGTCGATCACCAGCACCGAAACGACGACGAGCAGGCCGGCGACAAAACCGATGATCGGCGCGGCCCAGAACTCGATGAAGCCCGACGGCGCGGTGATCGCGACCAGCGCGGCGATCGCGCCGTTGCCGATCATGCCGACGTCGAGGCTGCGCGTCAGCAGCGCGGCGGCCAGCGCGGCGCCGACGACGCCGGCGGCCGCAGCGAGGTTCGTCACGACGACGACCTCGGCCATTCGGTTGCCGCTGGTGCCCAGCGTCGAGCCCGGGTTGAAGCCAAACCAGCCGAGCCAGAGGATCAGCACGCCGATCCCGAACAGCGGCATCGAGTGCCCGGGAATCGCGCGCGGCCGCCCATCCGGGCCGTATTTGCCCTCACGCGGGCCGAGTAGCAGGAGCGCCGCCAGTCCTCCGGTCGCGCCGGTGAGGTGCACGACGGTCGAGCCGGCGAAGTCCTGCATCCCGGCGCCGAGCTGGTCCAGCAGGCCGCCGCCGAAGATCCAGTGCGCGACCAGCGGGTAGATCAGGCCGGCGAAGACGACCCCGTAGATCGGATAGGCGATGAAGCGGATCCGCTCCAGCGTCGTGCCCCAGACGATCGAGAGCGAGACCGCGCAGAAGACCAACTGGAAGAAGAAGTAGCCGGCGCCCGCGCCGTCCAGCGGCCCGGCGATCGGGCTGCCCTGGTGCAGCACGCTGCCGTGGTCGAGGAAGAAGCCGGAGTCGCCGGCCAGCGCGGCGCCGCCGCCGAAGGCCAGCGCGAAGCCGACCATCCACCACGTCAGCGACGCGACGGAGAAGTTGACCAGGACCTTGGCGACCACGGTGCCGGCGTTCTTGCCGCGTGAGAAGCCCATCTCGACGCAGGCGAAGCCCGCCTGCATGAACATCACCAGCACCGCGGTGATCAGCACCCATGTGGTGTCGAGCTCGGAGGCGAGCTGCTGGACCTTCATCGAGGCGTGAGCTCCTCTAGCGCGAGCTGGTCGGCGGGGATGGGACGGCCGAGCAGGTAGCCCTGGCCGAAGGGGCAGCGATGGTCGCGCAGGAACGCGAGCTGCTGGTCGGTCTCGATGCCCTCGACGATGGTGGTCATATCGAGCGCCTCCGCGAGCGCCAGGATCGCGGCGACGATCGCCGCCGAGCCTTGGTCGTCGGGGACCTTGTCAAGGAACGCGCGGTCGACCTTGAGCACCTGCACCGGCAGGTCGCGCAGCCGCGCCAGCGACGAATGGCCGGCGCCGAAGTCGTCGATCGCGATCGTCAGGCCGGCCTCGTGGAGCTCGTCGAGCAGCGAGCGGTGGCGGTGCGCGTCGCTCATGACGGCCGTCTCGGTGAGCTCCGCGCAGAACTGCTGCGGGCGCAGGCCGTGGGCGGCGATGCACTCCGAGATCGACGAGACCAGGTCGGTCCGGCGCAGCTGGCGCGGAGAGAGGTTGAACGACAGGCGCGGGCGGTGGCCGGCGGCAGCCCAGCGCAGGGCCTGCTGGCAGAGCTCCTCGATGACCCAGTCGCCGATCGCGTCGATGAGGCCGGTCTCCTCGGCGATTGGGATGAACTCGCCCGGTGCGACGAGGCCGTGGGTCGGATCCTCCCAGCGCACGAGCGCCTCGGCACCCGTGAGCTGCCCGTCGTGCAGCGCGACGATCGGCTGGTAGTGCAGGCGCAGCTCGCCCTCGCCGATCGCGCGCCGCAGGCGGCTGGTGAGCGACAGCCGCGCGCGGGCGTCGCCCTCCTCCTGCTGGTAGACCGCGACGCTGCCACTGCCGGTGCGCTTGGCCTGGTACATCGCCGAGTCGGCGTGCTTGAGGAGGTTTTCAGCGTCGTCGGCGTGCTCGGGGAAGAGCGCCACGCCGATCGAGGCGCCGATGTGGAACTCGGCATCGGAGATCTCGTACGGGCGCTCCAGCGCGCTGGCAATGCGCTCGGCGGCCAGCTGGGCGGCGGCGCCGGCGGTCTCGGCCCCGTTGCAGTGCATCAGCAGCAGGAACTCGTCGCCGCCCTGGCGCGCGAGAACGTCGCCGCCGCGCACGAGCTCGGAGACGCGACGCGCGGTCTCGCGCAGGACCTCGTCGCCGGCGGCGTGGCCGAGCGAGTCGTTGACGAGCTTGAAGTTGTCGAGATCGAAGTAGAGGAGGGCGACGGCCTCGCCCGAGCGGCGGGCCCGCACGAGGTCGGTGCGCAGCTGCTCCTCGAGCTGGGTGCGGTTCGGCAGGCCGGTGAGCGCGTCGTGGTAGGCGAGGTAGGCGACCTGCGCTTCCGCGCGGCGGCGCTCGGTGACGTCCTCGCCAGAGCGCAGGACCGCGATGATGGCGCCGTCCTCGTTGCGCAGCGCTGAGTTGCGCCACGCGATCTTGCGGTCACCGCCGTCCTTGGTGCGGACGAACGTCTCAAGGCTGTCGCGCGGCGGCTCGACGCCGGAGACCAGGCGGGCGAAGGCGCGGCGGGCGTCGAGGCGGTCGGCGGCGGGGACGACGGCGTCAAACCAGTCGCGGCCACGGAGGTCGTCCTCCTCGAAGCCCAGGAGCTCGCAGCCCTGGCGGTTGATGAGCTCGACGTGACCGCGCTGGTCGAGGACGACGACCAGCGTGCTGGCGACCTCGAGGTAGCGCTGCGCGCGGTCGCGCTCCTCGCGCAGCGTGCGCTGCGTGGTGATGCTCGCCGTGACGTCGGCGAAGGTGAGGACGATGCCGCCGCCGGTGCTGAGCGGCCGCGCGTGGATCCGCAGCCACTGCGGGCGGCCGTGCCCGTCGACGCGCGTCGAGGTGCCCGCGACGGGCCGCCCTTCGAGCTGGGCGATCGCCGACAGCGACTCGCCGGGCGTCAGGGTGCGGCCGTCGTGCTCGGCGACGATCTCCAAGTCGCCCCGAAACGGCGCGACGGCGCCGGCCAGCTCGGCTGCTGAGAGCTCCAGGATGCGCAGCGCGCTGGCGTTCCAGGACACCGCACGGCGTTGTGCGTCGGTGACGACGACGCCCTCGTCGAGCCCTTCGACGACGACGCGGCTCAGCTGCTCAGCTGCTCGTGCCGCCTGCCGGGCCCGTTGCTGGGGCCCCAGATCGACGACGAGGCCACGGCTCTTGAGCTGTCCAGCCTGTCTGCCCTTGCGGCGCCGCTCCCCGAACGGCGCACTGAATCCCCGGCCTTGCGGCATATCGTCCCGGTACATCGACGAACCGGAACGGGGATTGAGGAGCTTGCAGTCGGTCTGCACGCTCCCGTGCGCTAGCGGACACCGCCGCAAGGGCAGGCTGAGGTGGACTTATGCCACTGGCTCCGGTTCAGGAGCCACTTCCGGTGGAGCGATCAGCTCCTGGACCGGAACCTTCAACGCGGCCGCGACCTGCATCACCGTTCGCAGGCGCGGCTCACGCAACCCACGCTCCAACCGGCTGACCTCCGTCGGATGGAGCCCGGCGAAATGGGCGAGCATCTCTTGCGACCAACACCGCTCCTTGCGCAGACGGCGCAGATTGGCGGCGAGCTGGAACTTTGCATCCATCGTCTCTCCTGTTCTTTCCGCGAGGCCCGAACCTACGGGTGGGTCCGAGACGTCGGGAGTAGTTTGCCCGATTTTGAGCAGTGAGATACGAAAACGTGTGCAAAGGTTTCAGCGCACCGGACGATGGAGTGGCCCTCGTGGTGACAGCGTGTGCCTCATTCGTCCCATGATGGGAGACCGTAACCCAGCGCCAGCGCGGTTGCCACCGCATACCCAGGTGTTCTCATATGCGCGACGGATCGGGCCTTGCCACTTGGCCCACGTCTCTCGCCGCTGGCGCTTGACACGCGCGCGAGAACGGGGCGGTTTTGGGCGGCTGGGCGCCGTGAGCCGGGGCCGCCGCCGGCGAGGAGGCTCGCCGCGACCGCTGGAGCAGGGCTCACCGCTGCGGCACCTGCGCAGCGGTGAACGTGAGTGCTGTCGCTGCGATGGTCTTCACTCGTGGGCCGCCGGCCCAAAAGGCCGAAAGCAGCACCGGTTGGGCCTGAAGCACCAGGTCCTGTCAAGCGCACTTCCTGGTGGTCGAGCATGGCGCCGACAACGAGCGGGCACGGTGGCCATCAAGAACGTGTGGGCATGCTGTAGGTCAACACGCGTCACCAACGGAGGAAGCACGGGCGGGCTCCGAATGGCGGCGCTCGCTCTTGCTATTTAACGGCGTTTTGGACCGCTCGGCACGGTGATTGGTTTGGAGGTCTTGCATCCGCACATGATTGTGTGTATGACTGGTGCCTCCGAGGCAGGGTCAAGCAAAACTAGGAGGAATCACGCGCATGAGACTTAAACAATTGGTGGTGTCGCTCGCCGCGGCGTCGGCCGCTTCCCTGGCGTTGGCGGCATCAGCGAGCGCGGCGCCCACTGGCGACTACGCGCAGTTCGCCCACTGTCCTGTGGGCAACGCCCAGGTGGTGTCGTGCCTCTACTCTGAGGTCACGTCGGGCTCGTTCAAGCTCGGGACGTCGACGGTGCCGATCAACAAGAAGATCGTGCTGCAGGGCGGCTTCTACTATGACGCGAACTTCAACATCGTCTTCGTCAACGCCGTCGGCGCCGACACGCTGTCGAAGACGGGCCTCGACGTTCCCGGCGGTCTGCTGGGGATCATGCAGGGTTCGGGCTTCACCGGTGCGCTGCTGGCGGCCTTCGAGGCTGCCGTGCACAGCTTCAACGGCGTGACGGCGACCGCTGAGCTCGTCGGCCCGCCGCAGCTCAACCTGATCAACTTCATCATCCAATCCGGCTCGACGCTCACGATGCCCGTCCGGATCCACCTGGAGAACCCCTTCCTGGGGAGCAACTGCTACATCGGGTCGTCCTCGTCGCCGGTCACCCTTGCGATGACGTCGGGCACGACGGCGCCGCCCCCGCCGAACACGCCGATCTCCGGCAGCGTCGGGAACACGTCCACGTCCCCAGACGGCGCCATCTTGCAGGTCAGCGGCTTCAAGCTGGTCAACAACTCGTTCTCGGTGCCGGCGGCAAGCGGCTGCGGCTACTGGCCGTTCGTGTCGCTGATCACGGCGGCGGTCAACCTCAAGGAGGCCCTGCCGTCCGCGTCGGGCAACAACGCGGCCATCTTCAACGGCAACCAGAACCTGACGGCCAAGGACGAGGTCATCAACCACACCCCGTAGCAGCGCCGCAAGCGCCTC
>JBEVLC010000387.1:0-2774 GCA_040509415.1 Baekduia sp. | reverse complement strand
GGCACGTCCGGCAGCGTGCGCTCGCCCGTCAGAGACAGCGGCGGGACGCCGTCGGGCTGGTCGCGCTGGAGGTAGATCTGGGGCTCGGTCTGGTCAGACATAGACGAGGCGGGCACGCTACAGGTGCCCGCCTCGCCACAGACCTCAGCCGCGCCGCAGCGCGATGCGGTGCACCATCGGCACGCGGTTGCGCGCCGGGCGCACCGCCGCCACGGCGTGCAGGATCTCGCCGCTGGAGAGCAGCTTCAGCACACTCGGCGGCAACGTGACCTTCACGCGCCGGCGGCTCTGAGCGGGAACGGTCAGCCGCGCCGTGCCGATGGTGACCATCCGCACGCGCTTGCGGGAAGCGATGCGGGCCGCCTCGGCGCCGGCGTGCAGCTGCTCCCAGCGGACGGTCAGCTGGACCGTCGCCCAGCCGCAGGAGCCCTCGGTCTTGTGGCAGAGGACGTCGCCCAGGTTGATGGACTTGCCGTCGGGCCCCACGCCGCTGCGATCGAAGCCGCGGAACTCCAGCAGCCGCTTGCGCGGCGCCGTGGCGACCGTGCCGGCGCCCGCGACCTGGGCACCGTCGTCGGCCTCCTGGTTGGAGCCAGACGTCGCCCCCGTGCCCGCCGGCGCGGTCACGCGCACGGTCCCCTGCGCGGTGCGCGTCTGGCCGCCGACGGTGGCGGTCAGCGTCACCGCGTAGGCGCCGGGCGCGGTGCCGGCCGGAACGGCGACCGTGACGGTCGCGTCCTGGAAGCCGGGCGCCGCGGGCGTCAGCACGGCCGGTGACGGCGAGACCGCGGCGCCGGGCAGCGCGGTGCTCGCGCTCAGCGCGAAGGACGGGCCGGCGTCACCGACGTAGCGCAGCGTGAACGGCACCTTGGCCGTCGCGCCGGGCGCGGCGCTCGCCTCGCCGCCGGTGCCGCGCAGGTCCTTCAGCGCCAGCTCGCCACCTGTCGACATGCGCCCGCAGAGCGTCGTCGGCACGAGCGGCAGGCCGTGGCTATCGGTCTCCTGGCCCTCGAGGTCGATGCCGTAGAACTGGCCGTAGGGGAAGCCGCGGTACTCCTGGCAGTCCACCGGGCGCGAGTCGAGCAGCTGGAGGCCGAAGGTCTCGCTGCCGGTCGCGTCCAGCCCCGTGGGGTTGACGCCGTCATAGAGCGACTCCGGGTAGGCCAGGCGCATCCCGCCGAGCACGGCGTGGTCAAAGTTCGCCGGGGCCGGCAGCCCGCCCTCGCCGCGAGCGGGCGTGAAGTCGGCGGCCACCGACCAGTCGCCGTCGCCCGCCGAGGCCGGGGGCGCGTCGCTCTCGGCGATGCGCTGCAGGCCGGCGGCCAGCTCGGGCAGACCCTCGCCGGGCTGCGCCGCCTGACCGACGACGGGCGAGATGTAGCCGACCCAGTGCTGGTCGGCGGGTGCCGGGCGCGTGTGCTCTAGCGTCTCGTCGAGGCTGGGCTTGCGCGTCAGCGTGACGGAGTCGGTGTCGAAGCCGGAGGGCAGCGTGGCCGTCGCGGTGGCCGGTGCCTTGGCGCCGTCGGACACCAGGAAGGCGGCGAAGAACTGGACGCCGCCGTTGTCGGCGAAGCCCTCGGCAAAGCCAGCCTGCTGGGCCTCGGCATCGCAGGCGCCATCGCCGTTGTCGGGGATCGTGAGGCTGCGGCGCAACGCGTCGCCGTCGGCCGTGAACAGGCCCGCATCGTCGAGGCAGAAGGTGGCAGCGACGTGCACGACATCGCCGATGGTGTCCTGCTGAATGGCGCTCTCGTCCCGCACCGAGTAGCCGTTGAGGCCGGCGCAGCCCGTGAGGCCGGCAGCGGCCAGCGCGACGGCGAACGCCGCGCGGATCTTCCGTGACATCGAATCCCCTGCTGTCGTGCTGAGCGCCGCGGACGTCCGTGCCGCGGCGGTTCCTATCCCGGCCAACACGGTGCAGCACAGACCCGAATCTCTCCATCGTCCATTCGTCCGGTGGGTCTCAAGTCCCTCAAGTCCAGAGACCTGGACGTTCTCTGGACACCCCACCGGCGGCGGGCCGTCGCTAGCATGCCGCGGCCTATGAGCCCCGCCCCTGCCACCGCGGAGGAGATCCGCGACGTCAACACCCGCTACCACGACGGCGCCGCGGCCGACTACGACGCCAAGTGGGGCATCGACTTCGGCGAGATCGGCCGCACGCAGGTGCTGGGCAAGCTGCGCAAGGCGCTGGGCGGCGACTTGCGCTCGTTCGATCGCAGCCTGGAGCTCGGGGCGGGCACGGGCTACTTCTCGCTCAACCTGTTGCAGGCGGGTGTCATCACCGACGCGACCTGCACCGACATCTCCCAGGGCATGGTCGACGCGCTGGAGCGCAACGCGACCGCGCTCGGTCTGGACGTCGACGCGCGCATCGCCGACGCCGAGGCGCTCCCGTTCGAGGACGGGAGCTTCGACCTCGTCCTCGGCCACGCCGTCCTGCACCACCTGCCCGA
Source organism: Baekduia sp. (assembly GCA_040509415.1). Classification (GTDB taxonomy): domain Bacteria; phylum Actinomycetota; class Thermoleophilia; order Solirubrobacterales; family Solirubrobacteraceae; genus Baekduia. Next base: position 318 of record JBEVLC010000387.1, on the reverse strand, counting down.
TCTGGAGCAGGCCTGGCGGGAGATCCACCGCGTGCTGGCCCCCGGCGGAGTCGCGGTCTTCGCGGGCGAGCCGTCGCACTACGGCGACCGCATCGCCAACGTGCCCAAGCGCGCGGCATCGCGCGTCGCGCCCGCGTGGCGACGCGCCATGCGGGCCCGGCCGGCGTCGGAGGGCAACCTGGACGGCGGCGCCGAGAACCACCAGCTGGAGTCCATGGTCGACGTCCACGCCTTCACGCCCGAGCAGCTCGCCGCCGGCCCGCGCGCCGCGGCGTTCGCCGACGTCCGCGTGCGCGGCGAGGAGCTGCTGGCCAACTG
>JBEVLC010000386.1:0-3243 GCA_040509415.1 Baekduia sp. | reverse complement strand
CGGAAACCGTCGATGTCGACCAGGACGAGCGCAGCCGACTCGCCGCGGCGCTGCGAGCCCCGCAACGCCGCGGCGGCGGCCTCCCGGAAGGCATCCAGCGTCAGGACACCCGCGCGACGGTCCTTGCGCAGGTAGTCGTTGCGTTCGGCTTCCAGCGCGGCGACTCGCGCATGCGTGGTGCGCAGCTCGTCGCGGAGGCGGCGGGACTCGGAGAAGGGCCGCTTGGCCCAGTCGAGTCCGTCCTTCTTGAGATCGCGTGGTCCCGACACGTGGTTGGTGTCGGCGCGCGGGGGTGCGGGCTCGTGCGACCTGTAGCGAGACTGGACGGATCGCGGATCAAGCCGCATCCCGTCCAGTGGACGTCGACAGAGGACATCCGGTCCGGACCGCAGAATGCAGTCTCTGTGAACGTCCTCGGCATCGATCCCGGCCTCGCTAACACGGGCTACGGCGTGGTGGCCCGGCGCGGCATGCGCTTCGTGGCCCTCGACGGCGGCGTCGTGACGACCCATGCTGGCGTCCCGCTTGAGCAGCGGCTGGCCACGATCTATGCCGAGGTCTGCACGCTGATCGAGCGCCATCAGCCCGAAGCCGTCGCGCTCGAGGACCTCTTCTTCGGCCAGAACGCGGGCAGCGCCTTCACGGTCGGGCAAGCGCGCGGCGTGGTGATGCTCGCCGCCGGCCAGCGCGGCGTGCCGTGTGCGTCCTACACGCCCCAGCAGGTCAAGCAGGCGGTCTGCGGCACCGGGCGCGCGGCTAAGGAGCAGGTAGCGCGCATGGTCTGCACGGTGCTCGGCCTGCCCGACGACCCGCTGCCCGATCACGCGACCGACGCGCTGGCCGTCGGCGTCTGCCACGCCAACCACGCGCCGCTGGCCGCGGTGATGGCGGGGGCCCGATGATCGCGCTCGTCGCCGGCGAGGTCTTCGTCCGCCGCCCGGATCATGTCGTCATCGAGACCGCCTCGGGCGTCGGCTACCGCCTGGCGGTCTCGGCCGAGACGCTGCGCCAGGTCCCGGCCGCGGGCGAGTCGGTCTCCCTGCTCACGCATCTCGTCGTCCGCGAGGACGCGCTGGCCCTCTTCGGCTTCGCCACCGAGGAGGAGCGCGATCTCTTCTTGCTGCTGATCGGCGTGCAGTCGGTTGGCCCCAAGATGGCGCAAGCCGTCCTGTCGGGCGGCTCACCGCGCGAGCTGATCGCGGCCCTGGCCGCCGGAGACGTCAAGCGGCTCACCGCCGTCCCGGGGATCGGCAAGCGCACGGCCGAGCGGATCATCGTCGAGCTGCGCGAGAAGGTCGGGACCGTCGAGGACGTGCCGGCCGGCGACATCACCGTCCGCCGCGGCGACGATCCGCGCAGCCTGGCGCGCGACGGCCTGGTCGAGCTGGGCTTCACGGTCGAGGAGGCCGAGCGGCTGCTCGCCTCGACCTCCGGCGATACCCCTGAAGACCTGCTGCAGCAGGCACTGCGGGCGGCACGGGCATGACCGGCCTGCGGATCCAGACGCCCGACGAGGCCTTCGAGGAGGACCTCGACCGCTCGCTGCGGCCCCGCTCGCTGCAGGACTTCATCGGCCAGGACGGCCTCAAGGACCAGCTGTCGGTCTCGCTGGAGGCCGCGCGGCTGCGTGGCGAGGCGCTGGACCACGTCCTGCTCGCCGGCCCGCCCGGCCTGGGCAAGACGTCGCTGGCGCAGATCCTCGCCGCCGAGCTGGAGGTCCCGTTCGTCCAGACCGCGGGCCCGGCGCTGGAGCGCAAGGCCGACATCGCATCGTTCCTCGGGGCGCTGGAGCCGCGCTCGATCTTCTTCGTCGATGAGATCCACCGGTTGAGCCGCGCGCTGGAGGAGACCTTCTATCCGGCGATGGAGGACCGCAAGCTGCCGATCACCGTCGGCCAGGGCGCCGGGGCGCGCGTCATGGACGTGCCGCTGCCGCCGTTCACGCTCGTGGGCGCCACGACGCGCGCCGGGCTGCTGACGACGCCGCTGCGCGACCGCTTCGGCATCCAGCATCGGCTGGAGCCCTACGCCGGTCCGGAGCTGGCGGCGATCATCCACCGCTCGGCGCACATCCTCGGCTGCGCGATCGACGAGGGCGGCGCGGCCGCGCTGGCCCGCCGCTCGCGCGGGACGCCGCGCGTCGCCAACCGGCTGCTCAAGCGCGTGCGCGACTACGCCGACGTCCGCGGCTCCGGCGTGGTCGACGTGCACGCCGCCAACGCCGCGCTCGACCTCCTGGAGATCGATGACCTCGGCCTCGACCGCCTCGACCGCGAGATCCTCGGTGCGATCTGCACCAAGTTCGACGGCGGCCCCGTCGGCCTCTCGACGCTGGCGGTCACCGTCGGCGAGGAGCAGGACACGATCGAGGACGTCTACGAGCCCTACCTGCTGCAGTGCGGCTTCCTCAAGCGCACGCCACGCGGCCGCGTCGCCACCTCACGCGCCTACGCGCACCTCGGCCTGGAGCCTCCGGCCAACCGCGAGCCAGGTCTCTTCTAGCCACAAGGACGCTGGCCCAGGGCCAGCGAGCGTGCCCCGCCCTTGCGGGTGATGTCCAGGCCGGCCGGGCTGCCGTCGAGGCGCACCGGGTTGCCGTTGACGGTGATGCGGGTCGAGGCGAGGCCGATGTTCATGCGCACGCGCTTGGCACGGAAGACCTTCTTGCCGGTCAGCGTGCCGCTGAACATCGTCGTGCCCTTGCCGTTGTCGACGCAGAGGAAGGTTGGGCGGACGCTGGCGTCGACGCGGACCGTGACGCCCTTGCCTGCCGCGGTGGCGGCGGCCTGGCGCTGCTTGGCCTTGGCTTCGGCCTTGGCCCGCTCGCGCTTGATCCGCGCGGCGCGCTCCCGCTTGCGCTTGGCCGCCTCCGCCTCCTTCTCGGCCGCATCGGGCGTGGTCGCCGTGGTCTCGGTCGTCGCCGTCGTCTCGGTCGTCGTCGTGTCGGTGCCCGTGGGCTCCGTCGCGGTCGTCTCGCTCGGCGTCGTCGCCCCTGGCGTGGTCTCGCTCGGCGTCGTCTGGATCTCCGGCTCCGACACGCCCAGCGTTGAGGTCGCGCTGCCCGGCGTCGGCAAGGTGGACGTCTCCGACGGCAGGATGTCGCTGGCGCGCTGGCCGTCGTCGCTGGTGTTGAGCATCGTGGCGCCGGCGGCGGCCGCCGCCAGGATCACCGCGACGGCGAGCAGGCCGACGAGAGCCCGGCCCCGCGATCCGGTCGCGCTCACGCCGGGCGGGAGCAGCAGG
>JBEVLC010000385.1:0-7872 GCA_040509415.1 Baekduia sp. | reverse complement strand
GCGGCCGTTGCGCTGGCCATCGGCTTGCCGGGCGGTGGCGGTGGCGGCGGCTCGCCCACAGCGCCCGCCGATGCGCGCGCCGCGTTGGTGTCGGCCGCCGAGCGGACGACGGCATTTACCTCCGGCCACATCGTGTGGAAGATGGACTACAACCAGCCGAGCACCGGGGCGCCAGGCGTCAACGACGTCAACCTCGAGCTCACCAACGACTTCCGCTACGAAGGCTCCGACCTGGATCTCGTCGGAAGGAGCCGCGACCGCGCGCCGGGCTCGAAGCGGCCCAACTCGTCTCACGGCGTCCGTGTCGTCGGCGGCCAGACCTACTGGCGCTATAACGACGGGCCGTTCGAGCTCGACAAGAACCCGAGCTCCGACGGCGCGGCTGGGGTGCACATCCGCTTGGAGGCCGCCGACGCCCTGGCCGCCGCGGCCCGGGCCGCCGCCGACGTCCAGCAGACCGCGGTCGACGGCGGCACGCAGTACACCGCCACGGTCGCCGCCGCCGACGTGCCCGACCAGTTCCGCCCGCCGCTCAAGCGGACGGCCGACACCGTCACCATCACCGCGATCGCCGACGATGACGACGCGCTGCGGTCGGTCGCCCTTCGCGCGCCCGGCGAGGCGGTCGACGTCACGTTCAGTGAGATGGGTCAGCCGCAGGGGATCGTCGCGCCGTAGTCCACCGAGCCTGCGAGCATCGGTCCCCATGCCGTTGCGTGTGGGGATCGATCTCGTCAAGGCCAGCACCGTCGCTGAGGCGCTCGCCGAGCACGGCGAGCACTACCTGCGGCGGGTCTACACCGACGCCGAGGTCGCCCAGTGCGGCGGCCCCAGCGGGGCGACCGACCCGCTGCGCCTCGCGGCCCGCTTCGCCGCCAAGGAGGCCGCGATGAAGGTCCTGCGCCCCGGCGACACGGCGGTGCCGTGGCCGTCGATCGAGGTCGTGCGCGACGCCACGGGCGTTCCCGTTCTGACCCTGCACGGGCCGGCCGCCGAGCTGGCGGCCGCCGCGGACCTCACCGACTTCGCCCTCAGCCTGACCCACGAGGACGAGTACGCCGCGGCGGTCGTCGTGGGGACATGATCGGCCCACCGATCAAGGTGCGTGCTCCGAGCACCGATAATCAGGGTCGTGCCTTCCGCAGCCGCAGTCCGAGAGATCGTCAAGGAGCACGGTCGCCTCGCCGTGGACGTCGAGACCCTTGCCGACGATGCCAGCCTCTATGAGGCGGGCATGACGTCGCATGCCAGCGTGAACGTCATGCTCGCCCTGGAAGACACCTTCGACGTCGAGTTCCCCGACGAGATGCTCAAGCGCAGCGTCTTCGAGTCGGTCGCCTCGATCTCGTCCGCGCTGGCCCAGCTCGAGACGCAGGCCGCATGACCGTCACCGCCGATCGCGACGCTGCCTTCTTGGCCGGGATCGGCAAGATCGCCGAGACCATCGCCGCCGTCCACGCCGACGACGTCGACCGCAACGCCCGCTTCCCCATCGAGGCCGTCACCGCGCTGCGCGAGCAGCGTGCCTTCTCGGCGCTCGTGCCCACCGAGCACGGCGGCGAGGGCGTCTCGTTCCGGGCCATCGCCACGGCCTGCTTCATGCTCGGCCGCCGCTGCGGCGCGACCGCGATGGTCTTCGCGATGCACCAGATCCAGGTCGCGACGATCATCCGCCACTCGGAAGGCAGCTCCCACTTCGAGGAGTACCTGCGCACGCTGGTCGCTGACCAGCGGCTGATCGCCTCGGTCACCTCCGAGATCGGCACCGGCGGCGACATGAGCCGCTCGGTCGCCGCGCTCACCCCCACCGCCGACGGCCGCGCGTCGTTCGAGAAGCAGGCGCCGACGGTCAGCTACGGCGCCTACGCCGACGACCTCCTGACGACGCTGCGCGCCCACCCCGACGCCGCGCCCGGCGAACAGGTCGCCGTGCTGCACCGCGCCAACGACACGACGCTGGAGCCCTCCGGCACGTGGGATCCGCTGGGCATGCGCGGCACGTGCTCACCGGGCTTCACGGTCAAGGCCGAGGTCACCGCCGAGCAGGCGCTGCCCGCCCCGTTCTCGGCGATCGCCCCCGAGACGATGGTCCCGGTCTCCCACATCCTCTGGTCCCACGTCTGGCTGGGGATCGCCACCGACGCCTTCGACCGCGCCCGCGCCTTCGTGCGCGCCGCGGCCCGCCGCGCGCCCGGCGAACCCGTCCCCGCTGCGGTCAAGCTCAGCCATGTCATGACGCAGCTCTCGATGCTGCGCGGCGAGGTCCACCGCGCGCTGGACGAGTACGTCGCGGCGGCCGACGATCGCGAGCGGCTGAGCACGATGGCCTTCGCGCTGCACGTCAACAACCTCAAGTTGGCCGCTTCCGAGCAGGTGCCGCGCGTCTGCCAGGGCGCGATGGGCGTCTGCGGCATCGTCGGCTTCAAGAACGACACGCCGTTCAGCATCGGCCGGCACCTGCGGGATGCGATGTCGGCGTCGTTGATGGTTGCCAACGAGCGGCTGCATCAGACCAACGCCGGGCTGTTGCTGATCGCCAAGGAGGTCTAGTCGGCATGGCCGACTTCCGTCCGGGCACGCCGGACCAGACCGAGCTGTTGGAGGCCTTGATCGAGGCCGGGCACCTGATCCCCTCGGGCGTCCCCGGCGTCTACGGGCGCGGCAGCGACTACGAGGACGTGCGTGGGCGGTTCGACGCCTACGTGACGCGGGTGGCGATCGCCGCGGGCGAGACGCCGGAGGTCCTGCGCTTCCCACCGGTGCTGCCGCGCAAGCAGATCGAGGAGCTCGGCTACCTGGAGAACTTCCCGCACCTGGCCGGCAGCGTGTTCGCCTTCGAGGGCAAGGAGCTCGACGCGCGCGCGATGGCCGAGACCGCCGGCGCGCACGGCGATTGGAGCGGGCATCTGCACCAGTCCGAGCTGTGCCTGACGCCGGCCGTCTGCTACCCGGTCTACCCGGCGATCGCGCGGCGGGGCACGCTGCCTGCGGGCGGCGTGACGATCGACCCGGGCGGCTCCTACGCCTTCCGCCACGAGCCCTCCGGCGACCCGGCGCGGCTGCAGATGTTCCACATGCGCGAGCTGGTCCGGATCGCCGAGCCGGAAGTGGTGCAGGCGTGGCGCGATCAGTGGCGCGACCGCGCGCTGGCGCTGCTGGTGCGCTTGGGCCTGGACGCGCGCTTCGACGTGGCCAACGACCCCTTCTTCGGACGCTCGGGTCGGATGATGGCCGCCTCGCAGCGCGAGCAGGCGCTGAAGTTCGAGATCTTGGTGCAGATCGCGGGCGACGAGCCGACGGCGATCGCGTCGTTCAACTACCACCAGGACCACTTCACGGGGATCTACGGGATCGACACCGCCGACGGCGGCCGGGCCCACACCGCGTGCCTGGGCTTCGGCCACGAGCGGATCGTCCTGGCGCTGATGAAGACCCATGGGCTCGACGTGGCCGCGTGGCCGGACGAGGTGCGCCGGGAGCTGTGGTGAGCGGCGCCGACACGGGGCTGGTCTCGCTGCTGCGCGCCGACCCGGCGTCGTATGCCCCGCACGCGGTGCACGCCGCCGCCGACCGCACCTACGTTGAGACCAACTGCTATGCCGACGTCATCATCGAGTTGCTGCACGCGCGCGGCGACGAGCCGCTGGCGGCGATCGGCTCGACGGTCCGCCTCGACTTCGAGGGCGACCAGTGGACGTTCTTCAAGCCGGACCCGGGCGACCTGGAGCGGCTGTACGGCATCGACATCCACGAGATGCAGCCCTACCGGGCGCTGCCTGAGCAGATCGCTGCGCAACTCGCAGCCGGACGGACGATGACGGTCGAGCTGGACGCGTGGTTCTTGCCCGATACGGCAGCGACGAGCTACCGCCGCGAGCACGTCAAGACGACGATCGTGCCCGAGGCGATCGACCGTGAGGCAGAGGTGCTGCGCTACTTCCACAACGCCGGGTTGTACGAGCTACGCGGCGAGGACTACCGCGGGATCTTCCGGTTGGACGGGCCTGTGGATGAGGCGCTCCTGCCGCCATATGTCGAGCTGGTGCGCTTCGATGCGGGCCCGCGGCTGACGGGTGAGGCGCTGCGGGATGCGGCGCGGGTCCTGCTGGCGCGCCATCTCGCGCTGCGGCCGGCGACCAACCCGTTCGTGCGCTTCGGCGCGGCGCTGGAGCGCGATCTGCCGGCGCTGCGCGACGGCGACCCGGCGCTGTATCACGCCTATGCGTTCGCGACGGTACGGATGGTCGGCTCGGGCTTCGAGCTGCTGAGCGCCGAGGTGCAGTGGTTGTTCGGCGCGGATGACGGGGTTGCCTCCGACGCGATCGCCGCGATGGGCGAGATCGTCGACGGGTGCAAGTTGTTGTCCTTGAAGCTGGCCCGGCGCCGGGCGTTCGACCCGGGCCCGGTCATCGACTCCCTCGCTGCCGCGTGGGAGCGGGCGACCGGCGGGTTGGATGCCGCGCTGGCCTGAGCAGGACGGCCTGGAGGTCCGGCGGCTCGACGGCTTCGCGGCCGATGGGCCGCTATCTGACGACGCCGCGGTGACGTTCTCGCTGCGCTTCGCGGCGTCGCCGCCTGGTGAGGGCGAGGAGGTGATGCTCGCCTTGGACGGCGTCGCGACCGTCTTCGAGGTGGTGCTCAACGGCGTCGTCGTCGCGGAAGGGTCCTCGATGTTCGCGGCGCACACCGTGGACGTGGGCGCGCTGCTGCGCGAAGAAGATAATGACCTTGAGATCCGCTGCCGCGCGCTGAGCGAGGTGCTCGCGCAGCAGCCTGGACGCCCGCGTCAGCGCTGGCGGACCAAGGTGGTGGAGAACGGCGGCGCGCTGCGCTTCGTGCGCACGGCGATCCTCGGCCGCGCGCCGGGCTTCGCGCCGGGGCCGCCGATCGTGGGGCCCTGGCGGCCGGTGTGGCTGGTGCGGCGGGCGGGGGTGGTCGTCGACGACGTCGTGCTGCGCCCGCGCATCGAGGGTGACGATGGCGTCTTGACGATCTCGGCACGGCTGCGCGGCGGGATCCTGCCGGCGCAGGTCGAGGCGTTCGTGGGGCCGGAGCACGCACCGTTGGCCGTCGATCCGGATGGCCTGGTGCATGGCGAGGTGCGGGTCGCGGATGTCGAGCGCTGGTGGCCACACACGCATGGGGTGCCGGCGCTGTACGACGTCGCACTGGTGCTCGACGGTGGCGCGCAGCGCGCCTCGCTGGGCGCCACCGGCTTTCGCACGCTCTCCCCCGGGCCGGGGTTCGACGCCGACCGCGACGCCCTCGCGCTGGCGGTCAATGGCGTGCCGGTCTTCGCGCGCGGCGTCGTGTGGACGCCCGTGCCCGAGGACGAGGTCTGGACGACGCTGGAGACGCTGCGCGACGCCGGGATCAACATGGTGCGGATCCCCGGCATCGGCGTGCCCGAGACCGCCGCGTTCCACGATGCGTGCGACCTGCTGGGGCTGATGGTCTGGCAGGACTTCAGCTTCGCCAACCTCGACTACCCGATCGAGGACGGCGTGTTCCGGGCGATGGTCGAGGACGAGGCGCGCGCGCTGCTCGCGCAGGTCGCGGGACGGCCGAGCCTGGCGGTGCTGTGCGGCAACAGCGAGGTCGAGCAGCAGGCGGCGATGTTCGGGGTGGACCCGGCGTTGGGTCGCGGCGAGCTGTTCGGCGTGTTGCTCCCGCAACTTGCTCGGGCGGCGGGTGCCGGGGTGCCCTACATCCCGTCGGCGCCGTGTGGCGGCGCGATGCCGTTCCATCCGGGGACGGGTGTCGCCAACTACTTCGGCGTCGGCGGCTATCGGCGGCCGCTGAGCGACGTGCGCGCGGCGGGCGTCCGCTTCGCCTCGGAGTGCCTGGCCTTTGCCAACCTGCCCGACGGCGCGGTCGCCGACGGCGAGGGCGTGGCGCGCGACGTCGGCGCCGACTGGGACTTCGCCGACGTCCGCGACCACTACCTGACCGAGATGTACGGGTTGGGTGACCCGCGCGCGCTGCGTGCCGCCGACCGCGAGCGCTACCTCGCCCTCGGCCGCCAGGTCAGCGGCGAGGCCATGACCTTCACCTTCGGCGAGTGGCGCCGCGCCGCCTCGGGCTGCGCGGGCGGGATCGTCTTGTGGGCGCGCGACCTCGTGCCCGGCGCCGGCTGGGGGTTACTCGACCACACCGGCGCGCCGAAGGTGGCGCTCGCGCACCTGCGCCGGGCGCTTGCATCCCGCGCGGTGTGGCTCGTCGACGAGGGCCTCAACGGGATCGACGTCCACGTGGCCAACGACCGGCCCGAGCCGCTCGATGCCGAGCTGCACGTCGCGCTGCTGGCCGGCGGCGCGCAGACGATCGCCGAGGCGACCACGCCGCTGCGCGTCGGCGCCCACGGCAACGCCACCCACAACGTCGAGGCGCTCCTGCACCGCTTCGCCGACCCCGCCTACGCCTACCGCTTCGGCCCTCCGGCCCATGACACCGTCGTCGCAACTCTGCGCACCGCCGCCGGCGAGCTGCTCTCCCAGGCCACCCACTTCCCGACGGGCCCACCGCTAGAGCCGGCCGACCTCGGCCTCCACGCTGCCGTTGCCGGTCCCACCCACCCAGACCCCGTTCCAAAAGAGCCAAACGCGCGCAGTTCTGTTGCAGATGCGCGCACTTCCGTTTTGGGGTCTGGCCCCTTGGAGGTGGTGGTGGCTACGAAACGGCTTGCGTGGGGCGTGCGGATCCATGCTCCGGGCTTTCGTGCCGACGATGACGCGTTCGTCGTCGTCCCCGGCATGCCGCGCACCGTGCGGCTGTGGCCGACCGCCGAGGACGCGGCGCTGCGGGGTGCGACCGTCACCGCGCTCAACCTCATCGGTGAGGCACCAATCGGCAGCGCCGATATGGCAGCCTGACGGCCCTTGGGCGTCGAGCTCTCCTTCTGCGTGGTGAACACCGACCAGCGCGAGCTGCTGGTCCATTGCCTCGACGCGATCGCCGTCGAGCGGGCGGCGCTGCCCTTCGAGACGGAGGTCCTGGTCCTCGACAACGCCTCGACCGACGGCTCGGCCGGCGCGGCGCGCCGCCATCCGACGGTGACCGAGGTCATCGTGCTCGACCAGCGCCGCGGCAAGGGCGAGAACGACAGCCATCTGCTACAACGCGCCCGCGGCCGCTTCGGCCTGCTGCTCAACGAGGACTCCGAGCTGCGCCCCGGGGCGACCGCCGCGCTACACGCCGCGCTGACGCAGGACACGCAGGCCGCCGCGGCCGGCGCCAAGCTGCTGCGCCCCGAGGGCCCCGTCCAGCCCTCGGCCTGGCGCTTCCCGACGCCGGCCACCGCGCTGATCGGCGCGTTGTTCCTGCACAAGCGGCTGACCGTTCAGAGCCGCGGGCGTCGCACCCGCCGCGTCGACTGGGCCCAGTCGGCCGCGCTGCTCGTCCGCCGCGACGCCGCCCGCGACATCGGCTGGTTTGATCCGCAGTTCTTCGTCTACTCCGACGAGGTCGACTTCTGCCGCCGCCTCGCCGACGCGGGCTGGCACACGCTCTGGGTTCCGGGCGCCGAGGCCGTCCACCACGAGCAGCTGTCCACCGGCGCCGTCCCCGAGCGCCGCATCGTCGAGCTCTCCCGCAATCGCGACCGCTACATGCGCAAGCACCACTCCGCGGCCGCCGCCTTCATCGTCCGGCTCCTCACCGCCTGGGCCTACATCATCCGTGCCCTCGTCGCCACCATCGCCCCCGGCCACGACCCCAAGCGCTACATGAAGCACGTCACCGCGACCCTCTGGCCCAACCGCGGAGAAGGCCTCCGCGAAGCCGCGCACGAGTTCAACCGTGGCGGCCCGACCCTTTAAGCCGCTAGCCGCGCGTCCGCGCGCGGTTTGCGGCGCGCATCGTCGTGGCTGAGGG
>JBEVLC010000384.1:0-9454 GCA_040509415.1 Baekduia sp. | reverse complement strand
GGCACCACGCCGCGACCCGCCTATCCGCCCAGGTTGAGCGAATGCGAACGTGACCATTCGCGACTCGCGGTGTACCGCTTGCCATGACCTCCTCCCCCGCGATCGCCTTCGCTCGGCGTCACGCCCGGACCCTTCTTGCCCTCGGCATGGTCGTCACGTTGGTCTTCGCGCTGTGGGCGCGGCGTGGTGATCTCGCCGCGTTCGACTGGTCGGTGAATCCGCTGGCGCTGGCCGGCGCGGCACTGCTGCTCGCGGTTCCGGGACTCGTCCAGGCCGGGACGTTCGTCGTCGCGTTGCGCCGTGTCGGCGCGGACTCACGGTGGCGTCCGGCGCTCAGGGTCTGGGCACGTTCGTGGTTGCTGCGCTATGAGCCCAGCGGCGCTGTCGGCTTCGCCTACCGGGTCGGCGCGCGTGAGCGCCTGGAGGCGACGACGCCGCAGGTCCTGACGGCCACGGCCTATGAGCAGCTGGCGGCGATCGCCGGTGGTGCGCTGGCCGCGCCGATCGGCTTCGCGATCGCTGGGCTGCAGCCGCCGGCGGTCGCACTGGGCGCCGCGGCGGTCGCCGTGCTCACGCTCGTCGCGCTGCGCCCTGCCTGGCTTGGCGGCTGGGTTCAGCGGCGCCTGCAGGCACGCGGGATCGCGGCGGCCGCTCCGCTGCGCGGCCGTGCGGTCGCGGCGCTCGTCGCTGTGCATGCCGCGGGCTGGGCGGCGACGGCCGGCGGTGTCGCGCTGCTGGCCAGCACGCTCGGGCTCGGCGAGACGAGCACGGGCGTCCTGCTTGGCGCCGTCGCCCTGTCGTGGCTGGCCGGCGTGCTGGTTCCGATCGCGCCTGGTGGCCTCGGTGTGCGCGATGCCGCGCTGGCGCTCGGTCTCGCGCCGGTGCTCGGCGCCGGCGCTGCGACCGGCCTAGCGGTCGCGCTGCGGGTCGTCGGGTTTGCGGGAGAAGTGATGGCCTATGTGATCGCCGAGGTGCTCGCGGCCCTGCCGTCGCGCACTGTCGCTACCGCCGCGCCGAGCGCGCCCGCCTTCCTCCCGCCGACCGACCGCTCCGGCGTCATCGTCGTAGTGCCGACCTACCAGGAGGCCGAGTCCCTTCCCCTCTTCGTGGAGCGCTTCGCCGCGACCGGCGTCGAGTTGCTCATCGTCGACGATGCCTCGCCCGACGGCACGGGCGCGCTCGCCAACGAGCTGGCCGCGCACCGCCCGTGGATGCACGTCCTGCACCGCGAGGGCAAGGACGGGCTCGGCGTCGCATACCGCGCCGGCTTCTCCTGGTGCTTGGCCCGTGGCTACCGCGCGATCGGCCAGATGGACTGCGATCTGTCGCATCCGCCGGAGAAGGTCGCCGAGATGCTGGCCGTGCTCGACGGCCGTGACGCCGACCTCGTCATCGGCAACCGCTACCTGCCGGGCGGCGGCACGACGAACTGGAGCCGCTCGCGCCGCGCGCTCAGCCGCGTCGGCTGCACGATGAGCCGCCTGCTGCTCGGCCTGCCCTACGACGACCTCAGCGGCGGCTTCAAGCTCTGGCGCGCGAGCTGCCTGGAGGATCTCGGCCTCGACGACATGCTCGCCGCCGGCTACGCCTTCCAGATCGAGACGACGCAGGTCGCCCATCTGCTCGGCAAGCGCATCGAGGAAGTCCCTTTCACCTTCTGCGAGCGCGTCGCCGGCGAGTCGAAGATGTCACTGGCGATCTCGCTGGAGGGGATCGGCGTGTGTTTGCGCCTACGCCGACAGACGCGCGAGCGGTACGCTCCATGCGTCACGCGCCCGTAGCTCAGTGGATAGAGCGCTCGCCTCCGGAGCGAGAGGTCGCTGGTTCGAATCCAGCCGGGCGCGCTGGACGTGGACGGCGGCGAAGTCTCCATGTTGAGGTCCAAAGGCCTTGAGGGCAGACGGCACAGGTGCCATGGTGGACCCGGCATGGATGCTGCCGACGACCCTCTTGCCCGCCTCGCCGCCGAGCTCGAGCGCCTGGCTCAAGCGCACATCGCGCTCGGCGAGGCGACGGCGTCGCTGATTCCCGAGGCCGCCCCGCACGAGCGTCGCATCCTCGGGCAAGCCGCCGCCGCGTCGCGTGCCGCCGCGCGAACCGCGGCGGAGGCGAGCGCCAAGGCGCTGGCCGCCACCGACGGCTGAGCGTCAGCCGCCGGTCACCGGCCCGACCTCGCCTTCGACGCGGATCCGCGCGTGGCCTTGGATCGGCTGCGCCGGCGGTGGGCGGTCGCCGACGATCCCGAGCCCTTCGGCCATCGTGAAAAACCCACGGGCAAACGGCGACGTGGTGGTCCGCGCGCGCACCTGCTCCCAATCGACCTGCTCGCGTACCGCACGAGCGATCGCGAGGATCCCGGCGAAGTCGCAGTAGTGCTCGTCGAAGGCGTGCAGCTTCATCACCAGCACGTCGTTCAAGGCGACCACGGGCAGGTCCAGCGCCGCGACCGCCACGATCTCGGCACGCTCCAAGACGGCGCCGACGTCGTCGATCCCGCGCGGTCCGAAGATCAAGTCGACGAGCGTGTCGCCGTCCCACGCCTTCAGCAGCCAGCCCTCTGGTGGGCGGTCGGGGCGCATCCCGGCTTCCGCCAGGGCGGCGAGCGCCGCCTCGGCGTCCTCGGGCCGGACGAGGAAGTCCAGGTCGTTGCGGCTCTGTGGCGCGCCCCGCGCCCAGCACGCGACGCTGCCCGCCAGGGCGAAGTCCAGCCCCTGGTCGCGCAGCACTGCGGCCGCGGTCTTGAGACTGCTCTCGATCTCTTCGAACGTCGACCGTGCCTCGCCCATGGACACGCACTACCCAGAGCGCCAAGTGGGTAGTGCAACGCCCGTGACCTTGCGCATCGCCGCTGCTGGCGACATGCACTGCCAGCCGTCGCGCGCCGCCGAGGCGCGCGCGGCGTTCGGCGCCCTGGCCGGCGACATCGACCTGCTGCTCCTCGCCGGCGATCTGACCACCCACGGCCAGCCCGAGCAGGCCCAAGTCCTGGCCGACGCCTGCCGCGATCTCGACGTCCCGATCTTCGGTGTCTGGGGCAACCACGACTGGCACTGCGATCAGATCAACGAGATCGAGCCGATCCTCGCCGAGGCGGGTATCACGATGCTCGAGCGCGAGAGCGTGACGGTCTGCATCGACCGCACCGAGATCGGGATCGTCGGCCTCAAGGGCTTCGTCGGCGGCTTCCCGGGCTCGCACCTGCCGGACTTCGGCGAACCGCAGCTACGCCGGCTCTACGCCGAGACGACCGCCGACGTCGCCGCCCTCGACGAGGGGTTGAAGGCCGTCGCCCACTGCCCGGTGCGGATCGTCCTGCTGCACTACGCGCCCACGACCGAGACGCTGCGCGGCGAGCCCGAGACGATCTGGACGATGCTCGGCAACGACCGCCTCGCTGCACCGATCGCCCAGCACGAGCCCGACATGGTCCTCCACGGCCACGCGCACGCCGGCACCTTCGAGGGCGCCATCGACAGCGTCCCGGTCTACAACGTCTCGGTCCCCGTGCTCGGCCGGGACTTCTGGGTCTTCGAACTCAGCGGGCTCGAGCGGGCGACGGCGCCGCTGCACTAAGTGCCCGTCTCACCGCGATGTGAGCGTCATGGCTGCCGAGACGCGGGCCGCGGAGTGAGCGCTGGCAGACAAGGCACCGGCTGCCTCCCGGCCTCCACCCCCTCCGGTTCGGGGCGAGCGGCCGCCGGCTGCCCGATGGCGGGATCGTCGGTGGCCAGGCGGATGACGTTCGAGCCAACTCGCTCGGCGACCGTTCCCAGACCGGTCACGGCGGCGATTCCCGCGATGGCAAGCAGCGTGAGGGCAGCGCGTAGACGAGAGCTGGTGATGGTGACGAAGATCTCCCGCAGCAACCGCGCGATCCGGGCCAGTTCGGTCAAGGCAGCGGTGATGCGGCGCAGCCGCCGCGGGGGTTCCTCGACGCCCTGTGGCAGCGTGCCGGCGATGGCGTCGAGCAGTTCCTGATGGGTCCTTATCATTCCGGATCCCAGATCATCTTCGGGAGGTGTCGGTGCACGGCTCATGACAAGGACTCCTGAGGCGCCAGCCTGCCCGACTGATGAGCCGATCGTGAAAGGAAAATCGGTCCGGGCTGACGCGCGTCTCCCCTCACCACACCCCCACCAGGAGGGTGAGGGAAAATCGACGGTCAGGCAATCTGCCTGAGGGTCACTCAGCGAGCAACGTGTCCTGAGGTGTGCCTATGGTGCGCGCCGTGCCGTGGCCGCCTCGTGTGCAACCCGAGTTCTCCCCCTGCCGTCGCGGCCTATTCCCTCACTCCACAGGGACGCGTTGTGGTTCAACTGACGAGAGAGGGCGACGGCCATGATCGATGACCCGACGACACGCCGCATCAACCGGTCCCAGGTAAAGTGGGGCCCCAAGTCATGGGACGTGATCGGCGCCGTGCACGGCCGAGGGACATTGCTCATGGGGCCGTGGACGACAGCCGATGCACCGGTCGGCGCGTGGGTCTTCGCGCCACCGGGCGTGCGGCTCGCTACGCCGGAGAGCGAGTACGCCGATGACCCACCGATCTCGATCTTCGGATGGCGACAAGCGCTGTGGATGCCGGACTCATGCGGCAACGTCGTCATCGATCACGGTCGGCCCGAGTGGTTCGACGAGAGCACGTTCGGCGACGTGCTCCGACACGTGCTGGAGCACTGCCCGCAACATCTCGGATGGCTCGAGCGCACGACCTACGACTACGTCGCGACGCTGCACCTCCAGACGCGGCGAGGAGCAAACGGCCGTCCAGCACCGTCGGCGAAGCTCGCGGCGGGGACACTCACCGAGGTGGTCCAGGAAGCCGAGGCTGGGCTGTGCGAGCACGAACGGCAACTACGCACAGTCAGCCTCCACGACCCGCGCAGTTGCAGCCACGAGCTGCGGCCGGGCCGGGTCGAGTCGATCGTCGCCGGCCTCGACGCCGAGATCGCCGGGTTCACCGAGGCGGCTCGCCGCGCGGCTGTCGCGCGAGCTCAAGCACGCGGAGCGCGGCGCCCACCTGTCCGGTGAGGGAAAAGCGCCGGTCGATCGTCTCGTTCGGGCGCGAATCGCTGGCGCCAGACCAGCGACTCGGGCACCATTGCCACCACACCGCTTGCGACCGCGGCGGGAGACCAGGAGGCAGTGGCTGTGAGCACGTCGCCCCATCCGGAACGTCATCAGCTCCTTACGGAGACGGTCGTCTCCGAACTGGAGCGCGCGGCACGTGAGCGTCCCGAGGAACTGCGGCGCATTGCTCCAGGAACACAGACCCGCTACGGGCCCGAGCGCGTGGCGGATCGCACGATCGCCCTCTATCACGCCCTCCTCCCCGGCGACGTCTCCATCCACAACATGAGGGAGCTCGCGGCGGTCATCAACACCAACCCGAAGGAGGCCGCGGCGCTTATGGCCATCCCGAGCGGGCCTGACTGCCCGCTCGAGCCGGTGACCAGCGCCCTCGTCACCGGAACGACGCGCTGCGTGGAAGAGTTCGCGCCCGAGGAGGTGCACGCCCTGGTGATCGGCGCGCCGAACAGCCCGACACCCGGCATGCACAAGCGGAGCCACGTCTTCGGCATCGGGCCAGACGGCAACCAGCGGGTGATCGCCCCGTTCCTCACGTCGACCTACGGCCCGCATGACGCCCTGGGCTATTCGATCGGCCTCGGTGGGCTGCTCCGCCCGTCGTCGCTCGACGACTTCGAATCGGCTGCCGCGGCGGGGCGCCTGCTGTCGCTGGAGGATCGCGCGGCGTACGCGGCGGCAGTCGCGCTTCTCTACGCCCCGGTCGTCGACGCCGCGCGGCCGGGACGACGGCCGCTGGCCATCGCGGTCCTCAACGGCCGCCGTGATGCCAACCCCCAGCCAGGCGTATCACTCGAATCGACCGTCGACGTCCTCACCGACTTCCCGAACTGGGAGAAGACCGTCGAGCCGCTAGGCCGTGACGGCCGCCTGGTGGTCGTCGAGACCGGCGTGGCATCTCGCAAGGGCGGGTTCGGCCTCCCCGAGACGATCGAGTACGTCACGACAGACGGTGTGAGCGTACCCGGCCCCGATGTCACCGCCGCACTGAAGGGCCAGAACGCCGACGCGCACCTCCTGCTCATGGACGAGTGGGAGTTCCTGCCCGGGATCCACGGCGACGACAACTTGGAGACCGTCAGCGTGCTGGCCTTCCGCGGCATCGCCGTCGACGCCCGCACCGTTCGCCAGAGCCGCCTGTTCGCGTTCTTGTCCAACGCGACGAACGACCTCGTCTTCGGGCTGACCCCGTTCGGCGGTGACCGCGGCGACGTCGACCCGCTCCCGCGGCTGGCGGAGCCGGGCGCGCACACCGCCGCCAAGATCGACCTCGCCCGCATCGCGCGCATCTGCGTCGGGCCGTCGCGCTGGCCCGGGACGTGCCGTCGCAACGCGCTCTCCGACGCTCAGCGGTTCTTCCACCTGGCCGCCAAGCACGAGCCTACGCGCGAGGCGGTGCTCGCCTGGTCCTCGCACCTCCGGGGCAGCGACATCGACTACCCGGCGATCCCGACGCGCTGACGACATTTTCAGCGCGGTTTTCCCTTAGTCGAGCAGTCTTATCAGCGCGAACATCAGATCATGTACGCGTTCCCCCATTCTTCCGCGGCTGCCCGCCACCACCTCGTCTCAGCGCGCCTTCGTGCCGAGCTTCTTGCCCTGGACGCCTTCGACGACCAGGCCATCGAGCTGTCCATCGAGTCGTGCCGCAAGCTCGGTGGCGGTGCGCCGGCTGCCGTCCAGCTCGAGCTGCGGATCCGGAATGATGATGCCCAGGCCGGGCGTGCGGTTCTCCTAGTGGATCTGCTCGCTGGCGGGCGCTTCCCGTTGTCGCCCCCGGTGATCACGATCGTGGAGGCAGACCTGCCGACGAGCGACCTCACGGCGGCCCTCGACGCGGCGCTGGCGCAGTGGACGCCGGAGCGCTCGTCGGTGGCCGTGGTCGTCGCCGATGCCGGACGCGCGGCCACGCGTGCCCGACCGGCCATCGCGCGGGGCGCTTTCGCGCTCGCGGCGGTGTAGCAACCGATGGGCACCGTCTCTGCGGTCACGGCCTGGGACAACGCGTTCCTGACCCTCGGTGGACGCCTGCGACCCATCTACGGGTCGCAGGTGTCCTTTGACCGGCGCAGCGAGGAGTATGTCGTCACGCTGTCGGAGGGCACGATCGTCCGGATCGCCTGTCCGGCGCACGCAACGCGCGGATCAGCCGTCCGAGCGTCTTGTGTCGTGCTGAACAAGTCCGGGTTGCCCAACACGCTGATGGAGTTCGCGCTGCGCGAGAACGCGAGGCTGCGCCTGGCGCGGCTCTGCGTCGATGGCGATGCGCTGACCGTCGACTACGCGCTGCCGTTCGCCGCGGCGTGCGGCAGCTTCCTCGAGGAGGCCGTGGCGGCCGTCGCCGCTGCCGCCCGCGAGCTCCGTGCCGAGCTCGACATCGTGTCCGAGACATGAGCATGGCGCCCGGCGCGATGCACGATCATCATCACGTCCGGCACAGCGTCTGCAGCATTCCCAGGGCCCGTGTCGGATCGCGGCGCATCAAGGTGAACGCCGCCCGTGCGTGCTCGACGTCGTCGAGCGTCGCGGTCGGGCGCTCGACGCAGTAGCGGCCGATCCAGCGAACAGCGGCGCGCTCGTAGCGCTCGGGCTCGCGATCGCGCAAAAGGACGCAGACCTGGAGCGCGTCGTCGAGCCGGACAGATGGCAACTCGGCGGCGGCGGCGCGGATGATCATGAGGTTGCCCGTGCGCAGGGCGTGCTGGAACTGGGTGTATGCGGAGCCGGCGTCTGTCACGAACATATGTTCGCATAGGGCGCAAGGCTCAAAAGAGACATTTCTGTCTGCTTTTGCCACGAACCCTCAGCCAATTGGCAGGTCCTGCACCACCGTGAGCGCGTCGGCGAAAAGGTCGCCCTGATCGCGCACGCGCGCGAGTACTGCGTCGAGATCGAACACGAGCCCCTCGGCGCTGCCGGCCGCCGCGGCAGCGGCGACCTCGTCCCAGGCCAGGGGCGTCGAGACCACCGGCCGCTCACGCGCCCGCGGCGAGTAGACCGACACTGTCGTCTTGTTGACGTCGTTCTGGCTCCAGTCGACCAGCACCTTGCCCTTGCGCAACGCCTTGGTCTGCCGCGCCACCACCAGATCCCCCGCCTCGGCCTCCAGCAACTCGGCGACCGCCTTGGCGAAGCCCTTGGTCTGCTCGTAGGTCACGCCGGGCGTGTTGAGCGGGACGTAGACCTGCATGCCCTTGGAACCCGACGTCTTGACGACGGCGCGCAAGCCCAAGTGCTGGAACATGCCCTGCAACACGGTGGCAACCTGGCAGCACTCCAGCAGCCCCGCGGGCTCGCCCGGGTCGAGGTCGAAGGCGACCATCGTCGGCGCCGACAGCTTGCCGTCGGCAGCCGCGCGATGCATCGGCGTGTGCAGTTCGATGTCGGCGAGGTTGCCCAGCCAGGCGAGCGTCGGCGTATCAGAGGCCAAGACGTAGTTGATGATCTTGCCGCTCTCGAGCTCGACCGGCGCGGTCGCGACCCAGTCGGGCCGGTGCGCGGGCGCCTGCTTCTCATAGAAGAACTGACCCTCGGAGCCATGCGGGTAGCGCTTGAGCGTCAGCGGACGACCGCGCAGGTGTGGGAGCAGGACCGGCGCCAGCTCGACGTAGTAGCGGATCAGGTCGTTCTTGGTGTGACCCGACGGCCACAGCGCCTTCTCCAGGTTGGTGAGCCGCAGCTCGCGGCCTTCGATCTCGGCGCGCACCGCAGTCGCGCCCTTCGCCCCCTTGGGCGGCGCGACCGGCTCGCGGACGACCAGCGCCGCCGGTTTGTCGTCGCGCAGCCCCTTGTAGACCGGCGCGCGCAGGACGCCCTCGCGCGTCCACGCGATGAACTCGACCTCGCAGACCAGCTCGGGCTCGACCCAGAACGCCTCGCGCGGGATCTTCACGCCCGACGGGATCGTGTCGAACGGCGACGTGTCGCGAGCCAGGGGCTCCAGCAAGCCGGCCACGCGGTCGAGCTCGGCGTCCGTGAAGCCGGAGCCGACACGGCCGGCAAAACGGAACGGCGCATCGTCGTCCTCGCGCAGGCCGACCAAGAGCGCGCCGATGGAACCCTGGCGCTTGCCCTCCCCCGGCAGCCAGCCGCCGATCACCAACTCCTGGCGATTGGTGTTCTTGACCTTGCGCCAGCATCCGCTGCGCCGACCAGGCTCATAGGGCGAGTCCAGCCGCTTGGCGACAACGCCCTCCAACCCCTGCTCACGCGTGGCGGCCAGCATCCGCTCACCGCCACCGACGACGTGATCGGGGACCTGCCAGCGCTCGCCGTCGGCCAGCAGCGCGCGCAGCGCGGCGCGGCGCTCCTCATAAGGCAGATCCATCAGCGAGCGGCCGTCGAGCCACAGCAGGTCGAAGGC
>JBEVLC010000383.1:0-7214 GCA_040509415.1 Baekduia sp. | reverse complement strand
CAGCGTCCCGCCGAGATGCTCGTCGGCTCATCGGCGATCGAGGCCCGCGCGCCGCGGCCGCCGCGCCATCCGCGCCACGAGACCACGCCGCGCAAGCGGCGCCGCTGGGTGAGCGTCGCCAAGGGCTTCGCGGTGCTCGCCGTCCTGCTCACGCTGATCGTCAGCGGCGGCCTCATCGCCAGCCAGACCGTCTACTTCGTCGGGACCGACGACGACGGCTTCGTGACGCTCTACTCCGGCCTGCCGTACGAGCTGCCGGGCGTCGACCTCTTCCGGACGCAGTTCACCAGCGGCGTGCCGGTGCAGAGCCTGTCGCCGCGCGCCAAGCAGACGGTCGCCGACCACAAGCTGCGCTCCCAGGAGGATGCGGCCGACCTGATCCGTCAGATCGAGCGCGGCGACCTCGCGGGGCAGTTCGCGTCTTGAGCGCCAGAAACCGGGAGCTCTTCGCCCTCATCCCGGCCGCGCTGCTGGTCTCGGCCGGCTTTGCTGCCGTCTTCCTATCACGCGATCAGCTGCTCGGTGGGCTGAGCGGCAGCAACGAGATCTCCAACGTCTCGCTGACCTACGGTGCGATCTTCCTCGGGCTGTGCGTCGTCGCGCACCTGTTCCTGCGGCTGACGCTCAAGCACGCCGATCCCTACCTCTTCCCGCTCGGCGCGCTGCTGGCGAGCTTCGGACTGGTCGAGATCTACCGGATCGACGATGGGCTGGCGCGGCTGCAGGCGCAGTGGTTCGTCATCGGGCTCGGGCTGTTCGCGGCGACGATCTTGCTGCTGCGCGACGACTACCGCAAGTTGGAGCGCTACCGCTACCTGATCGCCATCGGCGGCATTCTGCTGCTGCTGCTCCCGCGGGCGTTCTCGCCGGTCAACGGGGCCTACCTGTCGATCCAGATCGGCTCGCTCAGCGTGCAGCCGGCGGAGTTCGCGAAGATCGCGATCGTCATCTTCCTGGCCAGCTACCTGCGCGACACGCGCCAGTTGCTGGTCACCGCGGGGCGGCGCGTGGCTGGCGTCACGGTCCCGCCGCTCAAGCACTTCGGCCCGATGCTCGTCATCTGGGGCGCGTCGATGTTGTTGTTGTTCTACATCCGCGACGTCGGCTCGTCGGTGATGTTCTTCGGGGCGTTCCTGGCGATGATCTACGTCGCCACCGACCGGCTGTCGTTCGTGGTCGTCGGGGTCGTGACGTTCGCACTGGGCGCCTATCTGGTCGCAGGTCACATCGGGCACATCGCCGACCGCATCGACGCCTGGCAGGACCCGTTCAACCCCGAGCTGCTCAACCGCCTGCAGGGCGGCAGCTACCAGCTGGCCCAGGGCCTCTGGGCTCAGGCCGACGGCGGCGTGTTGGGCCAGGGCTTCGGCCAGGCGGTGCTGCGCATCAGCGGCCAGTGCGCGACCGAGGCGACCTCGACGGTCAACTGCTCGCTGCTGCCCGCGCCGCACACCGACTTCATCTACGCGGTGATCGTCAACGAGCTCGGCCTGGTCGGCGCGGCCGGGCTGTTGTGCGTGTACCTACTTTTCGTCCAGCGCGGCTTCAAGATCGCGATGCTCGCGCGCGACTCGTTCTCCAAGTTGCTGGCCACGGGGCTGACGTCGGTCTTCGCGCTGCAGGTGTTCGTGATCGTCGGCGGCGTCACCAAGCTGATCCCGCTGACGGGCGTGACGCTGCCGTTCGTCAGCTACGGCGGCTCGTCGGTGCTGGCGAACTTCGTGTTGCTGGCGTTGTTGTTGCTGATCTCCGACCGCGCGCGGCGCGACGCGGAGCTGCCGGCGTGAACAAGCCGATCAACCGCCTCTTCCTTGTCGCCCTGCTGATGTTCGGGGCGCTGCTGGTGTCGACGTCGTGGTGGACGGTGCTGCGCGCCGACGATCTCGATCACGACACCGCCAACCACCGCGAGCTGATCCGCGCGCAGAAGATCCGGCGCGGGACGATCTTCGCGGGCGACGGCTCGGTGATCGCGCGCTCGACGCGCGACAACGAGGGCGTCTACCACCGCGACTACCCGCAGGGCAAGCGCTTCGGCCACCCGGTGGGCTACTCCTACGCCTCGATCGGCCAAAGCGAGCTGGAGCGCTACCGCAACGACGAGCTGACCGGGGCCAAGAACGCGATCACGACGACGTTCGACCAGCTCGTGGGCAAGGCGCGGGAGGGCGACGACGTCCGCACGTCGCTCGATCCGAGGGCCCAGCAGCTCGCGCTCGACCAGATCGCCGCCGTCGGCCGCAGCGGCGCGGCCGTCGCGCTGGACCCGCGGACGGGCGCGGTCAAGGTGATGGCCTCGACCCCGACCTACAACCCCAACACGATCGCCGACAAGGGTCAGCTCAAGGCGGCCAACAACGACGACGAGCATACGCCGCTGGTCAACCGCGCGGTCCAGTTCGGCGCCGCGCCAGGCTCGACGTTCAAGGTCGTCACCTCGACCGCGGCGATCGACAGCGGGGAGTTCTCACCGTCCTCGACGGTTGATGGCGATAGCGGGCAGAAGATCTCCGCGGTCCCGCTGGCCAACGACTTCAACCAGGACTTCGGCCAGGTCACGCTCGCGACCGCGCTGGCCAAGTCGGTCAACACCGCGTTCGCCAACGTCGGCGAGAAGCTGGGCAAGGCGACCATGAAGCGGTACATGGAGCGCTTCGGCTTCGACGCCAAGCCTGAGCTCGACTACCCCAAGGACACCATGTCGGCCTCGGTCGTCGCGCCCAACCCGCCGGGTCACGCGGTCTCGCCGACGTCGCGCTTCGTCGACGTCGGGCGCATGGCGATCGGGCAGGGTGGCCTGCAGGCAACCCCGCTGCAGATGGCCCAGGTCGCCGCCGCGGTTGCCAACGGCGGGCGCCTGATGAAGCCGCACCTGACCACCCGCGTGGTCGACCGCGACGGCCGCACGGTCGACACGATCTCGCCCTCGCTGCAGTCCACGGTGATGAAGCCGTCCACCGCCGCCGCCGTGACCGACATGATGGTGGGCGTGGTGCAGAGCGGTACGGGCACGAAGGCCGCCATCCCGGGCATCCAGGTCGCGGGCAAGACCGGCACGGCCGAGACCGAGTTCGGCGCCAAGATCAACGACGTGTGGTTCATCGGCTTCGCGCCCGCCGAGAACCCGCGCATCGCAGTTGCGGTCACCGTCAAGGCCGTGACCGGCTTCGGCGGCGACTTCGCCGCGCCCATCGCCCGCGACATCATGCAAGAGCTGCTCAAGTGACCGTCCCGACTTCGTCAGGATCAAGACCGGAACCGCAAGAGTGACCGAAGTCCCTGACACTTCCACGATCATCGACGGCCGCTACCGCGTGCTGCACCGTGTCGGCTCCGGCGGGATGGCTGATGTCGTCTGCGCCGAGGACCTGCAGCTGGGCCGCAAGGTCGCGATCAAGCTCCTGCACCGGCGCTTCGCCCAGGACGAGGAGTTCGTCGAGCGCTTCCGCCGCGAGGCCTCATCGGCCGCGGGGTTGCAGCACCCGCACGTCGTCGCGGTGTACGACCGCGGCGCGTGGGACGACACGTACTACATCGCGATGGAGTACCTCGAAGGGCGTACGCTCAAGAAGCTCGTCCAGGAGGAGGCGCCGCTGGCGCCGGCGCGGGCGATCGACCTCACGATCCAGATCCTGCGCGCCGCGCGCTTCGCCCACAAGCGCGGGATCATCCACCGCGATCTCAAGCCCCACAACGTCATCATCGACGGTGAGGGTCGCGCGAAGGTCACCGATTTCGGGATCGCCAAGGCGGGTGCGTCGGACATGACGCAGACCGGCTCGATCATGGGGACCGCGCAGTACCTGTCACCCGAGCAGGCGCAGGGCCACTCGGTCAGCGCGCCGTCAGACCTCTACTCGGTCGGGATCATCTTGTACGAGATGCTCACCGGGCGCGTCCCGTTCGAGGGCGAGAGCGCCGTGACGATCGCGCTCAAGCAGGTCAGCGAGCCGCCGGTCCCGCCGTCGAAGCACAACCCGCAGGTGCCGCCGGCGCTGGAGGCGGTCGTGCTGCGCGCGCTGGAGAAGGATCCGGCGCGGCGCTTCGGCGACGCGGACGAGTTCATCGCTGCGCTGGAGCATGCCGGCCAGGGGATCCTGCCGCCGGCGACCGCCGCCACCAGCGTGTTGCAGGCCACCGGCCCGATGATCCCGATCCCGCCGCCGGGTGCCTACCAGGACGTCTCGCAGGTCGAGCAGCGCTACTACGGGCCGCCCGAGCCGCCGGTCGACGAGGCCGAGGACGGCGACGGCCCCGGCCGCTGGTGGGTCGCGCTGCTGGTCGGCCTGGTGGTTGCGGGCGCGATCGTTGCCGGCCTGCTGCTGACCGGCAAGGACAAGGTCCAGGTGCCCAACGTCGTCGGCAGCCCGCAGGCCGAGTCCGAGATCCTGCTCAAGCGCAAGGGCCTCTCCACCGACGTGACGATGAAGGAGAGCCCGACCCAGCCCAAGGGCACGGTCATCGGCCAGGATCCGGGTGGCGGGTCGCGCGTGCCCAAGGGCTCGGTCGTCGGCCTCACCGTCTCCGCCGGTCCCGGCACCGCGCGGGTGCCCGACCTGGCCGGCAAGGGCCGCAACGAGGCCCGCAAGCAGCTCACCGACCTCGGCTTCACGGTCGCCGAGGAGCGTGAGTCGAGCGACACGATCACCGAGAACCGCGTGATCTCGACGCGGCCGCCCTTCGGCCAAGAGCTGGACAAGGGCTCGCAGGTCGTGCTCGTCATCTCCTCGGGCAAGGAGCGCGTGGCGGTCCCGAAGGTGGTCGACCTGACCGAGGACGAGGCGCGCTCGACGCTGGAGGCGCTCGGCTTCAAGGTTGCGGTCAAGCAGCAGGAGACCGACGACAGCGCCAAGGTCGGCGAGGTGGTCCTGCAGGACCCGGCCGCGTCCACCAACCGCGTGAAGGGCTCGACGGTCACCATCACGGTCGGCAAGGAGCCGGCGGAGGTCGACGTGCCCGACGTGACGGGCCAAGGGCGATTGGCGGCAACCGCGGCGCTGCGGCAGGCGGGCTTCGAGGTCGACGCGGTGCCGATGCCGACGAGCACCCGCGCCGAGGACCTGCACGTCATCAGCCAGGACCCCGCTGAGGGGAAGGTGAAGAAGGGCTCGACCGTGACGATCAACTACGGGCAGTTCGAGGAGACGCAGACAACGCCGAGCGAGACGGTTCCGGGCAACACGGAGACCGTTGGATGAGGGTCGCCGTCCTCGGTGGCGGGCGCTCCTCGGAGCACGACGTCTCGTTGGTCAGCGCCGCGACGGTCGGTCAGGGCCTGCGCGACGCGGGCCATGAGGTGCTGGCCGTCGAGCTGGCGCGCGACGGTACGTGGTGGCACGCGGGGGAGGAGCTCGCGCTGCACCCCGGCCGTGGGCTGCTCGACGCCGACGTGGTCTTCCCGGTCTTGCACGGGCCGTTCGGGGAGGACGGCACGGTGCAGGGGTTGTTGGAGTTGTTGGACGTGCCCTATGTGGGCTCGGGCGTGATGGCCAGCGCCGTGTGCATGGACAAGGTGGTGTTCAAGGAGCTGATGGCCCAAGCGGGGCTGCCGCAGGTGGGGTACGCGCTGGTGGAGGCCGGCCGGGAGCGCCCGTCGCTCGAGCACCTCGGCTTCCCGTTGTGGGTCAAGCCGGCGCGGCTGGGGTCGTCGGTGGGGATCGTGCGGGTGGAGCGCGCCGAAGACATCGACGCGGCGCTGGACGAGGCATTTACGCATGACGACCGCGTGATCGTCGAGGCTCCTGCGGTGGGCCTGGAGATCGAGTCCTCCGTGTTGGGCGACACCCACGACGCGCGCGTCTCCGAGCCGGGGGAGATCGTGCTGCTCCGTGACGGGTGGTACGACTACGAGGCGAAGTACACCGAGGGCGGGATGCGCCTGCAGTTCCCGGCACGGATCTCTGACACGGCGCGCGAGGCGGTGAAGTCGATCGCGGCCCGAGCGTTCGCGGCATCTGGCTGCTCGGGCCTGGCGCGGGCCGACTTCTTCGTGGATGGCGAGACGGTGTTGTTGAACGAGTTGAACACCCTGCCGGGCCAGACGCCGACGTCGGCCTACGGGGTGTTGTGGGAGAAGTCGGGGCTGCCGTACCCGGAGCTGGTCGATGAGCTGTGCCGGATCGCGGTGGCGCGCTTCGAGCGGGAGCGGGCGCTGCGGCACTAGCGGTTCGGGGCGGTGGGTCGGGGTGCGGGGTGTGGCTGGATGGTCGGCGCTCCGTGACGATCGCCACCACGCTCACGTGGTCTGGGGCGTTGGGTGCGTAGCCGGGCTGTGGTTCGGCGCCCATTTGTGTGGGCATCGAACGGTGTCCGCGCGGATGGCGACATCACGGATCACCGCCCTCCCCACGCGCTCGCGCCGCCGACGCGGTGCTGCGCGCTTTGTGGCGGAACTGCGACGACGTGCTCGCGGCTCGTGACGACTTCGCCACTTCGTGGCGGGGTCTGGCCCCGTTGCAGATCGCGCGAACGCTTGCGCGGGTCCGGGTCGGCTCGTGGTAAATAATTCGTCACTAGACGCCCTGCACCAGCCGCACGGTGATCCGGGTCGATCGCGCCCCTCATGTTGGGGCCAGGACGACCCCGACCTCCGACCGGATTTCCCCCGGGGCGTACTCAGTGCACACGCGGATCGCCAGCCCAAGAGCCAGCGGACGACGAGCCAACGCCGCGAGGCACCGTTCCCGCGCGCTCCCCTCGGTGCCGACAGACCACGCCGGCACCCAGACCACGTTTGAGCGGAATGCCCAAGCAGCCGCGCGACCCCGGCGCTCGCCATAGACCAGGTCCGCCCCGCGACCAGCGCCCCACGACGACAGTCTTGGGCGGTCCGCTACGCGTCCCAGGCAAGCGCCCCCGAGTTGTTGGTGTGGTCGATCTGCAGCAACACGGTTACGGGCTGCATCGACTCTGCGGAGTCGACCAATTCCGTCGTCCCACCCGGTAGGCTCTGTGCCTCGCAACCAAATCAGAGCCCCCGCGACCGTTAGAGCGGCCCGGGGGCGTGACCCAAGGAGCTGTTATCTCCATGAGTGCCCACCAGGGTAATTCAGCGCGCCGTATCTCGGTCGACCCGTCGACGGCCGACGTCCTGCGCATCGAGGCCAAGAAGGTCTTGATGTTCAACCACGACCCCTTCGAGGACTTCCTCGACTACATCCCCACCAAGCAACTCGCGCTCGCCGATGTCTACCGCGACGCGACGGCGGTGATCG
>JBEVLC010000382.1:0-2870 GCA_040509415.1 Baekduia sp. | reverse complement strand
ACCAGCGCCAAGCTAGCGGCAGCGATGATAGCGGCAGCGGGGAAGGGGCAGCTACCGGCTTCGAGACGCGAGGTAGTCGGGCGGGCTGTTCCGAGGCTATGCGTCGGCTCCTGCGCCTGCGTCCTGTGGGCCTCTCTGGCGGCCTCGACCGCCCTGCCCCTTCCCCGCCGTCGCTCAGGCCGTCACGTGATCCTCCAGCGCCATGCACGAGGTCGGCGGGATCTTGCCGTCCTCCGGGTCTACGACCGACCAGAACGCGCCGCCGTCGACCGCGACAAGCCCGTCCCAAATCGCAGGCTCCCACGCCACGTCGGGATCCTCGCCGGGCTCGGTCGGCCGCGCGATCCGCGAGAGGTCGTACCCCTGGATGAGAGCGCCGCACCAAGCGCAGCGCTGCCGGCGCACAGTCCCCACCGTGATCGCCGGCCCCGCGACATGGATGATCTCGGTCAGCGCAGCGCTCCGACGATCGCCGAGAAGAGTACGTCCTTGACGCGCTGCTCAGGGGGCAGGTCTGCGTAGGCCACCAGGCACGGATGGGTCTTGGCCTCGGCGTCCTTGACCTCGCCGTAGATCCAACCGTCGCGGGTCTTGGCCTCGCACCACGCCTGGTGCAGCTCGGCCGGCGTCGCACCGTCGAGCGCGACCGTCACGCCCTCGATGGCGCTGTCGCGCTGCCACTGGTCGGCTTCATCCCACGGCTTCTGCGAGGTGTCGCCGTTGGCCTCGCACCACGCGCGGTTGGCCTCGTGACACACTCGGGCGATCTGCTTGGGGTTCATGCTGCCTCGGCTTCCTCGTCGGTCAGGTTGTCGTCGGGGCCGCAGCCCACGCACAGGATGCCGGGCGGCGCGGCGTCCCAGTCTTCGCCCAGCGCCATCGCCATCTGCTCGCGATGGATCCGCGGCGGGCGCTCCCCCCAGCGGTAGGCGCGGATCCCCGCCGCAGCCACCTCGTCCTGGAGATCAATGATCCACTGCGTCTCCTCCGGGAACCACGCCATCCACTCAGCGAGCTCACCTGGCCGCGCAAACGCACCGCACCGGCACTCGCCGCTCATGTGCATGAGGTCGACGACCGGCGACCGCGGCAGCCCGAGGTCGGCGAAGGCGTACTTCGCGCAGTCGATCTTGCTCCAGTTCCAGATCGCCGCCGTCCAGAGCTGCGCGCCGTCGCGGGTGATCCGCTCGACGTGACGCATCCGCCGCTGGCTCTCGTCGGATCGGACCCCTGTGACGAGCATCACGCGATCGCTGAACTCGGCCTTGCTCTGCCGCACCAGCTCGCGCAGCGCGCGCTCCTTCAGCCGGGCGTACATCAGCCCGTGCTGGCCGGGACCAGGGAAGCCGTGCTCGAGCACGATGTCGCGATAGGGCACCGGAGGATCGAAGATCGACAGCGGCCAGCTCTGCTCGGCGCAGACCTGCTCGACGTAGGCCATCGTCTGCGGCACGCCCGTCCCGGTCCGAATGTGCGCTGCCTCCATCGGCAGGTCACGCTCTCGCGCCCAAGCGAACGCGACGGCGCACGCCGTCAACGAGTCGTGGCCGCCGGAGAACAGCGCCCAGCGCCGCCGCGGCTTGTTGAGGGACTCGGCCTCGTCGAGGACGTCGAAGGCGTCGCGCAGCAAGGCTTCGGATCGGGGCAGCTCCGCGTAGGCCGGGTTGAGGCCCTCGATCGGGCGATCAGCCACCTTGAGCCCTCTCGCGAGCGAGCTTGTCGCGACGGTGGTCCTGGATCCTGCGCCGGTCGCCTGCGGTGATGGCCGCCTGAAGCGCGACGAGGCGTTCGAGACGCTCCAGCGTCACGCCGATCTCAGCGTGGACGGCCTCGCCCGTGACGTTCTCGATGTCGTCGAGCACGCTCACGCCGCGGCCACCTCTCGCACCGGGACGACGGGCCACTGCGTCTGGACGCTCTCGGCGTCGTCGTACTGGCCCTTGTCGCGGAAATAGTTTGCCAGCGACAGCGCCTGCTCACGCGCCCAGCGGATCTGCTCGTTGTGCAGCGCCCGCAAGTCCTCGTGGACGCGCTCCCACGTCTGCTTGCACTCGGCCGCCTCGGCCGCTGCCGCCGGCCAGTCGGTGCGCCGCACGACCACACCGCGCGCGCCGAGACACCATGCCCCGCGCGCCGCGGCGATCGCGTCGAAGGAGGCGTCGTGCGCCTCGCCAAGCGGGAAGCCGAAGTGCGCGCACATCGCGTCGAGCTTGCGGCTGCCCTTGCGGTAGCGATCGAGCCACTTGTCGATCAGCATCGGGTCGATGACGATCATGTCGGGGCAGCGGTCGGTCAGCGGCACCAGCCCGTACCGGCGCGCCTCGCGGTCGAGCACCGTCAGGTCGTAGCGGGCGTTGTAGATGACCAGCGGCAGCCCTGCGAGGACCGCCATCTCCAGCGTCTCGATGACCTCGGCCACGACCTCAGCCGCCGGCCGCCCCTCGGCGCGGACTCGCTCCGTCGTGTAGCCGTGGATGCCGGCGGCCTCTTCCGGGACCTCGACGCCCGGATCGGCCACCCACGTCTCAGACTCGGTGCGCTCGCCGCCGGAGCACAGCGCGATCGCCGCGGTGACGATGCGCGCGTTCTCGGGATCCTTGTCGGTCGTCTCCAGATCGAAGGCGACCATGCGGTCGTTCCACCAGCTCATCCCGAGGATCGTTGCGACGCCCCCGGACGGGACGGCCGGCTATCGGCAGAGCGCTGGCGCGAGCGAGCACAGCACCGACCGCACGGTGCCGGTGATCTGCGAGGGCGACGGGATAGGCCCGATGGGACCGACGGGGCCAATCGGACCGACCGGGCCGACCGATCCAGCGGGACCGCGCTCGCCGCGCTCCCCGCGTGGACCTGGCGGTCCGGGAGCCCCG
>JBEVLC010000381.1:0-18862 GCA_040509415.1 Baekduia sp. | reverse complement strand
GCCGCGCGACCGCCACGCACCAGCAGCGGGGCCAGCGCGCCAGCGGCTGCCGCCGCGGCCAGCGCGACCGCCGCCAGCGACGACGACGCCACGATGAAGAGCGGCAACACGAGCGCGAGGCGCACGCCACCGTCGGCCAGCAGCAGGACGCCGTAGCCGGCATACCAGCGCCGCCCGCCGACGATCCCGCGGACGAAATAGGAGGCGCCGTAGCCGGCGATGCCCACGATGAGCATCGCGGTCAACAGCGGCTGGCCGTCGAACAGCCGATCGGTGATCGGCCCCCAGGCCAACGCGCAGGCCGCCGCGGCGGCGAGCGTCGTCCCGGCAGCCAGCCAGGCGACCCAGCGCAGCAGCGGCGCGATGCCGCGGCCGTGCGCGGTCGCCTCTGCGACCTCACGCGACAGCGTCTGCTCGACTGGGCGAAAGAGCACGACGGCGGCCAGGAACATCGCCGCCCACAGCACCGCGACGGGACCGTAGGCGTCCGGCCCGAGCGCCTGTGCCGCGACCACGTTGAAGCCGTAGGCCATGACGCCCGAGCCGAGCGTGCCGATCGACATCAACAACGCGCTGGAGGCGGCGGCGCGGTCGGCCGTGGGCGCGGTCTTCGCAACGGATGCCGGCACGCTCTGCGCGTCGTCACCCGTCGCGAACGGGCGCTCGGTCGTCTGCGCCGCCGCCACGCTCACTGCACCACCGCGTCGACGAAGTAGTTGGAGTTGTTCCAGCTGTTCGTCGGGAACGTGCCTGCGGAGTTGCCGTACACGCCGTTGGCGCCGTCAGCGACGGTGCTGACCGGGCCGCTGGTCTTGGCGGTCGCCAGCCCGGCACCGGTCATCACGAACCTCGTGTTGAAGCCGACCGACACCACGTAGGTGACGCCAGGCGACAAGCTCACCGGCGAGGCGAACGACGCCTGCTGCCAGCCCGAGCCGGTCTCACCCGTGAACGT
This sequence comes from Baekduia sp., assembly GCA_040509415.1. Taxonomy (GTDB): domain Bacteria; phylum Actinomycetota; class Thermoleophilia; order Solirubrobacterales; family Solirubrobacteraceae; genus Baekduia. Next base: position 17,907 of record JBEVLC010000381.1, on the reverse strand, counting down.
GACCTGGGCGAGCTCCACGCCGGCGGACCACACGCGGCCCACATGCGTCCCGGTCTCCCCCGCGTCCTTGTAGAACCGGATACCGGAGATCGACGAGGCCGTCGAGACCTGGATCTTGGTGCCCAGCTCGTAGGTCAGCCCGGTGCCGCTGCGGCCATCGCGGACATCGAGGTTCGTGAGCGCCGGCGTCAGCCCGGTCATCGCCGAGCACGGGCAGCCCGCGGTCGTGAAGGACCAGCTGACCGCCGAGTCCAGCGCGATACCACCCGCGCTCTTGGCACCGGTCGTGATCGTCGCCGTGTACGTCTGCAAGATGCCCAGCGGCGCGCTGGGCGTCAGCGTCACGGTCTTGGTCGTCGTGTCGTAGGCCACGGTGGCAGAAACCGGCGACGCGTCGGCGGTGACCAGCTTCACGGTCGTGCCGGTCAACGTCGAGGCATCCATCGAGACCGAGAACGTCGCCGTCACCGGTGCGGTCACCGCCACACCGGTGGCGCCCGCGGCCGGGGACTTCGACGTCACCGTCGGCGGGACGGCAGCGGCGGTCGTGAACGCCCAGGTCACCGCTGCCGGCAGCGCCGTGCCGTCGTCGGACTTGACGCCCGTCGACAGGCGGGCCGTGAAGCCGGTTCCAGCGGCCAGCGCCGAGCTCGGGGTCAGCGTCGCCTTGCGGTTCACCGCGTCGTAGCTCACGGTCGCGGGCACCGCGGTGCCCCCGGCGGTCGTGAGCGTGAACGACGAGGCGTTGATCGACGAGGCGTCAAGCGCCCCGGCGAAGGTCGCCGTCACCGTCGTGGCGGTGTCGACGCCCGTGGCGCCGTCGACCGGCGTGCGCGAGCTGACCTGCGGCGGAACCGCGGTCGTCGGGTTCGCCACCACGGGGGCGACGAAGTAGTTGGAGTTGTTCCAGCTGTTGGTCGGGAACGTCCCCGCCGAGTTGCCGAACACGCCGTTGGCGCCCACGATGCTGCGCAGCGGGCCGTTGGTGACCGCCGAGGCGAGGCCCGCGCCGGTCATGACGAACTTGGTGTTCAAGCCGACGGAGACGACGTAGGTCGCTCCCGAGGTCAGCGTGACCGGCGCGCTCAGCGCCGCCTGCTGCCAGCCGGAGGCCGACTCGCCGCTGAACGTCACCGCCGCCAGCGGGTCGCCCGCCGCGTTCCAGAGCCGCCCGGTGTGCGTGCCCGTCTCCCCCGCGTCCTTGTAGAAGCGGATGGCGGTCACGCGCATCGTGCGGTCCACGGCGAACTTCATGCCGAGCTCGTAGGTCAGGCCGGTACCGGGGCGCCCGTCGGAGACGTCGAGGCCCGTCGTCACCGGCGTGACCGAGCCGAGGATCGTGCACGGGCAGTCTGCCGTCGTGAACGTCCGCGTCGAGGTCGCAGCTAGCGCCGTGCCGTCAGCGGCCCGCACGCCGGTCGTGATCTGCAGCGTGTACACCGTGCCCGGCCCAAGCAGCGCCGTGGGCGTCAGCGTCGCCGAGTTGGTGGAGCTGTTGTAGGCGACCGTGGACGCGACCACCGTGTTGTTGGGATCGCGCAGCACGACCGTCTGGCCCGTGATCGACGACGGGTCCATGGCGCGGCTGAACGTCGCGGTCACGACCTGGTCGGTCGGGATGCCCGTGGCGCCCGATGCAGGCACCGTCGAGATGATCGTCGGCGCCGCCGGCGGGCTGGCCGCCGTCGTGAACGTCCAGGAGACGTCGCTCCCGAGCGTGGCCCCATCGGTGGCCTTGATCGCCGCGGCGAGCTTCATCGTGTAGGTGGTCGACAGCGCCAGCGAGGAGTTCGGGGCCAGGCTGACCGTCCGCGTCGAGGAGTCGTAGGTCACCGTGGCCGAGATCGTCGTGCCGCTGGGGTTCTTCAGCGTCACGTTGCCCGTGGTGATCGTCGAGGTGTCGACGGCCCGGTTGAACACCGCGCGCACGATCACCGCGGGAGCCACGCCGGTCGCCAGCGGCGCCGGGCTCTTGGAGCTGACCGTGAGCGCCTCGTTGGTCGTGAACGTCCACGACTTGTCCGCGGCCATCGCGGTGCCGTCGGAGCCCTTGACCGAGGTGTTCAGCAGCGCCGTGTACTGGCGTGCCGGGTCGAGCGCCGAGCTCGGGGTGAGCGTGGCGATGCCGGTCGACGCGCTGTAGGTGACCGTCGCCGCGACGGCGCTCCCGCCCTGCGGGGTCAGCGTGAACGTCGAGGACGTGATCGTCGAGGCGAGCATGTCGCGGTCAAAGCGAGCCGTGACCGAGGTGCCCGTCGCGACCGCGGTGGCGCCGTCAGCCGGCGTCACCTCGGCCACCGTGGGCGGCGTGCCCGCACCGGTCGTGAAGCTCCAGACTTTGTCGGCGGCCAACACGCCGCCCCAGCCGGCCACGCCGTTGCTGCCGCCCTTGACCGTGGCGGTGTAGCTCGCGTTGCCGCCCAGCGGCGAGTTCGGCGTCAGCGTCGCCTTGTTGGTGGTGTCGTTGTAGGAGAGCGTCGAGGCGACGGTCGCGCCGCCGGCGGTCTTCAGGAAGAACGTCGAACCCGTCAGCGAGTTCTCGTCGATCGAGGCGTCAAACGTCGCCGACAGCGCACCGGAGGTCGCGACGCCGGTGGCGCCGGTGGCCGGCGTCGTGCTCGTGATCGTCGGTGCGGTGGCCGGGTCAACGACGATGCCGGAGATCGGCGTCGTCGGGCGCGTGTTCATGTCAGCCAGGATGTTGGTCGTGGCCTGCTGGATGTCGGCGTTGGGCTCGCCCGTGTTGTCACCGTCGACGTCGAGGCCACGGGGCCAGTTGTTGGTGCCCGTGGAGACGACCCAGGCACCGCTGGCCGCCTTGTAGGCGACACCGGTCGACGTCGCCGGGCCGGTCGCGTAGACATGGCCGTTGTCTTGCAGGACGTTGCCGTTGACCGGCGAGCTCGAGAACGCGCTCACGCCGGCCGGCTCCTGGCCGTTGCTGGCGCGGTCGTTCCACTCCCAGCCGACCAGACGCGTGCCGATCGTGGCGGTCGTTCCGGCGGCGAGGCTCGCCTCCGGGGTGTGACGCCAGATGCGGTGCTTGCCCAGAGCGGCCGGCACCTTCAGCGGGTAGCTGAACGAGTCGTTGTCGCCGACGTACTGGTTGCCGGCGAGCGCGTTCTCCGGAGCGTTGGCCCCGGCGGGATCGCGCCACGTGCCGGTCGGCGAGACCGGGTCGGTCGCGCCGCTCTCGGTGGTCTTGTAACAGACCTGGACGCGGTTGGACGTGCCCGAGACGGGGCTGGACTCGAAGCGGATGCGCCAGTAGTCCTGGTTGGCGCCGGTGTAGAACAGGCCGGTGCCGGCGTCACGCGCAGCCTTGGCGGCGTTGCGCATCTCCGTGGACCAGTACTCCGTGTGCGCGCCCGTGATGAACGACTGGTGGTCGGAGGCGAGGCTCGCGGTCGTGTGCAGGTCGGTGTCGGTGATGTAGGTCAGGTCGTAGCCCTGGCGCTCCAGGAAGCCGACCGTCGGCAGGTCAGCCGTCGCGAACCAGTCGGGCTGGCCCGTGTAGCTCTGCACGTAGGGGCGGTCGTAGGAGACCTTCACCGCGCGCGCCGTGCCCGAGACCGTCGGGTCGCCAACGCTGTTCCACGTGTACAGCGACTTGCCGCCGTAGTTGTTGTAGGCCTGGTAGGTCGAGGTCGGGACCTCGAAGACCGCGTTGGAGTGGCTGCCGTCCTGGCGGACCGTCAGCAGCACCACGTTGTCGGTGTTGTTGTCCTCGCGCACCAGCCGCAGCCAGTACATGCCCGACGGCCAACTCGTCGACGTCGTGATCTTCGTCGTCGCGGTCCAGTCCGCGCAGTCGACTAGGCCGGTGTTGCCGGAGCCGCTGGTGCAGCTGTCCTGGGCGACGCCGGTCTGCCCGGGGATCGTGCCCATGAGGCGGCCGTGCGTGCCGCCGTACCAGCCGATGCGGTAGATCTCGACGCGGTAGGGCTTGTTGTCGCCGCTCGGGCCCGTGTTGACCTTGAGGTCGACGCTGCCGCCCTGGTTAACGCTCGTGGCGGTGGCGAAGCCCTCGATGCCGTTGTCATAGGCCCGGCCCGCGTTCTGCAGCTTCCAGCCGCTGGTGCCCGGGTAGCAGTTCTCCTGCACGATCGTGTTGCCCGTCGAGCAAGACTTGGCCACCGGCTTGGCCTGGGCGGCCGCGGACGCGGCGGAGTCTCCGCCGACGGTCGCGGTCGCCTTGACGGCGTAGTAGTAGGTGGTGCCGTTGGTGGCCGTCGCGTCGATGTACGTCGGTGACGCCGACGTGCCGACCTGGGTCGTGATCGACCCAGCCGATGTCCCTCGGTAGACCTTGTAGGACGAAGCGCCCGACACCGCGCCCCAGGAGAGCGCGACCTTGCCGTCGAGGGCAATGCCGGTCACTCCCGTGGGGGCGCTCGGCGCCGTCAGGGCGATCGCAGGCACGATCAAGACGGCCATTGCGGCCGACACGAGAAGCGCCACGAATCGATTCATCTTCAACATTCCCTTCAAGGTTCTACTCTGCGTTCAGGAGGGTGTCGCTATCGATCGGCCAGGCGGCCGATCAGGCCACGTTCGCTGCGACAGGCTCGATCTCGAGCGCGTCACGGCGGGTGCGGTGCCACTCGGCCGTGCAAGCCAGGCCTTCGGCGAGACCGACGCTCGCGCGGAAGCCGAGCATGCGGGCCGCCTTGGTGGTGTCAGGGATCCGGACGCGAACGTCCTGGTACTTGCCGCCGATGGCCTCGTAGGGCACCATCGTCGCGCGCAGCGGTCCGCTCATCCCGAGCGCCGCCTGGCACTCGTGCGCGAGCCGGTAGATCGTCGTCGGCTCCTCGCCGCCGATGTTGAGGATCTCGCCCTCGGCCTCATCGCAGTCGAGCGTGCGGACCACGCCGTCAACCGTGTCCGACACGTAGGTGAACGTGCGGATCTGGCGGCCGTCGCCATGGATCTCCATCAGCTTGCCGTCGAGCAGGATCTCAAAGAAGGCGGCCTGCGGGCCACCCCACCACGACGGGTTGTTGCGGGGGCCGTAGGAACCGAAGAAGCGCATGATCTTGACCTTCAGGCCCTGCTCGGCGGCCATGGCCAGCGCGACGTGCTCGTCATAGAGCTTGGAGGTCGCGTAGGCCCAGCGGCGCGTCGTGGGCGGACCAAGCGTCAGGTTGGCGTCCTCGGCGAACGGCGGCGTCGCGTTGCCGTAGACGTCGGAGGTCGATGCCACGAGCACCGGCACGTCGAGCGCCAGCGCGGCCTCATACAGCGACTCGGCGCCGGCCACGTTGGCCTGCAGCGTCTTCAGGGCCCCGCCGTAGCGCGGGATCTTCTCCGCCGCGAGATGCACGAGCGCGTCGCAGCCGCCGAACGTGCGGCGCACGCGCAGCGCGTCACGGCAGTCGAGCTCGAGGAACGTGAAGTTGGGGTGGTCGCGGAACGTGTCCATGTTGGACGGCGATCCGTGGGAGAAGTCGTCGATGCCGACGACCGTGCGGCCTTCCGCGAGCAGTCGCTCGGCGAGGTGTGAGCCGATGAAGCCGGCAACACCCGTGATGCCCACCGTGGCGGGGTTGGTCATAGCGTCCTCCTAAGCCAGACGTCGAGGGTTCTTGATGGCGCGTCTTCGGAACCGGTCGTCCGGCCGCGCAGCGTCGTGATGTGCATGAAGTTCTTGTGCAGCCAGGCACCGATCTGACGGTCGTAGCCGACCCCGAAGGGGCCGGTCTCGTAGCGCGTCAGCGGCGTGGTGTCGATGATCGCGAAGCGCACGCCGGCGGCCTCGAGGTCGGCGATCGCGCGGCGCTCGTCGCCGGGGCCATCAAGCGCACCGGGCAACAGCGACAGCTGGCGCAGCTGATCGTGGCGGCCGGTCATGACGTACAGCGACGTCATCTGCGGCGCCAGCAGGATCGGCTCGGAGCGCTCGGTGTTGGACTCGATCAGGTCCACAGCGCGCTGCAGCATCGGGCCGTCGGCCGCCGTGGCGGTCATCGACCCGTCGACACCGCGGACCGTGAACGTCTCGCTGCGGGCGTCACCGATCAGCAGCACGATGCAGATCGCCGCCAGCGCACCGAGCCACCCGAGGCCCAGTGCCCGCACCGTAGCCGCCTTGGCGACGCCCATGGCCGGCAGCTCACGCAGGTGAAACCAAGCCAGGAACGTGGCGACGATCGCCATCGCGTAGGCCGTCTCCTGCGGGTAGTCCGGGTTGGGGTAGGGCCAGTAGGCGGCGTAGACGCTGTAGGAGAAGCCGACGAGCATCACGGCGACCAGCAGCGCGATCTGATCCTGCGCGCTCCACGCCGCAGCGGCCCGGTTGCGGACGGCACGCCGGATCAGCAGCCCGGACGCGAGGACCGCGCCGGCGGGCAGCCAGGCGAAGGCGTACTTGAGGTAGAAGCGAACGGTGTCGGGCTTGGCGAGCAGGACCGCGAGCCCGGCGATCGCGACGAGTCCGAGCAGCATGACGACCGCCTGGCGACGGCGGCCGCCCGCGTCGATGCCGCGCGCCGCGACGAGCAGCGCGCCTGCACCGCCCGCGTACAGCACGACCATCCCGGCGAGCTTGACGAAGCTCTCTGGCGTGCGCGGCGCGAGCGTCTTGAAGACGGTCGCGATCGAGTTGCGCATCAGGCCGGTCGGGAAGAGGTTGTCGTGGATGAGCTGGCTCAGCGTCAGCGAGCCGTGGAACTGCGCGGCGACCAGGAACGAGCCGTAGCCGAGCAGCGCCACCGCGATCGAGGTCCCGACGACGATCGCCAGCTCGGCGACAGCCGGCCGGCGCGCGCCGTGCGCGCGGGCGACGCGGACCAGCAGCCAGATGCCAACGGCCAGGGCCAGCGCGCCGAAGCACTCGTGGCGCGTCGTGGCAGCAAGGCCGACCAGCACGCCGAGCGCGACCAGCCAGCGGCGGCGATCGGTCTCGGAGAAGCGAGCGACGACGAGGATCGCCGACAGGCAGAGGACGATGCCGATCGTCGCGCCGTAGGTGTGCGGCTGGACGAACGAGACGTTGGAGTTCGAGAACGCGGGGACTGCGGCGAGGCAGCCGACGATGGCCGCAGCGGCCGGGCCGACGAGCCGGCGTGCGACGGCGAAGCCGAGGCCGATCGCCGCGAACGCGATGACCAGCCCAAGCCCGACCGCGGGAGCGATGCCGATCCCGAAGATCTCATAGACCGCGCCGACGAGCAGCGGGCCGAGCGGGCCGTACCAGTAGTCGAAGTCGAGGTATGGGGCGCTGGCGTGCGAGATCTTGGCGCCGGCGACGAGGTCGTAACCGGAGTCCAGCCAGAGGTCGCCCCAGCGGTTCCACGTCAGGAGCATCAGCGAGACGCTGACCAGCCCAACGACGGCGATGGCGACACGATCGGCCGTCAACGCGCCCACGCGGCCGCGCACTCCGCGGGCTGCGGTGTGGCGTGAGACCGAGGCGTTCGCCAGCGCGTTCATGCCGCCCGCGACTCCTCGGAGTTCTCGACGACGCGCTCGAGCAGGCCGGCGACGAGCGTCTCGGCGACACCGAGGACCGCCTGGCCGTTGACCAGCTCCGGGTAGATGTGCGCCGAGGACGCAGCGGCCAGGCCGGGCGCCGGAAAGAGGCTCTCAGCGGTCGGCCGCACAGCGCCGACCGTGTGGATCGGCTCGGCGACGCGGGCGCGCGCAAGCTGCGAGGCGAGGATGTCGGAGGGCCGCAGCGCCGGGAACATCGTGCGCACGTGGTCGAGGTACTCGCGCTTGACGTCGGCCGCGGGGCGGTCGAGGTCCGGGTTGTCGGGCGTGACGTACTTCGGGACGTAGAGCAGCGTGCCGCCGGCCCGCTCGGGGTCGATGACGTGCGTCGTCTCGACGACGGTCGTCAACGGGATCCGGCGGTCGGTGATGTTCAGCGCGTAGTACGGGCTGATCGACTTGCTCAGCCGCGCGACGACGCAGACGACGCCGAGGTAGCGGTTGGGGTCGGCGCCGAGCGTGCGCTCGAGCTCCGGGGCCAACAGTCCCTTCAGGCCCGGGCGCAACTGCGTGGTGACGACGTAGTCGTGCGGGCGCAGCGTGCCGTCGATGACGACGCCGAGCGCGCGGCCGTTGGCCGCGGGCACCGACTGCACGTCGGTGGTGAGCGAGACCTCGCCGCCGAGCGCGCGGATCTCACGCGCCAGCGCGTCGACGAGCACCTGGTAGCCGCCGTCGATGGTTCCCATGACCTCGCGGGCGGCCTTGTCGCGCGTGGCCGACATGCGCCGGGTGCGCGCCCACAGGTAGGTCGCGGGAAGATCGTCGTACTGGCCGTCGAACTTGGAATCCAGCAGCGGGCGCCAGAGGCGCTCCCAGAGGCGGTCGCCGCAGATCTTGCGCAGCCACGTCTCCAGCGACAGCGACTCGAGATCGGAGTTGTCGCTCTTGAGCTGGCAGCGCGCCGCGAAGGCGCCGAGGCGCACGCGGTCGATCGGGCTCAGGCCCGGGAAGGTCAGCAGCTCGCGCGGCGAGGACATCGACGTGAGCTGGCCCTGCTGGTAGAAGCCGACGCGCGTCGTCCGGAACCGGAACTGGTCCTCGCCGATGCCGACCTCGGCCGCCAGCGAGCGGACGCGCTGATCGGTGGGCAGGACGACGTGGTAGTAGCGATCGACCGGGATCCCGCCCAGGTCAGCCGTGCCTGCGAGGCCGCCAAGCTGGCCGTCGCGCTCGTAGACCGAGACGCTGATGCCGGCCTGGGCCAGCCGGTAGGCGGTGGTGAGGCCGAGCAGGCCGCCGCCGATGATGCCGACGCTGGGGCGCGTCATGCGCTTGCTCGCATCCGCGTCGCCACCTGGCGCGCCATCAGGCGCGTGTAGCCCGCCATCGTCGGCAGGACCTTCAGCTTGGACTCGCCAATGCGTCGCGACGCGTCGAGGTCCACCGGGACCTCGGCGACGTTGGCGTTCATCCGCGACAGCTTGCCGAGGATCTCGGCCTTGCAGGCGAAGCCGCCCTCACGGATGAAGGCGTCGCCGTGGCGCTCGTAGGCGCTGCGCAGCATCCCTGCGCGGTAGACGCGAAAGAACGAGGAGACCGTGCTGGCGTCGATGCCCGCGGTCACGCGGACCGCCGTTGAGGCGGCGCGCGAAAGCGACTCGCGGAACTTGCCCGCCCCGACCATCTCGCCGCCGTCGGCGTGGACCGAGGCCAGGACGACGTCCGCCCCGCCGCGGGCCTCGGCCAGCATCGCCTCGAGCGCGTCGAGGTCGCTGGTCGTGTCGGACTCGAGCGTGACGATCAGGTCGTCGTCGTCGCACAGCTCCAGCGCGAAGCGGAAGCCGCGGTCGAACGCGCGCCCGGCGCCTTGGTTGCGGATCTGGCGGACGAGGATCAGCGGCACGGGACCGTCGTAGGCCCGGGCCACGGCGACGGTGCCGTCGCTGGAGCCGTCGTCGACGAGGATCACGTGCCCGCCCGACCACAGCATCGGGCGCTCTTCGAGGTCGTGCAGCAGGCGCGGGAGGTTCTCCTCCTCGTTGAACGCCGGGATCACGAAGACCTGCATCAGTAAGCACCCCGTCGGCCAAGGACCACCGGCAGCGTCTGGAACAGGATCTTGATGTCCCACCAGAGCGACCAGTTGGTCGTGTACACGTAGTCGAGCTTCACCATCTCCTCGAAGGAGAGGTCGTTGCCGCCCAGCACCTGCCAGAGGCCGGTGATCCCGGGCAGCGACTCCAGCCGGCGTCCTGCCCAGCCAGTGATCTTGTCGGCCTCGTGCACCACGAACGGGCGCGGACCGACCAGGCTCATCTCGCCGCGCACCACGTTGATGAGCTGCGGCAGCTCGTCAATGCGCCACTTGCGCAGGAACGCGCCGGTGCGGGTGATGCGCGGGTCCGCCTGGATCTTGAACAGCGGCCCGTCCATCTGGTTGAGGTGAGCCAGCTCGAAGCGCTGGCCCTCCGCACCGTCGACCATCGAGCGGAACTTGATGATCTTGAAAGCCTCGCCGCCGCGGCCGTTGCGAACCTGGCGGAAGAAGACGGGACCGCGGCTGTCGAGCTTGATCGCGATCGCCGCGACGAGCAGCAGCGGGCTGACGACCAGCAGGCCGAGCAGTGAGGCCGACAGGTCGAAGGAGCGCTTGAGGATCCGCGCGCTGCGCGACAGGCGCATCGGCGGCAGGCTGACCACCGGGATGCCCTGGAGATCCTCGATCGTCGCGTTGGAGGCGAAGAGCTCGAAGTAGGTGGGGACGATCGAGAGGTGGACGTCCGGGCGGCGGACGCGCCGGACCATCTCCAGCGTCTCCTCGTAGTGGTGCGCGCTATCGGCACCAGCAAGGACGACCCAGTCGATCTCGTGCTCGTCGATGACGCGCGTCAGATCCGCGGCGGCGCCCAGGACGTCATCGCCGCCGGTAGCCGTCGCGTCGGCGAGGAAGCCGACGACCTGCAAGTTGTAATCGGGGTGCGCGGCGATCTTTGACTCGATCAGGCGGCCGGGGGCGCCGGCGCCGACGATCAGCGTGCGGCGTGGCCGCACGACGCCGTGCAGGAGGCGGTTGCGCAGCGTCCAGCGCGCGGCAGGCACGAGCAGCAGCGCGAACGTCAGGAACAGCACCGCCTCTGATGGCGAGTAGACCTTGATGCCGGCGACCTTCTCCAGCCCCTGGCCGGCGAGCAGCATGATCAGCGAGCCGGCCAGCAGCGCGTTGAGCATCGTCGCGGTCTCGTCGAACGTCGAAGCGACGATCGTCGAGCTCTGCCGCTCGTAGAGCCCATAGATGGTGAAGAGCACGACCCAGCCGATCAGCGCGCCGAGTGCCAGGAGCGCGGTCGCCCACTGGGGCGAGACGAGCGCCGGGCCAGCGATCTGGTTGGCGAGGGTGAAGGTCGCGACGCCAGCGACGAACAGCGCGGCAGCGTCGGCCCCCGCGAGCAGCAGCGTCCGCCCCTTGCGCAGAGGTGGAAGCGACCGCTCACGCTGAGCAGGACGCGCGGCCGCAGCCGGCGCGAGTGCGACCCTTGCCTCCTCAGGAAGCGAGCTGCTCACGCGGCATCACCAGGTCGTGCATATGCGCGTACCGGCTGGCCTCGGTGCGGTTGGCGACGCCGAGCTTGCGGTACGTGTTCGACAGGTGGAACTTGACCGTCTGCTCGGTGACCCACAGCTCACGGGCGATGCGCCCGTTCGTGTAGCCCTGCGCCGCGAGGCCGAGGATCTCGAGCTCACGCGTCGTGAGCGGGCAATCCTCGTTGGAGACGCTGGCGCGCTTGCGCCGCGGGCAGTGCAGGACATGGCCCTGGACGACCTCACGCAGCAGCGTGCCGAGCGCGACCGGATGGACGGCCTTGGAGAGCACCGTGCTGGCGCCGGCCTCGAAGATCTCGTCGACCGACTCGTCGTCCATGGCGCCGGTGAGCAGGATGCTCTTGGCCTCCGAGGCGAACTCGCCAACCTCGGCAAGACGGTCCAGCGCATGCTGGCGGACGTGCATGTCGTCGACCAGGACGATGTCCGGGTTGGTCTCCAGCAGCTGTGAGCGGATGCTCTGGCGGCCGTCGACGAACCCGACGACCTTGAAGCCGGCCGTCTGGCGCAAGGCCATGCGGATGGCGTGGACCACGAGCGAGTGGTCAGCGACGATCAGAAGACGCTTCATGGTGTGACCTCAGGCCGCCTGGACAGACTTCAGGGACACGCGCTGCGGCGGACGGGCCTGCACGTGCTGACGGCGGGTGACCCCGCGGAGGTCGACGACCTCGTGCTTGTCGGCGACGGCGACGTGATCGATGCCCGGGTGGGCGGTGACGATCACGAGCAGGTCGGCGAACTCGGCGACCTCGTCGAGCGTGGAGCTCTTGAGATCGAACTGCGTCAGCTCGGGCACGTACTCGTCGTGGTAGGCGATCTCCGCCCCCAGCTCGCCGAGGCGCTTGATGATCTTCAGCGCCGGGCTCTCGCGGATGTCGCCGACGCCGCCCTTGTAGGAGACGCCGAGGATGCCGATGCGCGTGCCCTTGACGGGCATGCCCAGGTCGTTGAGCTTGAGCTCGACCTTCTCGACCGCGAGGTAGGGCGCGTGCTGGTTGACCTTGCCGGCGAGCTCGATGAACTCGGTGGCGAAGTCGTGCTCGCGCGCCTTCCAGGAGAGGTAGAACGGGTCGACGGGGAGGCAGTGGCCGCCCATGCCGGGGCCCGGCTCGAAGCGCATGAAGCCATAGGGCTTGGTCGAGGCCGCGTCGATGACCTCCCAGATGTCGATGCCCATCCGGTCGGCCAGCTCGGCCATCTCGTTGATCAACGCGATGTTGACCGAGCGGAAGATGTTCTCCAGCAACTTGGCCATCTCGGCGCTCTCCAGCTCGGAGGTGCGCACCAGCTGGTCGCAGACGAGCGCGTAGAGCGCCTCGGCCGCGTTGCCGCAGGTCTCGGTGAGGCCGGCGACGATCTTGGGCGTCGTCTTCAACGTCCAGTCCGTGCGGCCCGGATCGACGCGCTCGGGCGAGAAGGCCAGGTGGAAGTCCACCCCGGCGCGCAGGCCGGACTCCTCGAGGATCGGCAGCGCCCGCTCGCGGGTCGTGCCCGGGTAGGTCGTGGATTCCAGGACCACGAGCTGCCCGGCCTGCAAGACGGTGGCGATCGACTGGCACGCGTCGACCAGCGGCGTCAGGTCCGGCTCGCGGTTCGGCGTCAGCGGTGTCGGGACGCACACGATGATGGCGTCGACCTTCGCCAGCGCGGCGATCCGTGTCGTCGGCTCGAAGCGATCGGCGACCGCCTGAAGCTGCTCGGACGGCACGTCCTCGATGTACGACTCGCCGCAGCGCAGCTGTGCCACGCGACGGGCATTCACCTCGATGCCGACGACCTGCTCACCGGCCTCGGCGAAGCTGACGGCCAGTGGGAGCCCCACGTAGCCAAGTCCAACAATCCCCACGCTCATTCGATTCCACCCCACGTCGTTCTCGGGCCAACGCTCGTCGCCGTCCTGCTTCCTGCGATCTGGCGACGCTCGCCCTACGACCAGGATCTTGCGGCTCGGGGGTGGTCGATGGCAGGGGATATCTGGGGTAACCCGACGGTGATGTTCCCCCGATCGTGCGGGGCAGGACCGCCACCCCCGTGGGTGAGATCACTCCCCCAGGACAACTGGCCAATGCGCTAGGAAGCCCATTGCTGGCATGGCGGCGCCCGATGGGCGCGCGCCGCGCGGCTACAGCTCGTCAGGCGCGTCGCCGCCGGTGGCGGCGAATGTCGCTCGGATGCCGTTGGCGATCGAGATCGCCTCGGCCTGCGAGTGGGCGCCGAGTTTGCGTAACAGGCGCTTGACATGGGTCCGCACGGTGTCGCGCGCGAGCACGAGCTCGTCGGCGATCTGGTCGACGGTCAGGCCCGCGCAGAGCAGATCGAGGACCTCCCACTCGCGCGGGGTGAGCTTGCTGCGGACCGGCCGCACGCCCTGGCCACCGACCGGGAGCGCCCGCAGGCTCTCGATCAGCCGCCACGTCAGCTCAGGGCCGGCGACGGGCTCCCCCGCCGCCATCCGCGCAACCGCGTCGACGATCTGGGTGACCGGGACGCCCTTGACCTGATGACCGGCGGCCCCGGCGCGCAGCCCGACCATGCCGAGCTCGACGTCGTCGGAGGCCGTCAGCAGCAGGATCCGGACGCTGGGTGCGCGCGCGACGATCTCCCTGGTGGCCGACAGCCCGTCGATGTTGGCCATGACGATGTCCATGATCATCACGTCGGGCCGGAAGTGCGCGGCCAGATCGATCGCGTCGCGGCCGTTGTCGGCCTCGGCGATAACCGTCAGGCCGGCGTCCTGCAGGGCGGCGCGCAGCTCGCTGCGCAGCCGCTCGTCGTCATCGACCACGACGACGCGCGCGGGCTGGTTTGCATCCTGTGCGCCACGCGCCACGATGGCTCCAGTATGGCGGGTGGGTGGGGGCGCTGTCAGCGCTGTCATGCGTCGCCGGCGCCGCGGGCGACGTCGACGATCGCCGCGCGCACGAGCGCAAGGTCGGTCGTCTTGGGGATGTGCAGCGCCACCAGCCGCGACTCGACGGGCGCGATCAGGTCGGGCTCGAAGCCCGAGAAGGTGACGATCGGGACGCCGGGCGCGGCGGCCGCCATCGCGGTCAGCAGCTCCCCAGGGGGCGGGCCAGGCATCTGGAGGTCGAGCACGACGACGTCGGGCTCGAGCTCGGCGACCATCGCCAGCGCCTCGCGCCCATCGGCGGCTTCGCCCACGACGACGACTTCCTCGATCGCCGCCTCGGGACGACGCAACAGCGCCCAGCGCAGCAGCGCGCGCATCTCGGCAGCGTCGTCGGCCAGCACGATGCGCAGCGGGGCGCTCACGGCGCGGCGTCTGGCAGCTCGACGGTGACGATGGTCGCGCCGTCGGCACGAACCTGCATGGCGATGCGACCGCCGCGGCGCTCGACGATCCGGCGGCAGACCGACAGGCTCACGCCGGCACCAACGAGCACACCCCGCCCGCGCGGGCGAGCGAAGGGCTCGAAGGGGCGCGCATCGTCCTCCGCAGGCGTGCCGTTGTCGAAGAGCTCGATGACGGTCCCGTCGCCGGCGGTGTGCCCCGTGACGCCGAGGCGCGTGGCACCGGCGGCCAGTGCGCTGCGCAGCAGGTGGACGAAGAGCCGCTGAGCCTCACGCGGCTCAAGCGCCGCGCGCGGCAGCGGCTCGCGCTGGACGTGCACGGGCACGCGGCTCAAGAAGGGTTCCAGCTCAGCGGCAGCACCATCGAACGCCGAGTCGAGCTGTGCCAAGGGCGCCGGCCCCTCGGGATCGGCGGCCGCGCGCGCGACGTCAAGCAGGTCGTCGACATAGCGCTGGGCCCGGTCGCCGCCGGCGTTGAGCGCGCGCAGCGCGTCCTGGGCGCCGCCGCCCATCGCGCCAGCCTGTGACTCCAGCACGGCGGCGGCCCCGCGCATGAGCGCGATGGCCTCGCCAAGCTGATGTGCCGCCAGGGCGGCGAACGCCTCGAGACCTTCCTGCGACGTCGCCGCAGGCACAGGCTCCTGAGGCGTCATTCCTGCGCCGGAAGCCCGTCCTCGAGCATGCCGGCGCGAAGGCGCGACGCGGCCGCGACCGCATCGCGACGGGCGCGCACCTCGAGCTTGCGCAGGACGTTCTTGACGTGCGAGCGGACGGTCTCGACCGACACCACGAGGCGGTCGGCGATCTCGTCGGTCGACAGGTCCTGGCATAGGAGGTCGAGGACCTCCCATTCGCGCGACGTCAGCTGGCTGCGGATCGGCCGCAGGCCCGCGCTGTCGGTGCGCACCAGGCGCAGGTCCTCGATCAGCCGCATCGTCAGACGACGGGTGATGACGGCCTCGCCGTTCTTGGCGCAGTGCAGCGCCCGCGGCAGGGCGTCGATCCCCACGTTCTTGCACAGGAACCCGGAGGCGCCCGCGCGCAGCGTCATCAAGCCGACTTCGTCGTCGTCGCTGGAGGTGAGGATCACCACGCGCACCTCCGGCGCGGTGCGCCGGATCTCGCTCATGGCGGCCAGCCCGTCCATCCCGGGCATGATCAGGTCCATCACGACGACGTCGGGCGTGTAGTACGCCGTCAGCTCGACTGCTTCTCTTCCGCTGCCGGCCTCCGCGATCACCGTGATCCCAGCCAACTGCAGCACGTCACGCAACATGCGCCGAGCCAGCGGATCATCGTCTGCCACGATGACGCGCAGCGGCGCGTCCCCATCTACCTTGAATTCCATCCCCATGAGCCCTTCCCGGTCTCGTCCGCAACCGGTGCCTCTCGCTATAGAGCGACATAGAAAAGAGCAAAGCCGGTTGCAGCGTGGGGTATTTTTTGACCCCCAGGCAGGAATTCGGACAATCAGGGCGGTTCTTGAGCGTTGCGACCGCGCAGGCGGTTCCCTGGGGATTGAAGGGAACCGCCACGCGGCCACGCGCCGCTGAGCACGGACCGTCCGGTGCGTTCCCAGCCCACGCGGCGTTGCACGATCTAGGGCTCTCCTGCCGGCGGACCGTGCGTAGCGAAACCTACGGTGGCGCCGAGCAGCGTGAGGGTGACTTGCATCCGCCCAGGCGAGGGAGGTCGTCGGCGGCGCGTGGGGCAGGAAGTTCCCCCATCCCTCATCCAGCACTGCCGATTCAATGGTCGAGCAAGTTTCCGGAGGACACGACGTCGTACGGAACGGGGATTGGGCAAATCGTGAGGATCGAAGCTGACGTGGAGTCGGACGGCCACGACGGGCAAGACGACGAGCGCCGACGTCGGACGTCGTCGCGATGGTGGCGCAGCCGCGCGCAGAACGCGGCCGATGACGCGACCGCCGAGACACCCTCCGCCCCCGATACCGAGCGCCGCCAGCAACTCGCCGACCTCGGCCACGAGCTGAAGTCGCCGTTGTCGATCATGCTCGCCCTCTGCACGCGCCTCGAAGAGGCCGGCCGCCTCGCACCCGAGGATGCCGATGACGTCGCACGCATCCGCGGCAACGCCTACACGATGCTGCGACGTGTGCAGGACCTGATGCTCGTCTCACGCCTGGAGAGCGTCGAGCCGCAGCTCGAGGCCGCCATCATCGACGTCGCCACCATCGTGCGCACTTGCGCCGAGGGCTTCGGCAGCGTCGCTGCCCAGCGAGACCTCGACCTGCGCATCGGCGTGCCCGCCCGGCTGCCGGCCGTCGCCGATGAGGAGAAGATCGTCTCGGTCGTCAGCAACCTGCTCGCCAACGCGATCCGCCACGCGCCGAGCGGCGGGGTCGTGCGCTGCTCGCTGAGCACCGCGCCCGGGCGCCTGATCCTGCAGGTCGCCGACAACGGCCCGGGCATCGCGGCCGACCAGCGCGACGCCGTCTTTGAGCGCTACCGCCGTGACCCGGGCTCGGGCGGCACCGGCCTCGGGCTTGCGATCGTGAGCGAGATCGCCCAACTGCACGGCGGCTCGGTCGCCATCGGCGACGCCCCTGAGGGCGGCGCCCTCTTCACCGTCGAGCTGCCGCTGCGCACCCAACGCGCCGGCGCACCGCGCCCCGGACCGCAGCGCTCGCTCGCGCTCGCCGATCGTCAGACGGCGATCATCGAGGAGCTGCGCGCGGAACTGCGGACCACGTCCGGCGTATGAGCCCGGACAGCCTCCCCCATCCTCCCCATGCGGCTAGCAGCACCGCAACGTTGGTTGGATAGCTTCGCCGCCGATGGCAACGGCCTACTACGACCGCTACTGGACGACCGAGGGGTTTCAGCCCACCGGCAACACGTTCAAGGAGCTCGGCAACTTCCTCGCTGACCACGCGAAGGCCGGCCAGTCGTGGCTTGACGTCGGCTGCGGAGACGGCCGTACCTCCGGCGTGTGGCTCGCCTCCAACGGCATCGAGTACACCGGCGTCGACGTCTCCCAGACCGCGGTCGCCGAGGCATGCTCGATCGGGCTCGACGCCCGGCTCATCGAGGACGCGGGCTCGCTGCCTTTCGACGACGACACCTTCGACGGCATCGTCATGGTCGAAGTCCTCGAGCACCTCTTCGAGCCGCAGGTCGCCGCGCGCGAGATCCTGCGGGTGCTCAAGCCGGGTGGCACGTTCTTCGCGACGGTGCCCAACGTCGCCTACTGGCGCCGGCGTCTGGAGCTCGGTCTCCTCGGACGCTTTGACCCGATCGGCGACGACCTCTCGATCGATCAGCCGTGGCGCGATCCGCACATCCGCTTCTTCACCGCGGCGACTCTGCATCACATGCTCGCGGGCGAGGGCTTCGCGGCGATCAAGGTCGCCGGTCACGCCGGTGCTTGGGTCTCAGACTGGCCGAGGGTCGGCCGCGGCCGGACAGGCAACTCCGCCGCCTACCGGTGGCTCGAAGCGCGCGCGCCCGGGCTGCTGGGCAAGCGCCTGAACGTCGTCGCCCGCAAGGCGGACTAGCGGCCGGGGGGGCCCCCCCCCCCCCCCGGCGGGGG
>JBEVLC010000380.1:0-6112 GCA_040509415.1 Baekduia sp. | reverse complement strand
CGCCGAACGCCGTGCCGCTCTCGCGGCCCACGAACACGCAGCCGGCGCTGCGCACCCGGTCGGCGAGCGCCTCGGCGGCGGCGCCGACGAGCTCCAGGTGCTCGGGTGCGAAGCGCTCTGCGACGGCGAGCCCCTCCTCGAGATCGGCGACCACGACGACAGCGGCGCACGCGTCGCCATCGGGCTCGCTGTCCAGCCGCTTGGCGACCGTGTCGGCCAGGGTGGCGTCGTCGGTGACGAGCGCCACGATCGTCCCGGCGCCGTGCTCAGCCTGGGCCAGCAGATCGACGACGACAAGATCGGGGTCGGCGTCGCCGGCGGCGAGGATCAGGACATCAGAGGGTCCGGCGAAACCGTCGATGCCGACGTCGCCCGAGACCTGGCGCTTGGCCTCCTGCACGTAGAGCGAGCCGGGACCCGCGATGACGTCGACGCGCGGGACGCTGTCGGTGCCGTAGGCGAAGGCGGCGATCGCGTGCGCGCCGCCCATGCGCCAGACCTCGTCGGCGCCGCACAGCGCGCAGGCGGCGAGGATCACCGGATGCGCACCTGGCGCGCAGACGACGACCTCGTCGACGCCTGCGGCGCGTGCGGTCACGACGCCCATCACGACCGTCGACGGGTACGGGTTGCGCCCGCCCGGCGTGTAGATCGCCGCGCGGCGCACAGGCAAGTCGCGGATCGTGACGCGCTGCCCTTCGGACAGCTCGACGGTCTTGTCGGCGATCAGCCCGGCCTCGGCGACGGCGCGCACGTTGGTGATCGCGACCTCCAAGCCGCGACGTACCTCGGGGTCAAGCTGCGCCAGCGCGGTGTCGAGCTCTGACCGCTCCACCCGTAACGGGCCGGGTGGCGACGGCATGCCGTCGAAGCGCTCGACGTACTCCAGCAGCGCCTGCTCGCCGCGTGTGCGCACGGAGGCGACGATCTCGCTGACCGTGCCCGACACCGAGACGCCTGCTGGCGCCAGCGCGCGCATGGCGTCGGCGACGACCTTGGCGCCGGGCTCCCCGGCCTCGACCGCCAATCGCTCGACGTTCATGCGACGGTCGCGCGCATGCGGCGCGTCAGCTCGTCGATCGCGGCCGACTTCAGCTTGTGGGCCACGGGGTTGGCGATCAAGCGCGCGGTCGACGTCATGATTTCCTCGCGGATGACCAGGCCGTTCTCACGCAGCGTCGTGCCGGTCGCGGTCAGGTCGACGATCGCCTCGACCAGCCCGGTGAGCGGCGCGAGCTCGACCGACCCCTTGACCTCGACGATCTCGGCCGCCCGGCCGGTCTCCTCGAAGTAGCGCGCGGCGATCCTGTAGTACTTGGTCGCGACCCGCATGACGCCCAGGCGCCGCAGGGCCTCGGCAGCCGGATCGGGCTCGCCGTCACCGACGGCAACCGTCGCGAAGACCATCCGGCACGGGCCGTAGCCGAGGTCCAGGACCTCAACGACCTCGCGCTCGGCCTGCTCGGTCAAGACGTCCTTGCCGGTGATGCCGACGTCGGCGGCGCCGGCCTCGACGTAGGTCGGCACGTCGGACGGGCGCATGGTGACGATGCCGACGTCGCCGAACAGCAGCTTGCGGTCGTTGGCGCGCACCTCAGCCGTGTCGACGCCAACGGCGTCGAGCAGCTCCAGCGTCTCGCGCATCAGCGCGCCGCGCGGGACGGCGATGGTGAGATCGGTCCCGCCCACCGTGCTCATGCGGCTTCTTCTCCCGCCAGCGCGAGGTGCAGCCGGTCGACGTGCAGGGCGAAGCCCACGGCCGGCATCGGCCGCCCGAAGCGCCCGAGCAGGTCGTCGTAGCGCCCGCCGCCGCCCAGCGGCTCGCCGAGCGCAGGGTCGAGCACATCGAAGACCGAACCGGTGTAGTAGCCCAGGCCGCGGGCAAGGCCGAGGTCGAAGACGATCCGCTGGGCGACGTGATCAGGCAGGTCGGCAAAGATGGCGCGCAGCCCATCGGCCTCACCGCCGGTGATCTCGTCGAGCACCTCCGGCCCGCCCCGCAGCTGCGGGACCGACAGCAGCGCATCGTCCAACACGCGGCTGCGCACCTCGCGCTCCAGGCCCACGAAGTCCCGGGCCGCCAGGGCGCCGAGGAGGACGTCACCGACCTGCTCCGGGATGCCGAAGGTCTCCAGCAGCGCCGGGTAGAGCGCTGCGCTGCCCAGCGCGATCCGGTAGCCGACCAGGCCGACGGCATCCAGCGCCTCGCACAGCACGGTCAGCGCCTCCACGGTCCCGTGCGGGCCGGGCGCGCCGACCAGCTCGATCCCGGCCTGCAGGAACTCGCGCATCTGGCCGCGGTGCGGACGCACGCCACGGTAGGCGTGGGCGAAGTAGGAGAAGCGCAGCGGCGGCTCGGCGTGCGCGTAGCGCGTCGCGACGACGCGCGCGATCGGCACCGTCATGTCGGGACGCAGCGCCATCACGTGGCCGTGATCGTCGAAGACCCGGTAGGCAGGATCGACGCCCGTCTCACCGCGGCGCAAGACCTCCTCGAACTCGAAGGTCGGCGTCCAGACCTCGCCGTACTCACGCTGCTCAAAGACCCTGCGCATCGCCTCGGTGATGGCGCGCAGCTCCCGCATCTCATCGGGCAGGACGTCGCGCGTCCCGTTGGGGATCGGGTGGATCATCGGGTCCCGCAGACTACGAGACCAGACGTTGCGAAAGGTTCCCGCCTTGTGACAGTTCGGCCTGCTAGGCGAGCGCCGGCTGTTCCGCGACTCGCTCGATCGACGCGCCCAGCTCACGCAGGCGCTCGTCGATGCGCTCGTAGCCGCGGTCGATCTGGCGGATGTTGCCGATCTCGGTCCGCCCCTCGGCACACAGCGCGGCCAGCAGGACCGCCATCCCGGCGCGGATGTCGGGCGATTCCACGCGCGCGGCGCGCAGCCGCCGCGGGCCGTGCACGAGCGCCCGGTGCGGGTCGGCGATGAAGATGTTGGCGCCCATCGAGATCAGCTTGTCGCAGAAGAACAGACGCGACTCGAACATCCACTCGTGGACCATGACCTCGCCCTCGCTCTGCGTCGCCAGCGCGACCGCGATCGAGGTCAGGTCGGCCGGGAACGCCGGCCACGGGCCGTCCTGAACCTTGGACGTATGCTCGCCCAGGTCACGCTCGACGACGAGCTTCTGACCGCCGGGGACGAGCACGTCGGCGCCATCGATCTGCGTCTCCAGGCCGATGCGCTTGAAGACGAGGCGGATCATCCGCAGATCGTCGGGCTCGGTGTCCTTGATGCGGATCTCGCCGCCGGTCATCCCGGCCATCGCCATGAACGAGCCGATCTCGATGTGATCGGGCCCGATGTCGTGCGTCGTGCCCCCGAGGACGTCGGCGCCCGTCACATGCAAGACGTTGGAGCCGATGCCGCGGATGTCGGCGCCCATCTTGACCAGCATGCGCGCGAGATCCACCACGTGCGGCTCGGACGCGGCGTTGAAGATCTGGGTCTCGCCCGGGGTCAGCGCGGCAGCCAGCAGCGCGTTCTCGGTGCCCATGACCGACGGCTCGTCCATGAAGACCTCGCCGGCGCGCAGCTTGCCCGCCAGCACCAGCGACGTGTGGTCATGGCGCTCGACGCGCGCGCCCAGCGCGCGGAAGGCGTCGAGGTGCGGATCGAGCCGGCGGCGGCCGATGACGTCGCCCCCGGGTGGCGGCATGTCGGCGCGGCCGAAGCGCGCGAGCAACGGGCCGGCCAGCAGGAACGACGCGCGGATGCGGGCCGACAGGCGCGGGTCCACGAACGACTCGGCCGTGATGCCCGCCGCGCAGATCGCGACGTCGTGCTCGGCCTTCCACTCCACCGTCGCGCCGAGGTGCTCGAGCAGGTCGAGCATCGCCTGCACATCGCGGATGCGCGGCACGTTGCGCACGACGACTTCCTCCGCGGTGAGCGCGGATGCGGCCAGGCAGGGCAGGGCGGCGTTCTTGTTGCCGGCGGGGACGACGTTGCCGGACAACGGGATGCCCCCGTCGATGACGAACTTCTCCATGCGATCGAAACGCCCTGACGCGCCTTCGAAGGCCGTTGGCGGACGCTGGGTTAGGGTAACAGCCATGTCGTCGCAGCTTTCGCGGGCGGAGGCCTGGGACCTTCTGACCGAATGGGTCGAGTCACCGTCGCTGCGCAAGCACTGCCTCGCGGTCGAGGCCGCGATGGTCGGCTACGCCCGCAAGCTTGGCGCCGATGAACAAGCCTGGGCGGTCGCGGGCCTGCTGCATGACGCCGACTACGAGCGGTTCCCCGACATGAACGACACGGAGAACGGCCACCCCCGAACCATCTTGAGGTACTTGCGCGAGCGCGACGTCGACCCCAAGATCGTCGACGCGATCGCCGGCCACGCGACGTTCCTCGACGTGCCGCGCGAGACCGCCATGGCCAAGACGCTCTTTGCCGTCGACGAGCTGTCGGGCTTCATCGTCGCCTGCGCCTACGTGCGCCCCGAGGGCATTCACGGGATGACGCCGAAGTCCGTCAAGAAGAAGCTCAAGACCCCGGCCTTCGCCGCCGCGGTCAACCGCGACGAGGTCCGCGAGGGCGCCGAGGCGCTGGGCGTCGACTTCGACGAGCACGTCGCGTTCGTCATCGCCGCGCTGCAGGAGCGCGCCGACGAGCTCGAGCTTCACGGCAAGAGCGCCGAGCCAGACCCTGCCTGACATGAGCCCGCGCGAGCGTTACGCGCGGGTGCTCCGCGCACCGCACGTGCGCTCGCTGCTGCTGGCCGAGATCCCGATGCGGTTGCCAATCGGGATCAACGGCCTGGCGATCGTCTTGTTCCTGCGCGAGCACACCGGCTCCTATGCCGCGGCGGGCGCCGTGGCGGCGGCGTTCGGCGCCGCCCTTGGCCTGACCTCACCGCTGCTCGGCCGGCTGATCGACCACCGCGGCCTGCGCCAGACCGTCGTCCCGCTCGCGCTGGCTCATGCGGCGGCGATGGGCGCGCTGATCGCCTGCGGGCTAGCTGACGCGCCTGTCGGCCTGCTGGTCGCGCTCGCCGCGGCGGCGGGTGCGTTTTTGCCGCCGCTGGGCTCGGTCACGCGCGCCATGTGGCCGCGCCTGCTGCAGGACGAGGATCCTGGCCTGCTGTCGACCGCCCTGGCGATGGAGGGCGTGTTGATCGAGCTGATCTTCGTGGCCGGCCCCTTGCTCACGGCGTTGTTGACGGCCTTGGTCGACCCGGCCGCGGCGCTGATCCTCTCCCCCGTGCTGTTGTTGGTGGGGTTGGTCGGCTTCCTGATGCAGCCGCCCGTCCGCACCTGGGTGATTTCCGAGGACGCGGGGAGCCACGGCGTGCTGGGCGCGCTGCGCTCGCGGGGGATCCAGACGCTCGTGCTGTGCACGCTGCCGATGGGCTTCTGCTTCGGCGCCATGGAGGTGACGCTTCCGGCCTTTAGCGAGGACCACGGCGCGCGCGAGCTGGCGGGCGTCTTGGTCGCGATCTGGTCATTAGGCAGTGCGGCGGGCGGTTTGCTCTACGGCGCGTGGCACTGGTCCGGACCCTCGGCGCGCCGCTATGCGCGGCTGGCGGCGCTGCTGCCGATCGGCTACCTGCCGCTGGCGCTCGCGCCGTCGATGGGCGTGATGTATGTGCTCGCGCTGCTGGCCGGGCTGTGCATCGCGCCGACGCTGACGGCGGGCAACCAGATCGCCGGCGACGTCGCGCCATCCGGCGCCGAGACCGAGGCCTACACCTGGCCGATCACGTCGCTGGTCGTCGGGCTGGCGGTCGGCAACTGGTGCGCGGGCGCGATCGTCGAGGCGTCCGGCTGGCGGGCGGCGTTCCTGGTCGCGGCCGGCGGCGCAGCGCTGAGCGCGCTCCTGGCGACGGTGCGCTGGCGGACCCTGGGGACGCGCGCGGCGGTCCCGGTCGCGCCGGCCTACGACGCAGCCTTGTAGCGACCGCCGCCCTTGGCCCAGTCCTCGAGGTGCTCGAGGCGGCAGAACGCGTCGCCGATCCGGTGATGGCCGCGGTGGCGCACGACGAGCACGCGCTCGACGCCGAGCGGGTCGCCGCAGAGGGCGCAGCGGCCGAGCGCGTCGTCGGGCTCGCCGTCGCCGACGATGCTCCCGCTCTCCCACTCGGGGCCGCGGATGATCCACGG
>JBEVLC010000379.1:0-3732 GCA_040509415.1 Baekduia sp. | reverse complement strand
TGCGCGCCTCGTGGTCGTTGAGGCTCAGGCCAGGGTCTTGGTGCTGCTCGTCGCCCATGCGGCGACGGTATCGGCTACCTCGTCCTCGGCCAGCAGCGCGGCCGCGCGGCGGCGCTCCTTGGTGCGCCTGAGGTCCAGGTCGGCCTTCTCGAGCAGGTCGTCGGGCGTGGCGCCGTCCTGCGGGAAGACCGCGACGCCGATCGACGCGCGCACCGGCTCGGCGTCAGCCGCGGCGATCGTCGCCAGCGCGTCTTCGATGCGACGGGCCAGCAGCGCCGCGCCCGCCTCGTCGGACTCGGGCAGCAGTACCGAGAACTCGTCGCCGCCCTGACGGGCCACGACATCGGTGCCGCGGACGTTCTCGACCAGCACGCGCCCGACCTCCTGGAGCAGGCGGTCGCCCTCCAGGTGGCCGTGGGCGTCGTTGATCTCCTTGAAGGAGTCGACGTCGAGCGTCAGCAGCGCGAACCGCTGCGGGTCCACAGCCGTCGCGGCATGCAGCCGCTCATGCAGCTTGCGGTAGTTGCCGACGCCGGTCAGCGGGTCGCATTCTGAGCGGCGCTGCCACTCGCTGGCGTCGCGCTCGGCTTCCCGGGCGCGGATGACGGCGGTCGCGGCGCACGCGGCAAAGCACGCGGTGGCCAGCGGCCAGTCGGCGAGCACGGCACCGGCCACGAAGCCGGCGAGCGCGAGGGTGGTCTGGCAGACCACGCCCAGGGTGGGAGTGCGGAGGGACATTCCGCACCAAGTGGTCGGACGACGGACCGTCCGCTTGAGGCAAAGCCCCGCGTTCAGCGAACGTTCACGCGCCGGCAGGGGCCGGCGTCTGCCCCGCGGCAACCATCGCCTGGCGGATGGCCTTGGGCAGCATGAAGCGCACGTCCTCCTGGACGACCTGGAACTCCTCGATCTCCTCGGTGCCCCAAGCGCGGAAGAAGTCCACCAGGCGCTGCACGAGCTCCTCAGGCGCGCTGGCGCCCGACGAGATGCCGACAACGCGCCGCCCCTCGAGCCACGCCTCGTCGATCTCCGAGACGTCGTCGATCAGATACGCGTCGGTGCCCAGCTCGCGCGTGACCTGCACGAGCCGGTTGGAGTTCGACGAGTTCTTGGAGCCGATCACCAGCAGCAGATCGCAATGCGCAGCCATCTGCTTGACGGCCGCCTGGCGGTTGGTCGTGGCGTAACAGATGTCGTCCGTGCGCGGCCCGGTGATCGCCGGGAACTTCTCGCGCAGCCGGTTGATGATCGAGAGCGTCTCGTCCACCGACAGCGTCGTCTGCGAGATGTAGGCGATCTTCTCGGGGTCGTCGACCTCGAGCGCGTCGACGTCGGCCTCGGTCTCGACCAAGACGATGTGCTCGGGCGCCTCGCCCATCGTGCCCTCGACCTCCTCGTGGCCGGCGTGGCCGATGAGGACGATCGTGTAGCCCTCGGAGGCGAACTTGACCGCCTCGCGGTGGACCTTGGTGACCAGCGGGCAGGTCGCGTCGATCGTCTGCAGCCCGCGCCGCTGCGCGTCCTCGTGGACGGCCGGCGAGACGCCGTGGGCAGAGAAGACCGTAGTCGCGCCCTCCGGGACGGTGTCGTTGAGCTCGTCGACGAAGATCGCGCCGCGCTCGCGCAGCTGCTCGACCACGTGCTTGTTGTGGACGATCTCCTTGCGGACGTAGACCGGCGCCCCGTAGAGCTCCAGCGCGCGCTCGACGGTCTGCACGGCGCGGTCGACCCCGGCGCAATACCCGCGCGGGGCCGCAAGGAGAAGCTTCTCGACGGTCGCGGCCATTGCGCCGATTGTAGAACGCCTGGGAGTGTGGGTCTCACTGGGCCGCGGGTTTCGCCCCCTGGGCGAACACCCGCAAGGGAACCTGGCCCCCTGGGCCAGTGTTCCCCTACGGCTGCCAGGAGCGGATCAGCTCGACGATCGTCTCCCCCACCGCGTCGACGCTGCGCTCCGAGAGCTTGTCGTAGCTGTCGGTCAGCTTGTGCGTGTAGGGATAGGACCAGTCGATCAGGTCGACGGCCGGGATCCCGGCGCGCAGGAACGGCGTGTGGTCGTCGAAGATGCTCGACTGCGTCTTGTCGGGGAAGATCGCCTGGACGCCGACGCGCTTGGCCGCCGCCCGGACGTCATCCCACAGCGAGGCGGTCGAGCTGCCCTCGCGCGGGAGCCGGACGCCCTTGTTGCCGATGTAGTCCAAGAGCACCATCGCCCGGACCTCCTCGGCGTGGAGCTGGACGTAGGACTTCGAGCCACGCAGCGCGTCGGCGTAGAAGTCGTCGGTCGGCGCCGGCTCCTCCTCGCCGTCGAAGAGGACGAAGCGAATGCCGGGCGCGACCGCGCTGCGCTGGACCTTCTTGAGCGCGCGCGCCAGCTCGACGACCGCGCCGACCGCGGCGGCGGAGTCGTTGGCGCCGACGAAGCCCTTGGGCCGGTTGATGGTGTCGTAGTGGGCGCCGATGACGATCACCGGGCCGGGGCCCGGCAGCTCGCCGACGATGTTGCGTAGGCCGGGCTGTGCCAGGACGTTCTCGAAGCGCCCGTTGGGCAACTCGGCGCGCAGCTTGGCGGCGACACGGCGCAGCGCCGGCGAGCCCGCTGGCCGCGGGCCGGCATCGACCTGCATCTTGGCCGTCGCCATCGCGCGCACGCCGTCGAAGCGGTTGACCTTGGCGTTGGGCACGGTTCCTGCCCGCTGGCTGGTGGCTAGTGGCTCGTCGTCATGGTTGGGTCCGCTGAAGAACGGGAAGCCATGGACGGTCAGCGCGATGAGCCCACCGAAGAGCACCAACTGACCGACCAGCGCGACGACCAGCAGCTTGACCGAGAGCCGGCCACCGCCGTCGTCGTCATCGGTGCGGGGATGGACAGGCCCGTTGGGCGCGTCAGCGGCGTCGGGCACGTCGGCGGTCACCCGCAAGACGGTACCGGCCCGACCGGGCGCAGAGCTCCAGCCGGCGCAGGGAAATGCCCTGCACACCGCTGGTGTTCCCAGAGTAAGCTGACAGTCAACGACGTGAACATCGGGAGAAGTCTGGGATGGCACAGCAGCATCTGGATCGGCTAACAGCGGTCGACGCGTCGTTCCTGGCGCAGGAGGGCCCCGCGTCGCACATGCACATCGGCGGCCTGGTTATCTGCGAGGGTCCGGCGCCGGGCTACGAGGAGATGCTCGACCACATCCGGACGCGCCTGCACCTCGTGCCGCGCTACCGCCAGCGGCTCGCGCAGCCGCCGCTGGAGACCGGGCGCCCGCTGTGGGTCGACGATCCCACCTTCAACTTGGAGTACCACGTCCGCCAGACCGCGCTGCCGGCGCCGGGCTCCGAGGACCAGCTGATGCGCCTCGTCGCGCGGATCATGTCCCAGCAGTTGGATCGCTCCAAGCCGCTGTGGGAGATGTGGATCATCGAGGGGCTCGACGACGGCGGATTCGCGCTGATCAGCAAGACCCACCACGCGCTCATCGACGGCATCAGCGGCGTCGACCTGGCGACCGTGATGTTCGACCTCACGCCGGTCCCGCCGGAGGTCCCACACTCCGACGAGCCCTGGCAGCCCCAGCACGAGCCGACGGGCGCCGAGCTGGTCGCCGGCGGCGCGATCGGGTTGGCCCGGGCCGCGGCGGGCGCCGCGGCCACCGCGCTGGGCATCGTGCGCAACCCGCAGGCGACGCTGCGCGCGCTCGGCGAAGCGGCCGAGGGTCTCGGCGAGGTCGCCTGGGCGGGGCT
>JBEVLC010000378.1:0-3720 GCA_040509415.1 Baekduia sp. | reverse complement strand
AACATCGGCGCCCACGGCATCACGTTCGCCGACCTGCTCGGCGGCATGACGATGATGCTGGCGCGCTTCATCCCGATCGTGTTCACGCTCGCCGTCGCCGGGGTGATGCTCAAGAAGCGCGTCGCGCCCGTCGGCCTCGGCACCATGCGCACCGACACGCCCACCTTCGCCGGCCTGCTCGTCGGCGTCGTGGTGCTGATCGGCGCCCTGACGTTTCTGCCGGCCTTCCTGCTGGGCCCGATCGTCCAGTCCCTCACGACCCAACTCTTCTAAAAAGACCATGCGCAAGGACCTCATCCGCGGCTCGCTGGTGGTCGTCGTCTTCACGGTGCTGCTCGGGCTCGTCTACCCGCTGGTCATGACCGGGATCGCCCAGGTGGCGTTCCCGGGCAAGGCCAATGGGTCGCTCGTCCGCACCGACGGCAAGGTGACCGGCTCGACGCTGCTGGCCAGCGACGTCAAGGGCAACCCCAAGTACTTCCACCCGCGGCCCTCGGCCACCGGCTACAGCGCCGCGGTCACCTACTTCGGCAACCACGGCCCCAACCAGAACGCGACGATGTATCTCACGCGGCAGAACCTCCAGGCCTACCTCGACCTCGAGCAGCCCTACGACAAGGGCCTGACCGCGGCCAAGGTGCCGGTCGACGCGGCGACGTTCTCGGCCTCCGGCGTGGACCCACACATCTCCAAGGCCAACGCGGCCATCCAGGCGCACCGCGTCGCCGCGGTCCGCCAACTGTCGCTCGGTCGCGTCCACCAGCTCATCGCCGACAGCACCGACGGCCGCGGCCTGGGCGTCTTCGGCGAGCCCGGCGTGAACGTGACCAAGCTCAACCTCGCCCTCGACCAGGAAGCTCGATGACCCCGCAGCGCTCCTCCCTGTTCAGCGCGGAGATCGTCGCCCCGGCGATCCGCGCGTCCTTCGCCAAGCTCGACCCGCGGATCCAGGTCCGCAACCCGGTGATGTTCGTGGTCGAGATCGGTGCGCTGATCACCACGGGCGCGTGGCTGATCCAACTGCTCGGCGGCAACACCCTCGGCGGTGGTGACGAGCCGGCATGGTTCACGTTCACCGTCGCGATCTGGCTCTGGCTGACCGTCGTCTTCGCCAACCTCGCCGAGGCCTTGGCCGAGGGCCGTGGCAAGGCCCAGGCCGACACGCTGCGCGCGATGCGCTCCGACACCGTGGCGCGCCTGCGCGACGGGACGCAGCGGCCGGCGGCCGAGCTGCACCGCGGCGACGTGGTGGTCGTCGAGGCCGGCGAGGTGATTCCCGGCGACGGCACGGTTACCGAGGGCATCGCGACCGTCGACGAGTCGGCGATCACCGGCGAGTCGGCCCCGGTGATCCGCGAGTCCGGCGGCGATCGCAGCGCGGTCACCGGCGGCACGCGGGTGTTGAGCGACCGCATCGTGGTCGAGATCACCCAGGAGCCGGGCCAGTCGTTCCTGGATCGGATGATCGCGCTGGTCGAGGGTGCCGAGCGGCGTAAGACGCCCAACGAGGTCGCGCTCAACATCCTGCTCGCGGGTCTGACGATCGTTTTCCTGGTCGTGGTCGCGACGCTGCTGCCGTTCGCCCGGTTCGCGGGCAGTGACATCTCGCTGACGACGGAGATCGCGTTGTTGGTGGCGTTGATCCCGACCACGATCGGCGCGCTGCTCAGCGCGATCGGGATCGCGGGCATGGATCGTCTGGTGCGGCGCAACGTCCTGGCCCTGAGCGGCCGCGCCGTCGAGGCCTCGGGCGACGTCGACGTGTTGTTGTTGGACAAGACCGGCACGATCACGCTCGGCAACCGCCAGGCGTCGGAGTTCTTTCCCATGCCGGGCGTGACCGAGGCCGAGCTGGCCGAGGCCGCGCAGCTCTCCTCGCTGGCCGACGAGACCCCGGAGGGCCGTTCGATCGTCGTGCTGGCCAAGACCTACGGCATCCGCGAGCGGGAGCTGGGGGCGCACGAGGCGCGGTTCGTCCCGTTCACCGCGCAGACGCGGATGAGCGGCATCGACTACAACGGCACGCGCCTGCGCAAGGGCGCCGCCGACAGCGTCATCGCCTTCGCCGCGGCCGAGGGTGGCAAGCAGCCGGATGAGCTGCGCGGCGTCGTCGACCGCATCGCCCGCGAGGGCGGCACGCCGCTGGCCGTGGCTCGCGACAGCCAGATCCTCGGGGTGGTCTACCTCAAGGACACCGTCAAGGAAGGTATGGCCGCGCGCTTCGACCAGCTGCGCGCGATGGGCATCCGCACGGTGATGGTGACCGGCGACAACCGGCTGACGGCGGCCAAGATCGCCGAGGAGGCCGGTGTCGACGACTTCCTCGCCGAGGCGACGCCGGAGCGCAAGATGGAGCTGATCCGCGCCGAGCAGGCCGAGGGCCGGCTGGTCGCGATGACCGGCGACGGCACCAACGACGCCCCCGCGCTCGCGCAGGCCGACGTCGGCGTGGCGATGAACACCGGCACCCAGGCGGCCCGCGAGGCAGGCAACATGGTGGACTTGGACAGCAACCCGACCAAGCTCATCGAGATCGTCGAGGTCGGCAAGCAGCTGCTGATCACGCGCGGCGCGCTCACCACGTTCTCGATCGCCAACGACGTGGCCAAGTACTTCGCGATCCTGCCGGCGATCTTCGTCGCCACCTACGCCGCCGCCGGCGACAGCACCGGCCCGCTGGACGCGCTGAACATCATGAACCTGGGGTCGCCCCAGTCGGCGATCATCTCGGCCATCGTCTTCAACGCGCTCGTCATCCCGATGCTGGTGCCGATCGCCCTGCGTGGCGTGGCCTATCGCGCCGTGGGCGCGACGGCGCTGTTGCGGCGCAACCTGCTGATCTACGGCCTCGGCGGCCTGATCGCGCCGTTCGTCGGCATCAAGCTGATCGACCTGTTGGTGCACAACCTGCTCGGGGCGTGATGGAGGCGCGCGGCCATCTGAAGGTTTTTCTCGGCATGGCCGCCGGCGTCGGCAAGACCGTGAGGATGCTCGACGACGGGCGGGCTGAGCTGGAGGCTGGGCGCGACGTCGTCATCGGGTTGCTGGAGACGCATGGGCGCGTGGAGACCGAGCGCCGTGCCGAGGGGCTGGAGCGCCTGCCACGGCGGCGGATGACCTACCGCGGCACGACGTTCGAGGACCTCGACGTGCCGGCGGTCCTCGCGCGGGCGCCGGAGCTGTGCCTCATCGACGAGCTGGCCCACACCAACGCGCCGGGGCTCGACCACCTCAAGCGCTACGAGGACGTCGAGCTCATCCTCGACGCCGGGATCGACGTGGTCTCGACGATGAACGTCCAGCACCTCGAGTCGCTCAACGACAAGATCGCCGAGCTCAGCGGCGTGCGGGTGCGCGAGACCGTGCCCGACACGGTCTTGGCCCGCGCCGACGAGATCGTGCTGGTCGACGTCACGCCCGAGGCGCTGGTGGAGCGGCTGCGGGCCGGCAAGATCTACCCGACCGAGCGCATCGACACGGCGCTCAACAACTTCTTCAAGGTCGAGAACCTCAACGCGCTGCGCGAGACCGCGCTGCGCCAGGTCGCCGAGAACGTTGAGGCGCGCCGCGTCGAGGTCGACGAGCCGCTCGGCACGCGCGAGGAGCGCGTCGCCGCGGGTGTGCCACAGGCCGTCGGCGAGCGGCTGTTGGCGCTGGTCGAGCCCTACCCGGGCGCTCAGCGACTGATCCGTCGGGCGTGGCGCTCGGCCCAGCGCCTGA
>JBEVLC010000377.1:0-7909 GCA_040509415.1 Baekduia sp. | reverse complement strand
AGGCCGCCAAGTCCGCGTTCCTGCCCGAGTTCCTCAACCGCATCGACGAGGTCGTCACGTTCTCGCCGCTGGGCGAGGACCAGGTCGCGCAGATCGCGAAGCTGATCGTGGCGCGCGTCGCCGAGCGGCTGCTGGCCGAGCGGCGGGTCACGCTGACGGTCGCCGACGAGCTGGTCGCCAAGCTCGCCGCCGACGGCTTCGACGAGGACTTCGGCGCCCGCCCGCTGCAGCGCCACGTGCGCCGCACGCTGGAGCGGGAGCTGACCCGGGCCATCCTGGCCGGGACCCTGACCGACGGCGCGCAGGTGCGCGCCACGGGCGGCGACGACGGCGGCGTGGCATTGGAGGTCATCGCCGCCGCCGTGCCGCAGCTGGTCGCCTGAGCAGGTTCCTCTCACACTCGCTGGGCTTCCTGGCGGGTGTGAGAGGGTAGGCGTCGAGCTATATGGCGACCGACATCACGACCGACCGTCTCCGCGAGCTGGCTGAAACCCGCAGCGCGCAGGGCAAGGTCCTCAGCGTCTTCATCAACCTCGACCCGCGTGAGTTCGCCACACCGCCCGCGCGCGCGACCGAGATCAGCTCGGTGCTCGACTCGGCCGCGCGGACCATTCGCGATGCCGACGACTTAACCGGGGACGAGCGCACCGCGCTGCACGCCGATCTCGAGCGCGTCCGCACCGCGATGCGCAACGGCGTCGACACCAAGGAGGCGCGCGCGCTCGCCGTCTTCGCCTCGCAGCCCGCGGGGCTGTTCGAGATCCTCAAGCTCCCACGTCCGGTCGACCACCGGGTGGCCATCAGTGAGACCCCTTGCGTCGAGCCGCTGGCGCGTATCGGCACCGGCGAGCTGTGGTGGCTGGTCCTCGTCGACCGCAAGCACGCGCGGCTGCTGGCCGGCACGGTCGACGGGCTCGTCGAGCTGTGGCGCCACGAGGACGACGTCCTCGGGCGCATCGACTCCGATCGCCACGACCAGGACGGCCGCTCCGAGAAGCGCTACGAGCGCGGCGTCGAGAAGGAGGTCGACGTCCACCTTCGCGGCGTCGCCACCGAGCTGGCGCGGCGCCTGCGCGACGTCCGTGTCGCGGGCATCCTGCTGGGCGGCCCCAAGGAGACCACCGGCCACCTCGAATCGCTCCTGCATGCCGACGTCGCCAAGTGTGTGAAGGGCCACGTCGACGTCGACGTGTGGAACTCCGGCGCTGACGCGGTGCTCGCCGCCGCGCGCCCCGTGCTCGACGAGCTGACCGCGCGTCGCGACGCTGAGCTGCTGGCCAAGATCGATGAGGGCCTCGGCACGGGCGGCCGCGCCGTCAGCGGACTGGGCGATGTGCTGACCGCCGTGCACGAGCGGCGCATCGACACGCTCGTCATCCAGGAGGGCTTCACCGCCAAGGGCACGCGCTGCCCGCAGTGCGGCTGGATGGGCGTCAGCGCCGGCGGCCAGTGCCCGGCCGACGGCACCATGACCGACGTGGTGGACAACATCGTCGAGGCCGCCGTTGGGCGCGCCTTCGGCCAGGACGCGCGCGTGCGCTACCTCGCCGTCGACGACGAGGCGATCGAGATGAAGGGGTCGATCGCCGCCCTGTTGCGCTTTTAGCTGCCGGCCAGGACGTGGATCGTCGCCATCGTGGGGTCCGCCGCGCCGTGCAGGCGGGCCCCTGACGCGACGAGCTCGCGCAGGTAGTTGGCCGTGTCGGCGGTGATGCGCTCTCCGGGCAGCAGCGCCGGGATGCCCGGCGGGTAGCCGGCGATCGACTCGCAGGAGATGCGGCCGATGGCATCGTCCAGCGCGACGACCGCGCTCGTGCCGAGGAAGGCATCGCGCGGCGCGACGACCATCTCGTTGCTCAGCGCGCCCGGGCCACGGACCAGTGCCCGGACCGGCCGCCCCGGTCGCTGGATGCGCTTGACGGTCTCGTCGACGTCACCGGCGAAGCGCACGAGCGCCTCGGCCGGCTGGCCGACGCCGAGCACGCAGACCATCGTCGCGACCGTGGCCAGCTCGACCTGCGCGTCATAGGCGTTGCGCAGCGCCTCGGCGACCTCGTAGCCCGTGCAGCCCGTCGCCCGCGTGTCGAGGACGATCCGCAGCGGATCGTAGGCGGCGACGCCCTCACGCCCGACGAAGTCCTCGGCGATGATCGCCAGCCCGGGCGTGGTCGCGAGCTTCGCGCGGGTGGCAGCCGCGGCCGCGATCGTCTCGTGCAGCAGCGCCTCGCCGTGCACGGCCAGCTGGCGGCGCGCGCCGTCCAGCGAGGCCAGCAGCAACGACGAGGGGCTGGTCGAGCGCACGAGGCGGATCGCACGCCCGACGGCGCCGGGATCGATGCGGCCGGTGCCGGCGACATGCAGCATCGCGCTCTGCGTCAGCGAGCCGACGATCTTGTGGGTGCTGGTCAGCACCGCGTCGGCGCCGAGCGCCAGCGCGCTCTGCGGCAGGCCGGGGTGAAAGCCGAAGTGCGGGCCCCAGGACTGGTCGACGACCAGCGCCACGTCGCGAGCGTGCGCCACCGTCGCCAGCGCCTCGATGTCGGCCACCATCCCGTAATAGGTCGGCGAGACCAGGAACGCGACGCGGGCGTGCGGATCGGCGGCCAGCGCCGCGTCCAGCGCCGCCGGGGTCATTCCGTGCGCCATCCCCAGCTCGGAGTCGTAGGCCGGCGCGACGAACGACGGCAGCCCGCCGCTCAGCACCAGGCCATCGACGATCGACGCGTGCGAGTTGCACTGGGCGACGACGTGCGTGCCCAGCGGGGCCAGCGCAAGGCAGAGCGCGTGGTTGCCCTGGGTCGCGCCGTTGGTCAAGAACCACGTGCGCGTAGCGCCGTGGGCCTCGGCGGCCAGCGCCTCGGCGCGCTCGTACGGCGTCGGCGAAGGACCGACGTCGATGCCGTGGATGTCCTGCGGGAGGTCGATGCCCAGCGCGCGGTCGCCGAGCGCGTAGCGCAGTCCCGGATCGGCTCCGGGGCCGCCCTTGTGCCCCGGGACGTGGAAGCGGCCGGGTCCGCGGAAGCCGTGGGCGACGACCGCGTCGAGGTAGGGCGCGGTCGGCTGCTCCGACGGACCGGACTTGGGGGTCGACGCCTCGCTCATCCGAGCGAGACTAGCTCTAGCCGGCGGCCTTCAGGAGGTATTCGCGCACGAAGCCGTCGAGGTCGCCGTCCAGCACGCGCTGGGCGTCGCCCATCTCGCGGTCGGTGCGGTGGTCCTTGACCATCGTGTACGGGTGCAGGACGTAGGAGCGGATCTGCGAGCCGAAGTTGACGTCCAGCGTCTCGCCCTTCTCCTTGGCGATCTCCTCCTGGCGCTCGCGCTCCATCCGCTCCAGCAGCTTGGCCCGCAGCATCTTCATCGCGGTGTCCTTGTTGGCCGACTGCGAGCGCTCGTTCTGGCACTGCACGACGATGCCGGAAGGACGGTGCGTGATGCGCACGGCCGAGTCGGTCTTGTTGACGTGCTGGCCGCCGGCGCCGGAGGCGCGGTAGGTGTCGATCTGCAGGTCGTCGGAGTCGATCTCGACGTCGCCGGTGTCCTCGATGACCGGTGCGACCTCGACGCCCGCGAAGGCCGTCTGGCGCCGTGACTGCGCGTCGAATGGCGAGATCCGCACGAGGCGGTGGACGCCCTGCTCGGCGTTGAACAGCCCGTAGGCGTTCTCACCGGCCGCCCGGAAGGTCGCGGACTTGATGCCCGCCTCCTCCCCCGCGCTGGCCTCCAGCAGCTCGACCTTGAAGTCGCGCGACTCGGCCCAGCGCATCATCATGCGCAGGACCATCTCGGCCCAGTCCTGTGCGTCGGTGCCACCGGCGCCCGCGTTGACGGTGACCAGCGCGTCGCCCGCGTCGTAGGGGCCGGAGAAGAGTCGCTCCTCCTCCAGGGCGCCGAGGCGGCGCTCCAGCGAGGCGAGCTGCTCCTCGAGCTCGTCGGCCAGCTCCGCGTCTTCCTCGGCGAGCTCGACGAGCCCCTCGAGATCCTCGATGTCGGTGGATAACTCCTGAAAGGCCTTCAACTTGCGCGTGGCGCGCGCGTACTCCGTGTTGACCTTGGCCGCGGCCGAGGAGTCATCCCAGAAGCCCTCGACCTGCATCTGCTGCTCCAGCGACGCGATCGACGCGGCGAGCGCGTCGGGATCGGTGCCTTCGCGCAGCATGGCGAAGCTCGCCTGGATGGCGGCGATGCGCTGCGGGATGGGGGTGTCTGTCGAGGTCGCCATGAAGCGCTAGGCGCCGTGGCACTTCTTGTACTTCTTGCCACTCCCGCACCAGCACGGGTCGTTGCGCCCGATGGTGTCGTGCTCGTCGACGCGGCGCTGCTGGACGATCGGGGTGGCGTCCTCCGGGTCGACCTCGCCGTTGCCGCCGGTGGCCTCGATCGCCTCGGCTGCGTCGACGAAGCCGCCGGCGGCCGCCGCGGCCTGCAGCGCGCTGGGCTGCTGGGTGCCGACGCCACCGGTGTACTGGACGGCCCGCGGGCCACCGCCTCCGGCCTGCGGGATCGCCGGCGCGTCGGTGCCCTCCACCTCGACCTCGACGTGGTAGATCATCCGGGCGAAGTCGGCCCAGATCGAGTTCATCAGGTCGGTGAAGAGCTCGTAGGCCTCGTTCTTGTAGGCGACGAGCGGATCGATCTGCGCGAACCCGCGGAGGTGGATGCCCTCACGCAGGTAGTCCATGTCGTAGAGGTGCTCGCGCCACTTGTTGTCGATGATCTGCAGCAGCAGGTAGCGCTCCAGCGCGCGCATGAGCTCCTCGCCGAGCTCCTCCTCACGGGCGCCATAGAGCCGCTGCGCATCTCCGACGAGCAGCTCGACGAGCTCCTCGCGCTCGTTGACGCGATCGAGCTCGTCCGGGCCGAAGCCGACCGGGAACATGTCGGCCAGCGCGGTGAAGAGGCCGTCGAGATCCCAATCCTCGATGAACTCCGAGACCGTGTACTCGTCGACCACGCGGCGGACGACATCCGAGACGTTCTCGCGCGCGACCGGACCCATGTCGCGCCCTTCCAGCACCTCGTCGCGGTACTGGTAGACGACGCGGCGCTGCTCGTTCATGACGTCGTCGTACTCGAGGACGCGCTTGCGGATGAGGAAGTTCTGCTCCTCGACCTTCTTCTGCGCCTTCTCGATCTGCTTGGACAGCATGCCGGCCTCGATCGGCTCCTCGTTGCCGTCCTCGTCCAGCGTCCCGAGCTTGTCGAGGATCTTGTAGATCCGGTCGCCGGCGAAGAGGCGCACGAGATCGTCCTCGGCCGAGAGGAAGAAGCGCGACTCGCCCGGGTCGCCCTGGCGGCCGGCGCGGCCGCGCAGCTGGTTGTCGATCCGGCGCGACTCGTGGCGCTCGGTGCCGCAGATGAAGAGGCCGCCGGCCTCGAGGACCTTGTCGTGGTCGACGGCGATCCGCTCCTCGATCTTCGGGAGGATCTCGGCGTAGCGCTCGTCGTAGTCCGGATCGCCGGCCGTGAGGCCGAGGTTGCGCAGCTCGCCCTGGGTCTGGTGCTCGGGGCTGCCGCCAAGCTTGATGTCCACGCCGCGGCCCGCCATGTTGGTGGCGATGGTCACCGCGCCGGGGCGGCCGGCCTCGGCGACGATCTCGCCCTCGCGCGCGGCGTGCTCGGGCTTGGCGTTGAGGACCGAATGCGGGATGCCGAGCTTGTCGAGCCGCCGCGAGATCATCTCGGAGACCTCGACGGAGATCGTGCCGACGAGGACCGGCTGGCCGAGCGCGTGGCGCTCCTGGATCGTGTTGAGCAGCGCCGTCCACTTGCCCTCGCGGGTCTTGTAGACCTGATCGTTGCGGTCCTTGCGGATCATCGGCTGGTTCGTCGGGATCTGCACGACGGGCAGCTTGTAGATCTTCATGAACTCCGTCGCCTCGGTCAGCGCGGTGCCCGTCATGCCAGCGAGCTTTCCGTACATACGGAAGAAGTTCTGGTAGGTGATCGTCGCCAGGGTCTGGTTCTCCTCCTGGACGGCGACGCCCTCCTTGGCCTCCACGGCCTGGTGCAGGCCCTCCGACCAGCGACGGCCGTCGAGGATGCGACCGGTGAACTCGTCGATGATCTTGACCTCGTCGTCGACGACCGCGTAGTCGACGTCGCGCTTGTACAGCGACTCGGCCTTCAGGGCCTGGATGAGGTGGTTGACCAGCGGGCCGTTCTCGGCGCGGTAGAGGTGGTCGATGCCGAGGAACTTCTCGGCCTTCTGGACGCCCTGCTCGGTGACCGCGATCGTCTTGTGCTTCTCCTCGAACTCGAAGTCGAAGTCGGCGACGAAGTCCTTGCGGGCCCGTGGGTCCATCCCCTCGGGCGTCTTGCCCGAGGTCATCACCTTCGCGAGCTTGGCGAACTTGATGTAGTGGTCGGCGGCAGCCTCGGGGGCGCCGGAGATGATCAGCGGGGTGCGCGCCTCGTCGATGAGGATGTTGTCGACCTCGTCGACGATGGCGTAGTAGTGCATCGCCAGCGGCTTGCCGTCCTCGGAGAGGCGGCCGCCGTGCTGGACCTTGTCCTCCATCGACTGCGCCATGTTGTCGCGCAGGTAGTCGAAGCCGAACTCCGAGTTCGTGCCGTACGTGACGTCGCAGGCGTAGGCCTCGATCTTGTCGTCGGGGTCCATGTTGTTCTGCAGGATCCCGACGGTGACGCCGCAGGCCTCGTAGATGGGCATCATCCACTCGGCGTCGCGCTTGGCGAGGTAGTCGTTGACCGTGACGACGTGGACGCCCTGGCCGGCGAGCGAGTTGAGGACGACGGCGAGCGTGCCCGTCAGCGTCTTGCCCTCGCCGGTGCGCATCTCGGCGATGTTGCCGCCGTGCAGGACCATGCCGCCGATCAGCTGGACGTCGAAGTGCCGCATGTTCATCGTGCGGCGACCGACCTCGCGGGTGATCGCGAAGCACTCCGGCAGGACCTCGTCGAGGGCG
Organism: Baekduia sp.; assembly: GCA_040509415.1. Taxonomy (GTDB): domain Bacteria; phylum Actinomycetota; class Thermoleophilia; order Solirubrobacterales; family Solirubrobacteraceae; genus Baekduia. The sequence goes on along the minus strand of JBEVLC010000377.1, from coordinate 980 downwards.
GCGGCGACCTTGTCGTCGTCGGGCTGGCTGCGCACATGCTGGCGCAGCGCGTCCATCCGCTCCTTGAGCTCCTCGTCGGACTCAAGCTCCAGTTCGGGCTCGAAGTCGCCAATTCGCGCCACACGTTTCTCGTGCTGGCGGAACTGCTTCGACTCTCCCATGTTCAGCGCGCGGTCAAGCAGACCCATGCGCCTCAGTGTAGTCGGCGAAGGCCGCGCAGTCGGGGCGAACCGGTCAAGATCGGCCCGCCCCGCGCGCCTTCGCCGTGCCACGGCGGCAAGGCCGTGACGCAGCGGCTACATCGCGGCGGAGATGCCGCCACCCGTCTCCGGCGCCATGCCCGGCGGGTGCAGGGCCGCGGCGCGCGACTCCCTTCGCTTTCGCCGCTTGTCGCGGTGGCGCTTGACCTGGACCGCCAACTCGTCGGCGCAGAGGTTGATCGAGTGGGCCATGTCGCGCGAGGCGTCGCAGGCGCGCAGCGTCGTGCCCTTGACCCGGAGCGTGACCTCGGCCCGGAACGCCTCCGGGTTGGAGGGGTTCTGCTCCTGGATGAGCTCGACTTCCAACGTCGCGAGCTCGGACACCTGCTTGCCCACCTTGGCGAAGCGCTTTTCCACGTGCTCCCGGATGTCGTCCGAGATGGTCATGTGGCGGCCCTTGACCTCGATCTGCATGCGGCCCTCCTGGGGCTGGGATCTCTAGGTACGCACAAAGGTATTCCCGGAAGCCGACGACAGCAACGGCACTCGACGAATTCGCGGCGATCGCCCAGCCTGCTCAGCCTCAGTCGCGCAACGCCCGCGCGTAGGTGACGGCCCGCACGTCCAGCGCGCCGGCCTCCCGCAACGCCAAGGCGCAGGCGTGCAGGGTGGCGCCCGTGGTGTGGACGTCGTCGACGAGGATCGCCGACGACGGGACCGCAGGTGGCCCGCGCCGGCCGGTCCGCGGGACGACCGCCAACTTGTCGGACGCCAGACGCT
>JBEVLC010000376.1:0-14401 GCA_040509415.1 Baekduia sp. | reverse complement strand
GGCCCGCTGGTCAGCGAGCGCCACCGGGCGCGCGTCGCCGAGTACGTCGCCGCCGGCGTCGACGAGGGCGCCAAGCTGCTGGTCGACGGCCGCACGCTCACCGTGCAGGGCCGCGAGGGCGGCCACTTCTTCGGTCCGACGCTCTTCGACGACGTGCGCCCCGGCATGCGGATCTACGACGAGGAGATCTTCGGGCCGGTGCTCGTCGTCGTGCGCGCCGCGAGCTACCCGGAGGCGCTTGCGCTGGTGAATGCCAACCCGTTTGGCAACGGCGCAGCGATCTTCACCAACGACGGCGGCGCCGCGCGCGCCTTCGAGCAGGACGTCACCGCGGGCATGGTCGGCATCAACGTCCCGATCCCCGTGCCGATGGCCTACCACTCCTTCGGCGGCTGGAAGGCATCGCTCTTCGGCGACGTCCACATCCACGGCCCCGAGGGCGTCCGCTTCTGCACCCGCGGCAAGGTCGTCACGCGCCGCTGGGCCGACCCGTCGCACCGCGGCGTGGACCTGGGCTTCCCGACGGCGGGCTGATCTCACGCTCGCGTCCGGACGCCGATGAGTCCGCGCGCCGCGACCCGTCATATGGTCTCGATGGCGCAAACGGCGACGAGGAGCGAGATGCGGGACGTGACGCGGCAGGCCACAGGGCCCGCCGTTCAGGCCGAGGGCCTGATCAAGACCTACACGGGGCGCGGCGGGACGGTGGAGGCTGTGCGCGGGGTCGACCTGGAGGTGCAGGCCGGCGAGGTCTTCGGCTTCCTGGGGCCAAATGGCGCCGGCAAGTCGACGACGGTGCGGATGCTCACGACGCTGCTGTCGATCACCGCGGGCACCGTCCGCGTGGCCGGCGTCGACGTCGCTCGCGACCCCGACATGGCCCGGCGCCGGATCGGCGTGGCGCTCCAGGAGGCCGGCCTCGATCCGCGCCAGACCGGGCGTGAGCTGCTCGTCTTGCAGAGCCGGCTGTTCGGCCTCTCGCGCGCCGACGCTGTGCAGCGCGCTGCCGAGCTGCTCGCGCTGATGGAGCTCGAGGAGGCGGGAGACCGTCGCATCAAGGGCTACTCGGGCGGTATGAAACGCCGGCTCGACCTGGCCTCCGCGCTCGTGCACCGGCCCGACGTGCTGTTCCTCGACGAGCCGACGACCGGCCTGGACCCCGCCAGCCGGCTGACGGTCTGGGACGAGGTCCGGCGCATCAACGAGCAGGGCACGACGGTCTTCCTCACGACCCAGTACCTGGAGGAGGCCGACCAGCTCTGCGACCGCCTGGCGATCATCGACGGCGGGCTGATCGTGCGCGACGGGACGCCCGCCGAGCTGAAGTCGCAGTTGCGACAGCGGACCGGGCAGGCCGATGAGCCGACGCTCGACGACGTGTTCCTCGACGCGACCGGCCGCACGCGCAGCCGCGTCGCCGGCGACGTGCAGGAGGTGACGGCATGACGCAGGCATGGGTGCTGGGCCAGCGGGCGCTGCGCGAGGCGTGGCGCACGCCTGAGGCGCTGGTCCCGACGTTGTTCATCCCCTTGTTCTTCTTGGTGGTCAACGTCGGCCAGGCGGGCAAGGTCTTCCCGTCGGCCTCGACGGAGTTCCTCAAGGGCCAGGGCTACGGCGCGTTCCAGCTGCCCGTCTCGCTGCTGCTGGCGGGCTCGTTCGGGACCGCGGCGCTCTTTCTGGTGGAGGAGATCGAGGGCGGCTACTTCGACAAGCTGCGGGCGACGCCGGTCGCACGCACCTCGATCGTGCTGGGCCGGCTGGTGGCGGAATTCGTCAAGGGCGTGCTGATCGCGGTGGCGATCATCGTGCTCGCCCTGATCTTCGGGATCACGATCGCCAGCGGCGTGCTCGGCTTTCTGCTGCTCGTCTTGCTGACCGCGCTGTGGTCGGTCGTCTATGTCGGCTTCATCCAGCTGATCGCGCTGAAGACCCGCAGCGCGGCGGCGACCAACTCTGGCGGGCTGGTCTTCTTCCCGCTGCTGTTCCTGACGCCGAACCTCGTCTCGCGCGATCTGCTGACACGCCCGATGGAGATCGCGGCGACCTGCAACCCCGTCACCTACATCATGGAGGCGCTGCGCTCGCTGATCCTCGACGACTTCGACTGGGGCACGATCCTGCCGGGCTTCGGCGTCGTCCTCGGGCTGGGGGTCATCATGATGATCTTGAACGTGCGGCTGATCAATAGCTATGACTAGGACACGCACATCGTTGATCACTGAGTGAGACGAGGATGTGCGAGGATTCGCCCACTCATGGCCGACCGTAAACGCACCATCCTCGATGCGGCGATCGGCGTCATCGCGCGCAAGGGCGTGCGCGGCCTGCGGGTCGAGGAGGTCGCCGAGCGGGCCGGCGTGGCGGTGTCGCTGCTCTACTACCACTTCGACAACCGCTCCGGCCTCATCCGGGCCACGCTCAAGCACGCCAACGAGCGCACCGCCGAGGCCGTCGAGGACCTCGACGCCGACCAGCGCACCGGCGCCGAGCTCATCGTCACGATGCTGCTCGCAGAGCTCGGCGATCCCGTGCACGCGCGCGAGCTGTCGATCCTCTGGAGCGAGGTGATGTCGGCGGCGTTCTTTGACCCGAGCCTGCGCGAGCAGCTCGCGGAGGCCAGCACGCGTCGGAGCGCGCTCGTCGCCGAGGCGGTGTGGCGCGGGCAGGAGGATGGGTCGATCGGGGCGCTCGCCGCGCCCGACGACCTCGCGGCGCTGCTCACGGCGGCCGTCGACGGGATCAGTGGCCGCTGGCTCGCCGGCCTGATCGGTCGCGAGCGGGCGCGGGAGCTGCTGGCGATGAGCGTCACCTCGCTGTTGGGGATCAACGACGCCGTGATCACGCGATGACGAGTGCGACGGCCTTCCGCGCGGTGGTCCAGGGCAAGGTCCAAGGTGTCGCGTTCCGCGATGCCGCGGTCCGGCGTGCCAAGGCGCTCGGCGTGCTCGGCTGGGTGCGCAACCAGGACGACGGGACGGTGCACGTCCACGCCGAGGGCGCCCCTGAGGCGCTCGACGCGCTCGCCGCCTGGCTGCACGAAGGACCGGCGCCGGCGCGGGTCGACGGTGTCGCGCTCGAGCCGGTCAAGGTCGAGGGCCACGAGCAGTTCGCGATGCGTGGCGTGAGCGCCGGCGTCTTCGTCGTCCAAGAGCATCAGGCGACCGCCCACCACTACGACTTGCGATTGGAGGTCGACGGGGTGATGCGCTCCTGGGCGGTTCCGAAGGGCCCGTCGATGGATCCCGCGGTCAAGCGCCTGGCGGTGCAGGTCGAAGACCACGACCTGTCGCACAACGACGTCGAGGGATCGCTCGGCGACGGCGCCGTGATCGTCTGGGACCGAGGCAGCTACGAGCAGGGCGGCCGGGTGCCGTGGCCCGAGGCGCTGGATCGCGGTCATGCCGTCTTCGTCCTGCACGGCGAGAAGCTCCGCGGCGGCTTCGCGCTGCAGCGGACAAGTCGGGGCGATCCCACCAAGCCCCAATGGCTCTTGATCAAGCGCCGCGACGACGACGCCGAGCCGGGATCCGACGTCGTCGCTGCCCAGCCGCGCTCGGTCGCGAGCGGGCGCACGTTGGGCGAGCTGCTCGGTCCTTAGGCTGTTGACGCCCCGTGGCCGATGCGATGGGCATTGGCCATGATGCTGAAGGTCACGGTCGTCGCCGGGATCGTGGGCAGGACCGAGCCGTCGACGAGGTGGATGCGCTGCAGGCCGCCTGGCCGTCCGAGCACGTCGCTCTGCAGCCTGCGTGGTCGGCGGGTCATCGGGAACGTCCCACCGAGGTGGTTGCCGCGGCCTGGCTCCCAGAACTGGAGCTGGGGGAGGAGCACGAGCGTCCGCAGCTCCCGGAAGGCGCGTACGAGCCGGCGGGCGACCTTCTGCACTTCTGTCCGCGGCCGCGCGTCGTCGGACGGTCGCTCGAAGTGCAGCGTCTCATCGCGCTGCAGGCGGACGCGGATCGGGTCAGAGCTGTTGGAGTGCAGGTAGCACTGGGCCAGCATCAGCCGGCCGAGCAGCGATTGCCCATGGCGCTCGACGGGGCCGCTCGGAAGGCGCAGCCGTCCGGCCACCTCGCGGAGAACGAGGTCGCTGTAGCCGTAGATCTGCACGTGCACCGTGTTCGCCGACACCTCGGGGGTATCGATCTCCAAAAACGCCTGGGCGAGCGTGACGCCGCTCGCCGTGGTCGAGACGGGTGCCGAGCGGAGGCGCAGCAACGGGGCGGTGAAGTACTGGGAGTCCTGTAGGTCGACGTCCTGGTCATAGGCATCGAGCGCCATGAGTCCCAGGCGCGTGGAGGACAGGACGCCGGTGGCGACGAAGGCCCGCTCGAAGCGCGCGTCCTCCGGTGCCCCACCGTCGTTGCGCAGCTGCAGCGTGACGTGGTTTCCGACTTCCTCGATGCGCTCGACGATCTGTCCCGGTCGATAGTCGAACCGCGGATCGGTCGTCATCCGCGCGACCTCCAGATCGGTCCGGTAGATCGCGTTGTACGGGCACCCGTGCAGACACACGCCGGCACGGCGGCACGGCGAGCCGGGACCATGGTTGGCCGCGGTTTGGAGGGCCAGGCGGGAACCTCCCGCGACGATCCCGGCCCGGCGGAGCTTCGAGGCGCTCTTGGCGAAGTCGCCCAGCAGCGAGGCGATCTGCGGCGTGGGCGGCACATGGCCGGGATCGCCGGTGTAGAGCGGCAGGATCGTCGCGAGCGCGTCATGCTCGCCCGCGAGCGGCATGAAGCGCAGCACGGCACGGTAGTGCTCGGCGAGCTCGCGCTCGCCGAACGGCCACTCGGCGAGGTCGCGGTCGCGGTAGGGGAGGATCGAGGCGCCCCACACGGTGCTCAGCCCACCGGCGGCCAGCGAGGGCCAGGCCGGAATGCCGGCCTCTGCCGACGGCTTGGCCGGATGCTCCTGCGCGTAGGGGTGCAAGGATCCCAACACTGGCTTGAGCGGGACCGCGCCGAGGTTGGGCTGGAACTCGTGGCGCAGCGCGTCGACGAGCTCCGGGTCCCATGCCTCGGGCTCCTGATCGCGCAGCGGGGCATAGCGCTTGCTCGGCATGGGGTCCGCCCGGGCATCACCGTCGAACATCGTGACCCGGACGCCTGCGGCCAGCAGAGCGCGTGCGCAAGCGACGCCGGCAGGTCCGGACCCGAGAACGGCGACCCCGCCGGTCACGACGTCGCGGGCCCCAGATCGGCTGCTCGGAACGGTCGGAACGTCACGGTTGCCGGCCCACTCGCCGCGAAGAAGGGCTGGGTGTTGGCGGTCGCCAAACTCAGGGCGCTGTCGCTGCGAAACGGGGGCCGCAGGCCGACGCGCTCGCAGCTCTGTAGGACGCGGTAGACGGCGCGCCACGGCACCGGGATGAAGCGCGGCGAACGGCCCCGGGCTCCGGCAAGCGACGTGAGCAGGCCACGCAGGGTGATCGGTTCGGGGTTGGCGGCGACGAGCGGACACCCGGGCTCTGGCAGCTCGCGACCGTCGGTGATCGCCGCCAGCAGCTCGGCGACGTCCTGCTCGTGGGCCATGAGCATCGGGCTGCCATCGCCCACGATCAGCGGGATGACGGGGAGGCGATCGGCCATCTTCTGCAGCCCAGCGACCATCGCACCCGCCTGCGGCCCGTAGACCAGGCCAGGCCGGATCACGATGCCGTCACGTGAGACCGCCTCGGCCTCGGTCAGCAGCTTCGCGGTGCCGTACCGTGATCGTGCTCCACGAAACGCGGCCAGGCTGGAGATATGGATCAGCCGTTGGACCCCTGCATCGAGCGCGGCGTCGAACAGCGTCCGTGCGCCGCCGACGTTGACCTGCTCGATGTCCATCCAGTCGGTCGGTGTGAAGTCATAGGCTGCGTGGACCAGGAGGTCGACGTCGGCCAGCGCCGGGAGCTGCCGGGTCTGCAAGGACCACGTCCGGTGCTCGTCGGCGTTGCTCGTGGGCGACCGCGTGAGCGCGACGACATGCCATCCGTCCGCGCGCAACCGCCGCGCGATCACCCCACCGACATACCCGGAAGCGCCGGTGACGGCGACGGTTCGACGCTGCGACGGGCACATGGCCCGGGACCATAGGCGCGGACGTGTTATAGGCCTTGCGCCAGGCGTTGACAGCTGGCCTACAAGCCGAAGCGACTTCGCCGCGCGCGAGCCCTCAGACGCGGCAGCGTCCTCTGCGCGGCCGTCCTCACCTGACCTTCAGGATTGTCGGCGACGATCCGCGCCAATGCGCGTCCTGGTCGTCGATGACGAACCCGCCGTGCGCGAGGTGCTCGCGCGGATCCTGAAGGTCGAGGGGTTCGAGGTCGCCCTGGCCGGCGACGGGCGAGCGGCTGTCCGCGCCCAGGCCACGGCGCGTGCCGACGCCGTCCTGCTGGATGTCTTGATGCCCGGCCTCGACGGCCTGGAGGTCTGCCGCCGGCTGCGCGACACCGGCGATCGCACGCCGGTGCTGATGCTCACCGCGCGCGATGCCGTCGGTGATCGCGTCGCCGGATTGGAGGCGGGTGCTGACGACTACCTGCCCAAGCCGTTCGCGCTGGAGGAGCTGCTCGCACGCCTGCGCGCGCTGCTGCGCCGGTCGGGCTGGGAGCAGGATCGCCAGACGCTGCGCTTCGACGACCTCGAACTCGACCCCGTCGGCCACGAGGTCCACCGCGGTGGCCGCCCGATCGAGCTGACGCGCACCGAGTTCCTGCTGTTGGAGCTGTTCATGCTGCACCCGCGTCAGGTGCTCACACGCGAGCAGATCTTCGACGGCGTCTGGGGCTATGACTTCGGCCCGGCGTCGAACTCGCTGGAGGTCTACGTCGGCTACCTGCGGCGCAAGACCGAGGCGGCGGGGGAGCCGCGCCTGCTGCACACCGTGCGCGGCTTTGGCTACGTGCTGCGGGCGCCGCGCGCATGACCTTCCGACGCCGCATCGTCCTGCTCGCCGCCGCGGCCGTCGCCGTGGCGATCGCGCTGGCGGTCATCATCACCTACATCATTGTGCGTGACGACCTGCGGGCCAACGTCGACCGCGCGCTGCGCACGACCCAGCCGGAGGTCGTCCTGCTCAGCAAGGAGCGCGCGCCCGGCATGGCGGCGCCGCTACTGGGGGGTGACAAGCAGACGCAACCGCTGGACGTCCGCGTGCGGGTCCCCAACGCGGCGTTCGGCGATGCCATCGGCGTGGCTCAGGCGACGCTGGAAGGCGGCACGACGATCCGCGGTGACGCGCGCGAGATCCTGCCGGTGACCGCTGCGGTCAAGGCGGTCGCGGCGGGCAAGCGCGGGCCCTTCATCCGCGATGAGACCGTCGACGGCGTCCACTTGCGTGTCCTCACGCGCCGCGGGGAGAACGGCGAGGCGCTGCAGATCGCCCGCTCGCTGACCGAGGCCGACGCGACGCTCGGGCGGCTGCGCTTGGTGCTGGTCGTGGTCATGCTCGGCGGGGTGGGGCTGGCCGCTGCGCTCGGCCTCGCCGTCTCGCGCGCCGCGACGCGTCCGCTCGCGCGGCTGACCGCCACAGCCGAGCAGGTCACCGCGACCGGTGAGCTGCACCACCGGATCCCGGCGGGCGCCGACGACGAGCCGGGCCGGCTCGCCGCCGCGTTCAACGCCATGTTGTCGGCCTTGGAACGCTCGCGCGACGCCCAGCGCCAGTTGGTCGCCGACGCCTCGCACGAGCTGCGCACCCCGCTAACGGCGATCCGGGCCAACATCGAGCTGCTGGAGCACGCGCCGCAGCTGGCACCGGCCGAGCGCGCCGCGATGCTGCGCTCCGCGCGCGGCCAGCTGGAGGACCTCACGGTGCTCGTCGGCGACCTCGTCGACCTCGCCCGCCCGGGCGAGCGTGAGGTCGACCCGCCCGAGGAGCTGCGCCTCGACGAGCTGGTCGGCGCCGCGGTGGAGCGCGCGCGGCGCCATGCGCCCGCGATGGCGTTCACGCTGGACGCCGAGCCGTCGGTGGTGGTCGGCTGCCGCGCGCGGCTGGCGCGCGCCGTGGGCAACCTGTTGGACAACGCGGTGAAGTGGAGCCCGCCGGACGCGACGGTCGAGGTGACCGTCGCCGACGGCGAGGTGACCGTTCGCGACCACGGCCCCGGCATCGCGCAGGCCGACCTGCCACATGTCTTTGACCGCTTCTACCGCGCGCCCTCGGCGCGTGGGCTGCCCGGCTCCGGCCTTGGGCTGGCGATCGTCAAGCACGTGGCCGACGCCCACGGCGGGACCGTCGTCGCTGAGTCCGCGCCCGGCGGCGGGACGCTGCTGCGGCTGACGCTGCCGGTCAGCACTTCCTAACAATGTGAGGTGCCAGCCGGCTCTGGTAGGACGCTTGATGGCTGAGGTAGGCATGCCGCCCGATGGTCGTCAAGCCCCGTCCACAGGCAGGTGCGCCAGCTCGGCACGTTCGTCCTTGGCCGGGCACCCCAGCGATCGTCCTGCTCGTGAGCCTCGCAGTTGTCGCGGTCGCGACCCGAGGACTGACCCCGTCGGATCTGCTCCGTGCGACGCGAGCGGATTTCGGCGAGCATCCCGTTTTTGCCACCTCGCCGGCCGGCGTGGCGGTGTCGGGCGTCTTGGCGCCGGAATCCTATCCGCCGGGCTTCGATCTGGCGGCGCTCAACCCGTTCATCGAGGGCCGGTTGCGCGTGTTGACAGTCCTGCTCACGGCCGTGTACTTCGTCTCGGTCGCTGCCATTGGGAACATCATCGTCGGCGCGATCCGCGGGAGCGACCGGTGGCCGCGGCCAGTCGCCGCCATGGCAGGGTTCCTGCCCGGCTATCTCATGCTGCTGGCGCCATTGCAGCTGTTGTTCGCCGCGGTTCCGCTGCGGACGGCTTCGTGGATCGCGCTATTGGGAGTGCCGGTCACGGCCATCATGTTGCACCGTCGCGCGATAGCGCGCCACGCCGGGACACTGTCCCGCGATCGCGCCGCGCTGGGGCGCTGGGGCGTCGTGGCGGCAGGAGTATCTGTGGTGATCGCGCTTGCGCTGGTGCACAGGCTTCAGACAGGTCGGTTCTTCATGACCCAGGACTCAAGCCACTGGTTGCTCATCGCTGCCGTCCAGCAGTTGCAAGGTCCGGCAGGCGGCCATCTCGCGCAGTGGGGGCAGCAGTCCGACGAATGGGTGTTCAATGGGCCACTCATGTTCTGGTCACGCGCCAGTCGTGACCTCTGGTTTCCCATTTACGTGGGTCAGTGCTTGAGCCTGGTCTCACTCTTAAGTCTGGTGTTCGGCCTCGTCTACGGCTTCGCGTGGCGGCGCAAGGCACTTGCTGGGTTTGTGGCAACGGCCAGCGTCTTCGGATCGACAGTCGCGATCTTTCCCTGGATTTACATCACCATCATCGGCGGTGACAATCCCGCCTTCACCACGGGGCAGGTGGGCCGGCACATCGGCATCGTGGCGCCGTGGGTCGCTCTGCTTCTGGTAGGGCGTCACCGGCGATCGGTCATGATCGCGCTCGGCCTCGCGACGCTCGGGCTTGGGTTCACCTCAGCAGAGGTGTTGCTGTTTGTGCTGGCCGCAGTGCCGGCAGGGATCGCATGGCGGACCGTGCGCGATCGTGGAGTGCCGCGCTTTGACCGGCGAGGCCTCCGCATCGGCCTCCATCTTGTTCCGGTATGCGCGCTGGCGGCGATGCTGTACCCCTTCTGGTCACTGCATGGTGTCTCGCCGCCGATAGTCGGCAGCCTCTGGTGGCTGCTCGCCGCGGCGGCGGTCGCGCTGACCGGCGCCGCCGTGCTCTGCATCAGGACGCCCAACCGCGGGGTTATGTTCGATCTCCGGCACGCACTTACGTGGTTTGCGCTTTGGCTGGGGACGGCGGGGGTTGGGCTGGTCTTGGCCAACAACATGACCCATGATCTGTTCCACGGTCGGCTTCGCACCCAACTCGGGTCCGTCCTTCCGGGCTACCAAGGAGGGGTGTTACTTCGCTCCGACCTTCCCACCGACCTGTTTGATGGTCTGTCCCTCGGTTTCTCCGGCGACGCGTGCACCTTCTGGAACTACTGTCAAAGCTTTGCGAACTTCCTGGCCACCTTCGGCTTTCTCTTCGCGATCGCACTGGCAACGTGGCTGACCTTCGGTCCTCTCACCTCCGAGCCCGCAGCCAACGCGCGGCGTGCGGTGTGGCTGCTGATGGTTTCTGCGCTCGGGCTTGCGTTCGTGATCGTGATCTTCAGTGGCTCGACCGGGTGGCTGCCGACGATGCTGTTGAGCCGTGTTTTGGAAGCTCCGTACTACGGTCTCCTGATGCTGGCCGCGATGAGCTTCGCGGAGTCGCCGAGTCGCGTGACCGCTGCTGTGGGTACAAGTGTGCTGCTTCTGTGGACCCTGATCCCTCTCGTGGCGACGGAGTGGCCGCAGCAGATGGTCCGCAATGCAGACTGGTTCCTGCAACGCGCAGGCCTTTCTTGAGCTCCGCCGTCCTCCAGGTGGTCTCCTAACCGCTCCCTAGCTCCCGTTCAGCCGGCTCTCATGTTCGCCGGGCTTGATGGTGGACATGATCAGACAGCTGCTCACCCTCGCCGCGATCGCCGGCGCCGCGCTGGCGCTCGGCGCCTGTGGCTCCGGCAAGGACGACAACTCGCCCCGCGACCGTGAGGACAAGGCCTTCGACGGCGCACTGAAGTTCGCCAAGTGCATGCGCGACCACGGCATCGACATGCCCGACCCGACGCGCGCCAACGGTGGCGGCATCCTGCAGAAGATGGGCGGCCCGGGCAAGCTCGTCCGCGTCGACGCCCCCAAGATGAAGGCGGCCGATAAGGCCTGCTCCAAGTACCGCGAGGACGGTGGCGGCGACGCCCCCGATCCGGCCGCGATGGCCAAGCAGCGCGACGCCTTCGTCGCCTACGCCCGCTGCATGCGCGCCAAAGGCGTCGACATGCCCGACCCGAAGGTCAACGGCAACGGCATCCAGATGTCGATCGGCAAGGGCATCCGGCCCGACTCGGCGGCCTTCAAGGCAGCAGACAAGGCCTGCCACACGCTGCTGGGCAAGCCGCCGGGGGGCGAAAAGGGCGGTCCGGACGGTGCCCCGACAACGTTCCGAGCGGGCCCGACGCCGTGAGCGCGGCCACCGAGGCGCCGCCAGTGACCGCGGGCCCGAGCCCGCGCCGCGGCCGGACCCGTCGCCGCATCGGCCGCGCCGTCGCCTTGCTCGCGGTCATCGCAGCGGTCGGCGCCGCCGTCTGGCTGCTGGCGCCCGGCGACAGCGCCGCGCCGCCCGTCGCCAACAGCGACATCCCGCTCGGCGCCGCGACCGTGCAGCGGCGCGACCTCGTCGACCGCGTCGACATCGACGCCACGCTCGGCTACGCGGACGCTCGCAAGCTCGCCGCGCCGGCCGGCGGGACCGTGACGCGCCTGCGCGCCGAGGGCTCGCTCGTCGGTCGCGGCCGGTCGCTGCTATCGATCGACGCCCAGGCCACCGCGTGGGTCCTCTACGGCACCCGGCCGTTCTACCGCGACCTCGGTCCCGGCGTCACCGACGGCCGCGACGTCCGCCAGCTGGAGCGCAACCTCGTCGCGCTCGGCTACGACCCCGGGACCGTCGACGTCGACTGGACCTCGGCGACGACCGCCGCGGTTCAGGACTTCCAGGAGGATCGCGGCCTTGAGGAGACCGGGACGCTGCGGCGCGCCGACCTCGTCGTCAGCGACGGGCCGGCGCGCGTCGGCGTCCACACCGTCGAGGTTGGCGATCAGGCGCGTGTGGGCGCGCCTGTCACCGCGCTGAGCTCGACCGTCTCGGAGGTCACCGCGCAGGTCGGCGCCGGCAACGCCGGTGCGGTCCGAGGCGGCGATGCGGTCACCGTGACGCTGCCCGACGGGCGCACCGCGCGCGGGAAGATCACGAAGGTCGCGTCGGTCGCCACAGCGGGCGAGGAAGGGGGAGAGGCGACGGTCGGGCTGTCGGTCGCGCTGCGCGATCGCCGCCGTGGTGGCCTTGACGGCGCGCCGGTGACGCTGTCGCTAGCGACCGGGAGCACCGAGGCGGCGCTCGCGGTGCCGATCTCCGCGCTGGTAGCTACCGGTCCGTCGGCCTATGCGGTGCAGCTGGCCGGCACGCGCCGCCTGGTCGCCGTCACGCTGGGAGTCTCGGCCGACGGCTGGGTCGAAGTCTCCGGCCGCGGGTTGGCGGTCGGCACGCGCGTCGTGGTGCCGCGATGAGCCTCGTCCTGGACGAGGTGACCAAGGAGTACCCCGGCGGCGTGCGCGCGCTGGACAGCGTCTGCCTGACGATCGCCGACGGCGAGCTGGTCGGCGTCGTCGGGCCGTCGGGCTCGGGCAAGTCCACCATGTTGCATGTGATGGGAACGCTGGAGCGGCCGTCGAGCGGGCGCGTGTCGATCGCGGGCGCCGACGTTGACGACCTCGACGATCGCGAGCTGGCGGGCCTGCGCGCGCACCGGATCGGCTTCGTCTTCCAGCAATTCTTCCTGTTGGATGGGATGAGCGCGCTGGAGAACGTGGCCCAGGGGCTGCTCTACAGCGCGACGCCGCTGGCGCAGCGCACCGCGGCGGCACGCACGGCGCTGGAGCGCGTCGGGTTGGCGCATCGCATGACGCACCGGCCCGACGAGCTGTCAGGCGGCGAGCGCCAGCGCGTGGCGATCGCCCGCGCAGTTGTCGCGCGCCCCGCGATCGTCTTCGCCGACGAGCCCACCGGCAACCTCGACTCGCGGTCCGGGAGCGAGATCATGGACTTGCTCGGCGAGCTGCATCGCGAGGGCACGACGATCGTCGTCATCACCCACGACCGTGAGGTGGCGGCCGCGTTGCCACGCCACGTCCATCTGCGCGACGGTCGCATCGAGGAGGACCGATGACCGGTGCGTCACGGCTGCTGCCGGCCGACCTGCTGCGCGTCGGCGCCGTCGGCCTGCGCACGCGGCGGCTGCGCGCCGCGCTCTCCGGCTTGGGGATCGCGATCGGCATCGCGAGCATGGTCGCGGTGCTGGGGCTCTCGGCCTCCTCGCGCGCCGGGCTGCTCGACGAGCTCGACCGCCTCGGCACCAACCTGCTGACGGCGGCGCCGGGTCAGACGCTCGGCGGCGACGAGGCGGTGCTGCCGCGCCGCACGCGCAAGGTGATCTCCCGTCTGGGCGGCGTCAAGCACGTCGCGACGGTGCGCGCGCTCAACGCGACGGTGCGGCGCAGCGACCGGATCGACCCCGACGAGACCGGCGGCATCACGGTCGGCGCGGCCGATCCGGCGCTGCTGGCCACGCTCGGCGGGACGATGGCCCGCGGGCGCTTCCTCAACGCGGCGACCGCGCACACGTCGGCGGTCGTCCTCGGCGCGCTGGCCGCCGAGCGGCTGGGAGTGGACCGTCCCGGCATGTTGGTGGACATCGGCGGGCGCCGCTGGACGGTCGTCGGCATCCTGTCGGCACTGGAGCTCGCGCCGGAGATCGACCGCGCCGCGCTGGTCGGCTACGCGGCGGCGGCGCGCGAGCTGGGCGAGGAGCGCAACGCGAGCACCGTCTACCTGCGCGCCGATCCGGCCGCGGTCAACCGCGTGCGGGCGCTGCTGCCCTCGGCCGTCAACCCGGCCAACCCGGAGGAGGTCCAGGTCAGCCGTCCGTCCGACGCGCTTGCGGCCCGCGCCGCCGCCGACTCGGCCCTGACCGGGCTGTTCCTCGGCCTCGGCGCGGTCGCGCTGCTGGTCGGCGGGATCGGCATCGCCAACACCATGGTCATCAGCGTGCTGGAGCGGCGATCCGAGATCGGCCTGCGGCGCGCCCTCGGGGCGACGCGGGCCCAGATCCGGACGCAGTTCCTCGCCGAGTCGATCTTGCTGGCCGTCGTAGGTGGGATCGCCGGCGTGCTGGCCGGGGTGGTGGCAACGGCCGTGTACGCCGGCGCGAAGGGCTGGGCCGTCGTGATCCCCGTCGAGGCGTGGTCGGGCGGCATCGCCTCGGCCATCCTGTTCGGCGCGTTCGCTGGCGGATGCCGGCCATTCGAGCGTCCCGTATGCCGCCCACCGTGGCATTGCGAACCGTATGAGCGGGCTTCAGCTACTCGGCCGGCGCATCCGCACGGGTGAACGTCAGGTGGGTGACTCCGCTGGGCGACGTGGTGGCCTCGATCGCGTAGTCCTTCTCGAGGCCCTCCATGCCGTCCCAGAGGCGTTCGCCCCGGCCCAGCAGGATGGGGACCACGACGATGTGCATGTGGTCGATCAGCCGTGCTGAGAGGAAGTCGCGGATCGTGGTGGCGCCGCCGCCGATCCGGACGTCCTGGCCGCCCGCGGCCTCGCGGGCCGCCTGCAGCGCATCGGCCGGCGACCCATCGATGAAGTGGAAGGTCGTTCCGCCCTCCATCTCGATCGATGGCCGCGGATGGTGGGTCAGGACGAAGGTCGGGGTGTGGAACGGCGGGTTGGCTCCC